>JAZDIA010000024.1:0-30801 GCA_043805375.1 Pseudomonadota bacterium
ACATCTGATCGAACGACTGCGCGCCCTCGTCGGCGACGCCGCGCTTATCACCGACCCGCGGGACGCGGCGCCTTACGTGACCGACTGGCGCAAGCGCTACTTCGGCAAGGCGCTCGCCATAGTGAAGCCGGCATCGACCGAGGAAGTCGCCGCGGTAGTGAAGCTGTGCGCCGAGGCCGGCGTCGCGATCGTGCCCCAGGGCGGCAACACCGGCCTGTGCGGCGGCGCGACGCCCCTGGCGGCGGAAGACGCCAGTCGTTTCGTGCCGGGCGGCGGCCAGATCGTGCTCAAACTGTCGCGCCTGAACCGCATTCGCGCGGTCGATGCGGTCAACAACACGATCACCGTCGAGGCCGGGTGCGTGCTTGCCAATTTGCAGCAGGCGGCCGCCGCGGCGGGACGCCTGTTTCCGCTGTCGCTCGCGGCCGAAGGCAGTTGCGAGATCGGCGGCAACCTCTCCACCAATGCCGGCGGCACCGCGGTGCTGCGCTACGGCAACGCGCGCGATCTGGTGCTCGGCCTGGAGGTGGTGCTGCCCGACGGGCAGATCTGGGACGGTTTGCGGGCCTTGAGGAAGGACAATACCGGCTACGACCTGAAACAGCTGTTCGTCGGCGCCGAGGGCACGCTCGGCATCATCACGGCGGCGGTGCTCAAGCTCTTTCCGCGGCCGCGGGCCCGGGCCACCGCGCTGGTGGCAGTCGAAAGTCCCGCTAAGGCGCTGGAACTGCTTTCGCATATGCAGGTCGCGTGCGGCGACCGCGTCACCGGCTTCGAGCTGATATCGGCGTTTTGCCTGTCGCTGGTGGCCAGGCACTTTCCCGCGACCCGGCTGCCGTTGGCGCAGGCGTACGCGCAGTACGTGCTGCTGGAACTGTCGGACAGCGGGAGCGCCGATAGCCTGGACGCCGCCCTGCAGGGAGCGCTGGCCGAGGCGAGCGAGCGCGATCTGATACTGGATGCTGTGGTGGCCGCGAGCGAGGCGCAGGCCGAAGCGCTATGGGCGCTACGCGAAAACATTTCCGAGGCGCAGGTGCGCGAGGGCAAGCAGGTGAAGCACGACATCTCGGTGCCGATCTCGCGCATTGCCGAGTACATCGCCGTCACCGGCGCCGAGCTGCAGCGCGCCTTCCCCGGCGTGCGCATGGTCACTTTCGGCCACCTGGGCGACGGCAACCTGCATTACAACATAGCGCATCCCGAAGGCGGCGACGAGGACGCCTTCATGGCGCGCGCTTCCGAAGTGAACCGCGTGGTGCATGACAGCGTGGCGCGTTTCGGCGGCTCGATCTCGGCCGAGCACGGCCTGGGACAGTACAAGCGCGACGAAATCCTGCGCTACAAGTCGCCGCTGGAGATGGAGCTGATGCGCAGGATCAAGGCCGCGCTCGATCCGCAAGGCATCATGAATCCGGGGAAGGTGCTGTAAGCAGGACAATGTCCGCGGCGGACGCCGGGCGGCCGCCCGCGCTTTCGCGCACGGATTGCTTGCTAGACCATCGCCTTGCGCATAGTGCGCTTGAGTTGGTGGATCTGGTTCAAGGCCGTCTTCAGCGCCTTGCGATCCCGCGCGGCCAGCGCGTCGTCGCGCTTCTTCTTCCATTCCTTGATCCTGGCCTTGGTCGCGGCCTTGTCTATGCCCTTCACTTCGTGATGCGTGTACGTATCGATATTGAGCGCCGTGCACAGGGCGACAAGCAGGTGGTCCTTGTTCAACTGCGTGTAGCCTTGCACGGCGTCGTGGGTGATGCCCGAGGCAATCTCGCGCAGTTCGGCCAGGGTTTTGTGCTTCAGTTCCTCGTAGGTGTGCGGCATGAATGCTCCTTCGGCGTATTCGAAACAGACAGGGGCGTATTAGAGCACAGGACCGGGACCCGCGGGTAGGCTCGCGGCGACGCGGCGGCGCGACACTTTATAATACGAGTCGATCATGGCCGACCCCTTGAAGCGCGTGCAGCGCTTGCGCTGGACTGCCTTTGCCCTGGGGGCAATGGCTTTCGTGCTGGCGTTCTTTCACCGCCTCGCCCCGGGGGCGATAGCGGGCGAATTGCAGCAGACTTTCGGCACTTCGAGCGCGTCTCTGGGTCTGCTGGCGGCGACTTACTTTTACGTCTATTTCGCCATGCAGGTGCCCTCGGGCATTCTCGCCGACACGCTCGGGCCGCGAAAGATATTCACTGCCGGGGCGCTGGTGGCTGGAGCCGGATCCGTATTGTTCGGCCTGGCGCCCGATTTCGGCCTCGCCGTGCTCGGGCGCTTCCTGGTCGGATTGGGTGTGTCGGTGGCGTTCATCGCGGTGTTGAAATTGAATGCAACCTGGTTCCTCGAGCGCCAGTTCGCGACCATGACCGGGTTTTTAGTGTTCATCGGCAACATGGGCGGGCTGCTGTCGGCGGCGCCGCTGGCATGGGTCGTGGAGCAGACCTCGTGGCGCCACGTTTTTGTCGCCAGCGGCGCGCTGTCGATATTGCTTGCCGTTCTTACCTGGCTGTTCCTGCGCGACAATCCGCGCGAACTGGGGCTGCCGTCGATGCAGCAACTGGAAGGCAAGCCCGAGTACCCTCAGGCGAACGAGAACTGGCTCCGGGGGCTGAAAACGGTGCTCGCCAATCGGCGCACTTGGCCCGGGTTCCTGGTGCATTTCGGCCAGATCGGCGCCTATCTCAGTTGGGGTGGGCTGTGGGCCATTCCCTATCTGCACGAGGTACACGGCATGACGCGCCAGCTCGCCGCCTGGCATACCAGCCTGATGATCCTGTGCTTTGCCCTGGGCTCGCTTGCGATGGGCGCCGTGTCCGATCGCATCCGCAGGCGCACGCCGTTGATGCGCGTGTTCGGATTCGTCTACGTGCTGTGCTGGCTGCCGTTTTTCTCGGGCGGTCCGCTGCCGCTCGCGGCAACGCTCGCGTTATTCGCGCTCATGGGTATCTCGATCTCCGGCGCCACGCTGGTCTGGGCTTATGCCAAGGAGGTCAACCCGCCGGCTTTCTCGGGCACCTCCACCAGCGTCGTCAACGCCGGTGGTTTTCTCAGCCCGGCCCTGATGCAGCCGCTGGTAGGCCTGGTGCTCGACCTCTCCAGCCATGGCGCGGCGCACAGCCCGGATGATTGGCGCCGGGGGCTGGCGGTATTGTTCGCGTTTGCGCTGTTCGGCTGGCTGTGCACTTTCCTGATCACGGAGACGCGCTGTCGCAATATCTATCGGGGGAGCGCCGATTAAGTCCGTTACGCAGTCAGAGCGTGCGCCAATCCGGACCCGCCTCGCCTTCTCGCTCGAGCGCACCCTCTGCGGTAACATAGCGATTCTTCTTGCGCAAAGATTGCGGCCCTTATGATCTCCATTCCCGCTGAAATTTTCAAAGCCTATGACATCCGCGGCATCGTCGGCCGCACGCTCACCCCGGAAATCGTCGCCGCCATCGGCCAGGCGATCGGCTCGGAGGCGCGCGCGCGCGCGCAAACGGCGGCGGCCATCGGCCGCGACGGCAGGCTGTCCGGCCCGGCACTCAGCGCCGCGCTGGCGCAGGGCCTGCGCGCCGCCGGCATCGACGTCATCGACATCGGCATGGCTGCGACGCCCATGGGGTATTTCGCCGCGCATGAGCTCGGCTGCAACAGCGTGGTCATGGTCACGGGCAGCCACAATCCCCCCGATTACAACGGCCTGAAGATGGTGCTCGGCGGGGTTACGCTTTCGGGTGACGACATTCAGCACCTGCGCGCGCGAATCGAGAGCGGCGATCTGACCCAGGGCGCGGGAAAATACTCGACCGCCGACGTGCGCGAGGCGTACCTCGCGCGCATAGTCTCCGACGCCAAGCTCTCGCGGCGCATGAAAATCGTCATCGACTGCGGCAATGGCGTGGCCGGCGCAACCGCGCCCGAGCTGTTCCGCCGCCTGGGTTGCGACGTGACGCCGCTCTATTGCGACGTCGACGGCACTTTCCCCAACCACCATCCCGATCCGTCCAAGCCGGAGAACCTGCAGGACGTGATCGCGGCGCTCGGCAACTCGGAGGCGGAGCTGGGCCTCGCTTTCGACGGCGACGGCGATCGGCTCGGCGTGGTCACCAAGCGCGGCAACATCGTCAATCCCGACCGCCAGTTGATGCTGTTTGCGGACGACGTGCTCAAACGCAACCCGGGCGCGGAGATCATCTACGACGTCAAATGCACGCGCCGGCTCGCCTCCTGGATCACCGAGCGCGGCGGCAAGCCGGTGATGTGGAAGACCGGGCATTCGCTCATCAAGGCGAAAATGAAGGAGCGCCATTCGCTTCTGGCGGGGGAAATGAGCGGACACATTTTCTTCGGCGAGCGCTGGTACGGCTTCGACGACGCGCTGTACGTGGGCGCGCGGCTGCTGGAAATACTCAGCCGCTCAGCCGACGCGAACGCGGTGCTCGACGCGCTGCCCGACTCGATCAACACGCCGGAGCTCAACTGGAAGCTCGCCGAAGGCGAGCCGCACCGGCTGATCGCGGGGCTGCAGCAAAGCGCGCGCTTTCCCGGCGCGCGCGAGATCATCAAGCTCGACGGCCTGCGCGTGGAATACGCCGACGGCTTCGGCCTGGCGCGCGCTTCCAACACCACGCCGGTGATCGTGCTGCGCTTCGAGGGCGAAACCCAGGCCGCGATCGCGCGCATCCAGGCCGAATTCCGCGCGGTGCTGCAGGCGGCCAAACCCGGCGCCGAGCTTCCTTTCTGAAGGCAATCTCGAAGAATCGTCAGTCTGAGCCCGTGGGCCGGCTATTTGACTTCGATGGGTCTGACGGCCGGAAGCAAGCGGCGTTTGCGCGCCTGAATCAAACAGGTAATCTTGCGAAGAGGGAATAGGGACGCCGGTTTCCGGCACATTTGCGTCTTGCTGGGTGGCGAGCCAGTGCCCGCCGTAGATCGTCTTGGCGTGCGGCGGGCCAGTACGGCGATTGCTTTTACGTGGCGCTTCCAGCCTGTCCGTTCGACCTCAGTTAGACAGCGCCTGTTTGCGATGATTATTCTTCATTCCCCTACGATTTTTACCAATACTCGCTTCTTTCGTCTTCCGTCGAACTCTCCATAAAAGATCTGTTCCCAAGGACCAAAATCTAGTTTCCCTTCTGTTACTGCCACTACTACGTCTCGCCCCATTACCTGTCGCTTTATGTGCGCATCGGCATTGTCTTCCCCAGTATCGTTGTGGCGGTACCGGTCAACTGGTTCGTGCGGAGCTAGTTTCTCCAACCACGTCTCATAATCGTGGTGAAGTCCTCGCTCGTCATCGTTGATGAAGACGGACGCCGTGATGTGCATGGCGTTTACGAGAGCGAATCCTTCCTTGATGCCGCTCTCAAGAAGGCACTCTTGTACTTGAGAGGTAATATTGATGAAAGCGCGGCGAGAAGGAACGTTGAACCAGAGTTCTTTTCGGTAGCTTTTCATATGACGGATTATTTCCACACACCGGAAAATGCCAAGGACCAAATCCTTTTGCGCTGTCTAACGAGTCTGTAGAAAAACTCTTTTCACGCGACAATGCTACCGCTGCCGATTCCGAATGGCGAGTGGTTTCTAGTTGAGGAGGCGCGATCGCGTTATTGAACGCGTGTCGCTCTGGTTTTTCTTCTCTATTGCCTGATTTCCGCCTTTCGTTCCGTTTTCCATTGTCCGATATCGCCGTAGCGCTGGATCTTGCCGATGTTATGGATGAGGCAGTACATCATCCATTGCGCGTTCACCTTGCGCTGAAGGCTCACGCATACGCATGAGCGACACGTGTGCTTCCTGTTCGTGAATCGCCCGGTGCGGACCCGCATGCCGGGTGGTGTGAGGAGGGCCGGTTAGCAGCCGGCCCTTACCCGATTGCGATTCGGGAGGCTTTTCTGCGAATGGTGACGCATGCTGGCGCGAAATCGGCGATTGACTGCGGCACCCAGCGTCAGCGATACTTCCGGAAGGCCCGTTGGATTTCCTATCCTTTGATGACACAGCTTGTCGCCGATGGCATAGACGATCCCTGGAAGGCCACTGGGATCCTACTCCCGGCTGTCCTCGTCGAGGACCGTGCCCCGCAACGTGAGATCGGCCGCGATGCCCTCCTCTGCCATGAACGGTGTCAGCGACAGCACCAGTGCTATGGGCACCACGACGAGGGTCATGATCGTGTTGCCCCTGAAGAACTCGAACCTGGGCCACCATCCCCAATTGCTGGCGGGGACGTCCGCACCGCTGGTCATCGGAAGCGGCCATGACACGGTCGGGTATCAAGTCGCGTGGAGTGCAGCTTGCGTCGGCCTTTCAAGGGTGCTGGATCGATCTCAATGTCCGCCGTGACCGCCTTCCCCGTGCTTCCCGTGCTCCTTTCCCATCACCGGCGCCCTGATGAAAAGGAGCACGGCGATTGCGCGGGCGATGGATATGATGGAGAACACGACGATGAGACAGGTGTCGATGCCTATCGGTTCCTCCCCGCCACCGCCCGATGCGATGACTGTCCCGGGGAGGACAATCGTGGATGCCAGGAGCAACACGAGGAGGCCCGATTTCCCCGAGCGCATGATCTTGAATCCGGGCGGCGCCAGATATACTTGATGCAGGGGGTGGAGGAAGCAGGCATGAAGGAAGAAGTCAGGCGGGCTTGGCCCACGGAAGCGCTAATACGACGAGGCGCGGATTCCCATCGAACGAGCAACATCCGGGGAAAGAGGTGCCCACTGTGAACCAGGATAGGGAAGGAGAGAGACCGAGACGATGGCCGGTGGCCCTTGCTGGCGTCGCCATGCAGATGGTCCTTGGCACGGTGTACGCCTGGAGCGTGTTCAAGGCCCCCTTCCTCGCCTCGCACGACTGGACACCTGCCCAGTTCACGTTCACCTTCACGCTCATGATCGGTTTCCTGGGTCTGTCGGCTGCATTCGGGGGCCGCTTCGTGGACAGCGCTGGCGCCAGGAAGGTTGCTTTGGTCTCCGCCCTCCTTTTTCCTGCAGCCACCGTCATGGCCGGCCTTGCCCACAGGTTCGATTCACTGTGGCTTCTCTGGCTGGGATATGGGGTGCTGGGAGGCATCGGCAACGGCATGGGGTACATCACTCCCATCGCAGTCCTCGTGCGTTGGTTCCCGGAGCGGCGCGGCCTGATCACCGGCCTGGCAGTGATGGGGTTCGGGCTCGGCGCGGCCATCATGGGACAGGCTGGCCCGCGGCTCGTGGATGCCATCGGGCTCCAGTCGACCTTTCTCTTCTCAGGCGCACTGTTCCTCGTCGTCATGCTCGTGTCGGCATTCCAGATGGGCAATCCTCCCGACTCGGTTGCAGGAGTCGCCGGGAAGGTCCGGGGTGATGAGATTCCATCGAGGGACCTTGCCTGGGCACTGCGCACCCCCCAGTTCTACCTCCTCTGGGTCGTCCTGTTCCTGAATATCACCGCAGGCATCGCCCTCATCAGCAATCACTCGCCGCTTGTGAGAAGCCAGGCAGGGGTGGATGCCGCCACTGCCGGTACGCTTGTTGCACTGGGCGCCCTGTTCAACGGGCTGGGAAGGATATTCTGGTCGAGCTTGTCGGATCGCCTGGGTCGCAAGATGGTGTTTGCCATCATCCTGGGCAGCCAGGTTCCCGTGTTCCTCGTGCTGGGACAGGTCGAGAACGTCATCCTGCTGGCCGTGCTGGGTTGCTACATCCTGGCCTGCTATGGCGGCGGTTTCTCCACCATGCCAGCCTACATTGCCGACACGTATGGCATGCGCAACATGGGCTCCATCTATGGCAAGGTGCTCCTGGCATGGAGCGCCGCCGGCATCGTCGGTCCCTCGCTCATGGAACTCCTTTCGAGGTCCGATGAAGCCACAGGGCAGCAGGAGTTCACCAGGGCCCTGCTCGCGGCAGCGGGTATTCTCGTCGCGGGTTTCCTCCTCAATCTCTTCTACCGCAAACCGGCACCCGACAATGGGGCAGGATCACCATCGCGGGATTGATTCACGGCGGGTCCGACATCGGCGATCACAAAAGGAGGAGGAGATCATACTGCGATACATGTGGCCCGTCACCAGGCGCATGCCCCGGAGCCGCGAGGCCTGGCTTGTCACCTTGATGGACAAGCCGGCGGCCCTGGACGAGTACGTTTCCCCGGGGGGTGGCAAGAGCAAGATGGGGAATCGAGTCGGGAATGGTGATGAACCAGGACGGCGCCTCGGGCGACTCCGCCTGATCGTGGGTTTCCAGAAGAAGACGGCTACGGCGCGGGAACCTCGAGATCACGGCAGATCTTCCTCGCCAAAAAATCGTTTAGTTCGCGGTGACGAGGCACGGTGGTAGCCTTTTGTGTCACTCGGTTCACGAATACGGAGTGTTTGCCGCCTTCCCGAAGCAAAACGCAGCCGTTTTGCCGAAGGTGGCGAACAAGGTCGTCGCGTTTCATGCTGCAGGAAGCAGCATCTTTTCGCGAATGACCTCTTGGCCTTGGATCGCCTCTTCCGCCAGAGTGCGATTGGCCTCAAGAACCAGTTCAACTGCCTCTGCAAGATTTGCCCGCACTTCGTCGAGCGTGACGCCTTGGGTATTTGCACCGGGAAGCTCTTCCACAAAACCGATATAGCCCTCGGTAACCTTTTGGAAAACTGCGGTCAGATGCATGGTGCCCCCGAAAATGGGTTCTAGAACTTCAGTGTAGCGCAGGCGATCATCTGGCTGCCCAACGTCACGGTCAGCGGCGCCGATAGGCGTCCGCACCAATGAATAGTTATGCCTCACCTTCGACACGTGTGTACGTTCGAGGCTTCAGGGACGAAAGCGCCCGCTCAAGGACTGGCACCAAGGGCAGTAGCGCGGGCAGCTCGTTCGACACTGCATCCAAGACGATCACAGCTACCGGAAGCGTAGTCAGGTTCTGCTGATACGTTAAGCTCTTGTCCACTGTGATAAACGCGTCGAATTCGTCGGCCGCGAGCGCAAGGAGCTTGCCGTTCTTTACCCCAGACCAGCCCATCTCGACGACTGTTCGGACTTCATGGTTTGGCAACGAACGCCGAAACCTACTCGGCACCGACTCGTCAAGCAGCAGGCGCATCGGCAGTCAGGCGCGCTCTGGCCGCCTCAAGTACCGCTATGGCCTTAGCTCGGGATACGGAGGGGAAGTCCTCGAGAAAGTCTTCCAGAGAGGACGCGCCTTCAAGGTAGTCAAAAAGGTTCTTGATAGGCACGCGGGTACCCGTGAAGCAAAGCGCCCCACTCATGATTTCGGGGTTGCGACTGACGAGAGATGCGTCCATGACTACCTCCAGTGAGAACAGTTTACTCGCTACCGGCCGAGATGCGCTACTCATTTGGGGCATAACATTCCTGGCCCGCGGCCGCCGGAAGCGCGCACCGCTGGAGGCGATCCGTCTGCGCCGGGTTGTTATGTGGCATGCCTACCCCCAGAAGCAACCATATTGGTCTTTCTCGACCACCGCCAAAAACATCTCGACTGTTGGCACTTCGGGTACCGGTTCATAGCCATGCCATTTACTTATGAGTACTTGGCACACCAAATACCGCGGGAAACACCCGATTCGCGCAGCCGACGTCCATGGCCAGGGAAGACAAGCGTCCTGGCGAGTGCGTGATCGGGCCGTCGCTCAGCCGCCGGATGCCTTGCAGCCGGCGTAGGTTACGGTGGCGCCGTCCGAGAGTGTCACCCCGCCGTCCTTGATGTCGAGCGTGGCGCTGCCGTTGCTGTAGCTGGTACCGGAGGTCGAGGTGGCTTTGTTCAGGCGGAATTCCCGCTCCGGCAGGATCACCCAGGCGGCGGCGCCGCTGTCCAGATAGCGCACGAACAGGCGCTTTCCGTCTTCGCACTGATAAGCAGTCGCGCCGGACGGGGTGCGCGACAGATCCTGCTCCTTGTCGCCGCCGAACGGCCACAGGTTCACGTTTACGCTGCTGCAAGCGCTCAACATCAGGGTTGCGCAGGTGAGCGCCGCGGCGCGGGCGATTCGATGCTTCATGTCGGTATCCTCACGGAATTGGATGTTGAACCCAGGTCGTTCTGGGTCGCGCTACAGGGCCACTTCGATGTTGTCGATGAGCCGTGTCTTGCCGAGATAGGCGGTCGCGAGCACCACCAGCTCGCGATCCGGGGCAGTCGGCGCCTGCAGGTCCGCGCGGCGGCGCACCGAGACGTACTGCGGCGCCCAGCCGTTTTGCGACAGCAGCGCCATGGTTTCGAGCTCGATGCGCTGGAAATTGCGCTCGCCTTGGGTGATTCTTTCCCGTGAGTTCCCGAGAAGTTGGTACAGGCGCGGCGCCTCGGCGCGTTCGGCCGGGGTGAGATAGCCATTGCGCGAGGACAGCGCCAGACCGTCCGCTGCGCGCACCGTTTCGGCCGGAATGATTTCCACCGGCAGGGCAAGCTGGCGCACCATGTCGCGCAGCACCAGGTACTGCTGGTAGTCCTTCTTGCCGAAGATCGCCGCATGCGGCATGACCATGTTGAACAGCTTCAGCACCGCCGTGGCGACGCCGCGGAAGTGCCCCGGGCGGAAAGCGCCGTCGAGGATGTGCTGCAGATCGGAGGGCTCGACCACGTAGGTCTGCGGCTCGGGGTAGATTTCATTTTCGTCCGGCGCGAACACCACATTTACGCCGGCGTTCCTGAGTTTGTCGCAGTCGGTCTGAAAGGTGCGCGGATAGCGCTCGAAATCTTCCTTCGGCCCGAATTGCAGGCGGTTGACGAAAATGCTCACCACCGTGCACGCGGCCTTGGGTTTGGCAATGCGTATCAGTTCGATATGCCCTTCGTGCAGATTGCCCATGGTGGGCACGAAGACGTTGTTGGGCTCGCGCTTCAGCCGTTCGCGCAATGCCATAACGGAAGTGACGATATCCATGTTCATTCGCCCAGGTTGAAGAACTCGCGCTGCCCGCGCATGCCTTCGATGCGCTCGAGCAGCAATCCGAAATCGGCCGGCCGGTCGACGAAATTGAGCCGTTCCGAGTTGACGATCAGCACCGGCGCGCCGTTGTGGTGGTAGAAAAACCGGTTGTAGCCGTCCGCGACCAGAGCGAGGTAGGCATCCGACATCGGCCGCTCGAACTCGGCGCCGCGGCGCCTGACGCGCTCCACCAGCGTTTCCGTCTGTGCCTGCAGGTAGATCACGAGGTCCGGCCGCGGCGCCTGCGGCGAGAGCGTGGCGTAGATTCTCCGATACAGCTGCAGTTCGTCGTTGTTGAGGGTGAGGCGCGCGAACAGCGGGTCCTTGTCGAGCAGGAAATCCGCCACGGTCACCTGGCTGAACATGTCGATCTGGGCGAGGGCACGCAACTGGTTGAAGCGCTGGAACAGGAAAAACAACTGCGTCGGCAGCGCGTAGCGCTCCATGTCCTGGTAGAAGCGCGCGAGGAACGGGTTCTGCTCCGGCTGCTCCAGCAGCAGCTCGCTCCCGAGGTGCTCGGCGAGGCGCCTGGCGAGGCTGGTCTTGCCCACGCCGATGGGGCCTTCGACGACGATGTAGCGGTATTTTTCCATCAGTGGCGGAAGATGAAACACACGGCGCCTATGATACACAGCGCCGCCCGCGCGTAGTCGGGCTTTAGTGCTTTGCGCGTGACGGCCAAATTCATGTTCCTTGGGCAAGCCTGTCTATGTTCTGGTCGCGGCAGCGCTCGAGCCAGTCCGCGGCGGGCCCGATGCCGGGAATGACGCAATCGGGCGCGATCTCGACTAGCGGCGCCAGCACGAAGGCGCGCCGGTGCATGCGCGGATGCGGCACGGCGAGCCCGGGCTCGTCGATGCATTGCGCATCGTAGAGCAGCAAGTCCAGGTCGAGGGTGCGCGGCGCGTTGCGGAAAGAGCGCACGCGGCCGAAACGCCTTTCGATGGCGAGGAGCGCCGCGAGCAGGGCCTGCGGCGCGAGTCCGGTGGATAACCGCGCTATGGCGTTGACGAAATCGGGCTGGCCCGCAGGGCCAAGGGGCGCGCTGCGATACAGCGACGATGCGGCCGCAAACTGCGTCCGCGGCAATTCGGCCAGCGCCGCCAATCCCTGGCGCACCTTGCTCTTGGGGTCGTCGAGATTGCTGCCCAGGCCGATGAATGCGATGTGCATCGATATCAATTGACTAGCGCAGAGGACGCGGAGGTTTTTCTTGAGACGCGCTGCTCTCGCTCTGCGACCTCTGCGTCTGGTTAATTCCCCGGTTCATCCGGAGTCGGCGCCGGCTCCGGCGTGCGTTCGGTCTTGCTCCTGCGCCGGCGGCGCGCTCGCTTCCTGGGTGCCGCGTCCGGAATCAGCATGGCGTTGCGCTCTTCGGTCTCTGCGTCCTGAAAGCGGGTCCACCAGTTGGCCAGTTCCATCGGCGCCTCGCCGCTCTCGGCGCGCAGCAGCATGAAATCGTAGCCGGCGCGAAAGCGCGGGTGGGTGAGCAGCACCAGGGCGCGCTTGCCCGAGCGCTGCTCGAGCCGCGGTTGCAGCACCCAGATTTCCTTCATTGTCGCGGTCAGGCGCCGCGGAATCGAGAGCTTGTCGGTCTGTGCGTCCACCACTTGGTCCATGGCGAGGTACAGCGCCGGGATGCTGCGCATGTCCTGGCTCTCGTTGCTTTTCCATGCCGAGAGCACTTCGTGCCACAGCAGGGCGGCGAACAGGAACGCGGGCGAGACCGATTTCCCGGTCTGGATGCGCGCATCGGTCTGCTCCAGCGCGAGGCGCAGGAAGCGCTCGCCGTGCGGCTGCTCCACGATCACGTCCAGCAGCGGCAACAGCCCGTGGTGCAGGCCTTCCTTGCGCAACTGCGCCAGGCAGGCCGCTGAGTGGCCCGAGAGCAGCAGCTTCAGCATTTCCTCGAACAGCCGCGCCGCGGGCACGTTCTCGATCAGGTCCGCGAGCTCGTGGATGGGCGAGCGCGTTTTCGGGTCGATGCTAAAGCCGAGCTTGGCGGCGAAGCGCACCGCCCGCAGCATGCGCACCGGGTCCTCGCGAAAGCGCAGGCCCGCGTCGCCGATGATGCGCATGGTCTTCTTGCGCACGTCGGCGAAACCGCCGTGGTAATCGAGCACGGTCTCGTCGTGCGGGTCGTAATAAAGGGCGTTCGCGGTGAAATCGCGCCGCGCCGCATCCTGCACGCGCGTGCCGTAGACGTTGTCGCGCAGGAGGCGCCCGTGCTCGTCGGCCTCCCCGCCTTCGCCGGCGCGGAAGGTGGACACCTCGACCGTTTCCTGGCCGAACAGCACGTGCACCAGCTTGAAGCGACGGCCGATCAGGTGGGAGCGCCGGAACAGGCGGTGTATCTCCTCCGGATGCGCATCGGTGGCGACATCGAAGTCTTTTGGAACGACCCCGAGCAGCAGGTCGCGCACTGCGCCGCCGACGATGTAGGCCGAGTGGTTGTGCGAGCGCAGGATCTCGCACACCTTGAGCGCGCCGTGGCTGATGGAACTGCGGGCGATGCCGTGCTGGTCGCGCCCGTATATCCTGGGCGTCGGCTCGGCGCCCATATTGAAAATGCGGCGGATGAATTTCTTGATCAAGGTGCGGGAATGAACGCTTTAGAGCCGGACCCGCCGGCGGGTTCTGGCGTGCATGGATAAAGAGCCTCCGGATCGCCCTGGGTGAGCGACACAAGGCGGCTGCGGGTCGCATGATACCTCAAATCCGGGCGGCGGCAGAGGCGCGCCGCCCCCACCGCCTCATGCGGGACGGTCCGCGCGAGCCTAGTCGAGCGCAATGACTTCCCAGCCGCGCGCGAGCGCCGTCTGCTCGAGCGGGGGATCGGGCCGGACCGCAATCGGGTGCGACACCAGCTCCAGGAGAGGCAGGTCGTTGTGCGAATCGCTGTAAAACCGGCTTTTGGAAAAATCGTCCCAGCGCTTGCCTTGTGCTGCGAGCCACTGCTCGACCCGGGTGATCTTGCCTTCGCGAAAGCAGGGGGTGCCACGCACCCTGCCGGTAAACCTGCCGCCAATTTCCTCAGGCTCGGTGGCGACGAGGTGCGCCACGCCGAACTCGCGCGCGATCGGCGCGGTGACAAAGGAGTTGGTGGCGGTGACGATGGCGCACAGATGCCCGGCTTGCAGGTTTGTGGCCACCAGCCGGCGCGCTGCGGCGGAGATTATCGGCAGGATTTTCAGCGCCATGAACTGCGCGTGCCAGGCGTCGAGCTGCGCGCGCGGATATTGCGCCAGGGGGGCGAGCTGGAAGTCGAGAAAGGCGTAGATGTCCAACCGGCCCGCCTTGTACTGGTCGAAAAATTCCCGGTTGCGATGCTCGTAGCTTTTGCGCTCGAGCACGCCCTGATCGATCAGGAATTGCGCCCATTCGTAGTCGCTGTCGCCGTCGAGCAGGGTGTTGTCGAGGTCGAATAGAACCAGTTCCAATGCAATTCCTTTATCGCCGGTCAAGCGAGTTTGTCTTTCATCGATTCCAGGGCATCTCTGACCAATGGCAGGGTGACCGGGCGTTTTTGCTCGAGCGAGTAGCGATCGAGCGCATCGAGGATGCCGATCAGGCTCGCCATGTCGCGCCGCGCGTGCCTCAACAGGTAGGGGATGACATCCTCGGGGAGATCGAGCGCGCGAGCGCGGGCATGCTCGCGCAGCGCCGCGGCTTTTTCCGCGTCCGACAAAGGGTGCAACTGGAACGCGAGGCCCCAGGCGAGGCGGCTGCACAGCTCCTCGCGCAGCGCGAGCTGCGCCGGCGCGGCGTCGCCGCCGGCTGCGAGTGCACCGCCCGCTGCGCGCACCCGGTTGTACCGGTCAAACAGGGCGATCTGACCGTCTGCCGACAAATCCTGCACATCGTCCACGGCGATCACCTTGTCGTCCTCCATGCTGTCGTTCTCCAGGCAGGCGCCCGGCGCGCCGCTAAGATACAGCGCCTTGCGAGCGCCTGCGGCTTGCGCCAGGCCGCGCAGCAGGTGCGTGCGGCCGCTGCCCGGCTCGCCCCACAGGTAGACGAAGCGTTCGGCGCCGGTGCCGCCGGCGATCTCCCGCAGCGCCCGCAGCGCGGCGCCGTTGCGGCCCGGAACAAAGTTGTCCAGCGTCGGCGCCGGTGGCGGCGCGAGTTGCAGGAGCAGTTGCTGCATCATTCCTTGTACAGGCTGCTGTTGCGATACCGGGTCACCACCGCGGCGTCGACAAACCACAACAGATTGTTCGGCTCGGCCAGGATTTTGGGCGTCATTTCGAGTAGACTTTGCGCTGCAAAGGCCAGAACTGTAGCCGTATCTCGCCAAACATACAAATCTTGAATACTCCCCCCGAAAAATCCCTGTCCTACCGCGACGCGGGCGTGGACATAAACGCCGGCGACGACCTGGTCGAGGCGATCAAGCCTTACGCCAAGCGCACCCTGCGGCCCGAGGTGCTGGCCGGCATCGGCGGCTTCGGCGCGCTGGTCGAAATCTCCAAGAAATACCGCGAGCCGGTGCTGGTCGCCGGCACCGACGGCGTCGGCACCAAGCTGAAGCTCGCGTTCCATCTGAACCGCCACGATACGGTGGGCATCGACCTGGTCGCGATGAGCGTCAACGACGTGCTGGTGCAGGGCGCCGAGCCGCTGTTCTTCCTCGACTACTTCGCTTGCGGCAAACTCGACGTCGCCCGCGCCACCGACGTTATCAAGGGCGTCGCGCGCGGCTGCGAGCTGGCCGGTTGTGCGCTGATCGGCGGCGAGACGGCGGAAATGCCCGGCATGTACCCGGAGGGCGAGTACGATCTTGCCGGTTTCGCCGTCGGCGTGGTGGAAAAAAGCGCGATCATCGACGGCCGCGACATTGTCGCCGGCGACGCGGTGCTGGGGCTCGCATCCAGCGGCGCGCACTCCAACGGCTATTCGCTGATCCGCGCCATCATCGAGCGCGCGCAACCCGACTTGCAGGCAGACTTCGACGGTCGGCTGCTCGGCGAGGTGCTGCTCGAACCGACGCGGATTTACGTCAGGCCGCTGCTTGCGCTGATGCGGCAAATCCAGGTCAAGGGCCTGGCGCATATCACCGGCGGCGGCCTGGTCGAGAACATCCCGCGCGCGCTGCCCGAGGGCGTTACTGCGGTGCTGCAGAAATCCGCCTGGCCCGTCCCCCCCCTGTTCAAATGGCTGCAACAGCATGGTGGCGTCGCCGAGGAGGAAATGCACCGCGTGTTCAATTGCGGCATCGGCATGACCCTGATCGTGGGCGAAGAGGACGCTGCCAAGGCCATGCGCATGCTCACGGAGGCAGGCGAGAGCGTCTATCGCATCGGCCGCATCGAAGCGCGCGCGTCAGGGCAGGCCCGGACCGTAGTCGCCTAAAGCGGCATTCGCGCGGGTCGGCCGGGCGCAAAGCAGCAAACGCCAAGAAACCTCATGTGGTCAGCGGATTTACGACCGTCACAGCGGAGAATCGCCCGAAATCGCGATCGGCGGACCAGAGTTGCTTAACGCCGTGCTGCAGGCACAAGGCTGCGATGCGCGCGTCGTGCACCTTTGGCCCGGCAACTTTGCCGGCCAGCAGCAGGCCGCGCAGCCGTTCCCAGTGCACCTGCGATTCGGCGAGAAGAACGAGCGACGGCGACTCGATCCATGCATCGACCTGGCTAAGCGCCCTTGCTAGCGGTGTTGGCGGCGTGAATATCCTCGGATGGGTCACTATTGCCAGGAATTCGTGGATGCACGGCCAGGGAATCGCCCATGCCGCGCGTCCCTCGGCAAGTACCGCCAACCGCTGATAGGCGGCTTGATGCCATTCCGAGTCCTCGCGATGCGCGTAGACCAGAATATTGGTGTCAACGGCGATCATCCGCCGCGCCCCTCATAAGCCAGCTCCCGCAATTGCTCCCAGCCGGCGCCGCGCGCGGCCGCGCTGAGGCCGCGCCCTTTGAAAGTCGCCTTGCGCAGGCGAAATCGCCCGCGCTGCCTGCGCTGAGTGAGCGCGTGCCGTAAACCCTGCTCGATGAGCGTTCGTACCGTGACGCCCTCGCGCGCGGCGATTTTCCTGGCCTCAACCAGCAGTGCGTCCGAAAGCTCGACCGTAGTTTTCATATGGCTACCCATATTTCATAATATGTTGACCCATCCATTATCAATGGCGGCCGTGCCCGCAGTCAAGCGCCGGAGAGAATCGGTGGATCGTCGCGCAGCCGGGCCGGCCGGAACCGGAACGGCCCATAGTGGTCTAGAGCGGTATTCGCGCGGGTCGGCCGGGCACGATGTGGAATGGTCCGGCAGTAGCGCTGAGAGATGGAAATGACAAACCCTTTATGACAATACTGTCGCAGATACCTGCCCGAGATTGTTTCGAAAAAATGGTTATCAACTCCCGGCGGCCACCTAAACTCCTCCACCCTGAGCAGACGTAGGCGCGCCTAGCGTGCCTAATCGGAGGCGCCCGACGGCGGGACGTTACGCTGATTCCTCACCAACGTGAGGAGGAAGGAGTGAACGTCTTGAAGCTGCATCTACGCATTGCCATTGAAACGCTGCTCAGAGGCGGCGCAAGATCCGCCGGGCGCAAGCCAAGATCACTTGCGCGGCAGCTGCAGGCTCTTGATTTATCGCGAACGTCCTGCGGATCGATGTGCCGGTGGTAGAATTTCCGCGACTTCGATCCTGCGCCGCCTCCACCAATGACCCCTGCCTTCGTCCACTTGCGCCTGCACAGCGAATTCACTGTCACTGACGGCATTGTGCGCATAGACGAGGCGGTGGCGCGCGCCGCCGCGGACGGCATGCCCGCGCTCGCCATCACCGACCTCGCGAATCTGTTCGGCATGGTGAAGTTCTACAAGGCGGCGCGCGGCGAAGGGGTGAAGCCGGTCATCGGCTGCGACGTCTGGATCACCAACGAAGCCGAGCGCGAGCAGCCGTCGCGCTTGCTGCTCTTATGCCGTAACCGCGAAGGTTTCCACCAACTGTCAGAGCTGCTCACCCGTGCGTGGCTGGAAAACCAGGCACGCGGCCGCGCCGAGATCCGCAAGGCGTGGCTGTCCGAGCGCGGCGTAGATGGTTTGCTCGCGCTCTCCGGCGCTCAGGCAGGCGATGTCGGCGGCGCGCTTGCGCAGGATCACGCCGCGCTGGCAGAACGCCTGGCCGGCGAATGGGCGCGGCTGTTCCCGCGGCGCTTTTATATCGAGCTGCAGCGCGCGGGCGCCGCGTCCACCGAGCACTATATCGAGCGCGCGCTTGCGCTCGCCGCCCGCCTCGGCCTGCCGCTGGTCGCGACCCATCCGGTGCAGTTTCTCAAGCTCGAGGAATTTCTCGCGCACGAAGCGCGCGTGTGCATCGCCGAGGGCTATGTGCTTGCCGACCAGCATCGTCCGCGCCTGTTCACGCCGCAGAGCTACTTCAAGACGCAGGCAGAGATGGCGCAGTTGTTCGCCGATCTTCCCGAGGCGCTCGCCAACAGCGTCGAGATCGCGCGCCGCTGCAACCTCACGCTGGAACTGGGCAAGAGCAAACTGCCGCCGTTTCCCACCCCGGACGGAGTCAGCCTGGACGCTTATCTCGCGCGAGAGGCCGAGCAGGGCCTCGCGTTGCGCCTGGCAAGAATTTTCCCCGATGACAAAGAGCGTGCCCGGCGCGAGCCCGAGTACCGCGCGCGCCTGGAATTCGAGATCAAGACCATCACCCAGATGGGCTTCTCCGGCTACTTTCTGATCGTCGCCGACTTCATCAACTGGGCCAAGGCGAACGCCGTGCCCGTGGGGCCGGGGCGAGGTTCGGGTGCGGGTTCGCTGGTCGCTTATTCGCTTTGCATCACCGATCTCGACCCGCTGCGCTACGGCCTCCTGTTCGAGCGCTTCCTCAACCCGGAGCGGGTATCGATGCCGGATTTCGACATCGACTTCTGTCAGGACGGCCGCGACCGCGTGATCGAGTACGTGAAGAACAAGTACGGCGCCCAGTCGGTAGCGCAAATCGCCACCTTCGGCACCATGGCGGCGAAGGCGGTGGTGCGCGACGTCGGGCGGGTGATGGAATGGAACTACGGCCGCACCGACGAGTTGGCGAAGCTGATCCCGTTTGCGCCGGGCAAGTTGATCACGCTCGACATGGCGCGGGAGATGGAGCCGCGCCTCGCTGAACGCGAGCAAAGCGACGAGGAAACGCGCGAACTGCTCGCGCTCGCCGGGCAGCTCGAAGGACTGACGCGCAACGTCGGCATGCATGCGGGCGGCGTGTTGATCGCTCCGGGCAAGCTCACCGATTTCTGCCCGCTGTACACGGCGCAGGGCGCGGAGAGCGTGGTGTCCCAGTTCGACATGAAGGATGTCGAAGCCGTCGGCCTGGTGAAATTCGATTTTCTCGGCCTGACCACGCTCACCATCCTCGACTGGTCGATCCGCCACATCCGCAGCCGCCAGTACGGCGAGCCGCGGCCGGATTTTTCGCTGGAGGCGATCGCGCTCGACGATCCCGCGATCTACAAGCTATTCGCCGGCGCCAACACCACCGCGGTGTTCCAGTTCGAATCGCGCGGCATGCGCGACCTGCTGAAGCAGGCGCGGCCCGACCGCTTCGAGGACATCATCGCCCTGGTCGCGCTGTATCGGCCCGGCCCGATGGACCTGATTCCCGATTTCATCGAGCGCAAGCAGGGCAAGCAGCAGGTCGAATACCTGGATGCGCGCCTGCAGCCCATCCTCGGCTCGACTTACGGCATCATGATCTACCAGGAACAGGTGATGCAGATCGCGCAGGTGATCGGCGGCTACAGCCTGGGCAGCGCCGACCTCCTGCGCCGCGCGATGGGCAAGAAGAATGCCGACGAGATGGCGCAGCAGCGCGACATTTTCGTCGCCGGCGCCGAGAAGAACGGCGTGGACAAGAGAAAAGCGAGCGAACTGTTCGACCTGATGGAGAAGTTCGCCGGCTACGGCTTCAACAAGTCGCATGCCGCGGCCTATGCGCTGGTCGCGTGTCAGACCGCCTACCTGAAGGCGCATTTCCCGTCCGAATTCATGGCCGCCAACTTGTCGGCAGTGATGGACGACACGGACAAGGCGCACAGCGTCTACGCCGACGCGCTGGCAAACGGCCTGAAAGTGCTGCCGCCCGACATCAACAGCGGCGCATACCGTTTCGTGCCGGTGGACGAGCAAAGCATCCGTTACGGCCTGGGCGCGGTGAAAGGCACGGGCGAATCGGCGATCGGCGCCATCGTGCGCGCGCGCGAGGACGGCGGGCCGTTTCGCGACCTGTTCGATTTATGTGAGCGTATCGACAAGCGCGTGGTCAACCGCCGCGTGCTCGAGGCGCTGGTGCGCGCCGGGGCGTTTGATTGCATCAACCCCGACCGTGCCAGTCTGTTCGCCTCGGTCGGGATCGCCCTCGAGGCAGCGGAGCAGCGCGAGCGCCACGCCCGGCAGGTCAACCTGTTCGGCAACGCCGGCGGCGCCGGAGCGGAGCGCCCGGCGCTGATCCGCGTCGAGCGCTGGGACGAGGGGCGCTTGCTGAAGGAGGAAAAGGCGAGCCTAGGTTTTTATCTCTCCGGGCATCCCTTCAGCGCCTACCGCGCGGAGGTACAACGCTTCGTGCGCGGTTCGCTCAGGAGCCTGCAGTCCGGCGCCGAACAGCAGCAAAAAAGCCAGCTCATCGCCGGTGTGGTCGAGTCGGTGCGCATCCAGAGGACACAGGGCGGGCGCATGGTGATCCTGAACCTGAGCGACGGCAGTGCCGCCCAGGAAATCACCATTTACAGCGAGGTGTTCGATCAGTACCGCGATCTGTGCAAGGAGGACAACCTGCTGGTGATCGAAGCCAAGGTAAAGATCGTGCGGCGGGCCGCCGCAGGCGAGGAGGGCGACGTCACGTTCATGCGCATTATCGCGGACAGGATTTACGACCTGGCGGCTGCGCGCAGCCAGTTCGCCAAAGCCATACGCCTGTCGATCAACGGCGAAGCCAGCCGCTCTGGCTCGGCCGCGGCCGCCCACCTCAGGGACCTGCTCACGCCTTACCGCAAAGGCACCTGCCCGGTCTGCGTGTGCTATCGCAACGGTGCGGCGAGCTGCGAAATGCGCCTGGGCGAAGACTGGCGCGTCAGGTTGGACGACGCTCTGATGCAGTCGCTGCGGGAATGGTTGCGGCCCGAAAACGTGCAGGTGATCTATGCGTGAGGTCGCGGGAACGGGCTATTCGGTCGGCCGCAGTTCAAAGGCGGCGAACCTGCCTTCGGCTGCATTGACCTCGACGCGCTCCACCCGCGCCGCGGGCGGGCCCAGCCGTGCCCAGGCGAGCAATGCCTCCACGGCTTCGGGCGTGCCTTCTATCATCGCCTCGACGCTGCCGCCGCGGCGGTTGCGCACCCAGCCGCTAATGCCCCGACGCTGTGCCTGTTCGCTGAAGTGGTAGCGAAAGCCCACGCCCTGCACTTGGCCGAAAATATGGAGATGCCTGACCATGCGTACCGAGATCTGCTGACGTGAACGACAATATATCGGAAAAGTGCGCTCGGGGCTCGCCTTGGAGCGAGCCCTGAGTCGCTCGTGACAGAAAGCCGCAATGCCGGAGGTGCGCGGCGCGATACGGTCAAATAGACCGCCAGATGCGCGTTGCAGAGGCTGCGGCGCCTACGAATATTTCCGGTTCATGCTAAAATTACAATGCTAAAATTACAACTTGCGCTGAACCAGAAAACTGTAATAGACTCGCGTCTGCGAATTTTCCCAGTTCATGCTAAATTACGCCGTGCGCCGAACCAGAACCAAAAAACGTCACAAGCGCACCCGTTGGATTCACCCCCGTATTCTGAATGCCGGAATATGGTGATGCTTGAGCATTGTAGCCGGGGGATATTGCAGAGCCGGACTACCGTTTGAGGGAACGTTGATGAAGCGAAGCGCGCAAATGTTTGTGTTTGGTGTGCTGATTGCGGGCATGGCGATCGCGGCGGCTTTGCCGGCCGGTGCCGCGCCGGTCATCGCGCTCAGTCGCGGCGACAGCGACAATCTGCGGGCGGTGGTAGCCACCTCTCAGGACATCGCGGAAGGCCAGAAAGTGGCGGAGGCTTGGTGCGTGCGCTGCCACGGCATCGATGGCATCGGCGCCGCCAAGGGCGTGCCGCATATCGCCGGCCAGCGGCCGGCGTACGTTTATCAGCAATTAAAGAACTATCAAAGCGGTGGTCGCGGCGACAAGCCGATGAACGACGTCGTCAAACCCATGAACTACGATGCGCTGATGAAAGTTTCCGCCTATTACGCCAGCCTGGAGCCGGCGCAGCCCGCGGCCGTGGCCGGTGTCATTGCGGCACCGGCGAAGGCCGATCCGGTCAGCGCCGGCAAGGCCGCTGCAGTCCGCTGCTCGGTTTGTCACGGCGAGACCGGTATCAGCAAGATGCCGGGCATGCCGAATCTTAGCGGTCTCGACCAGAAATATCTGGTCGCGGCGGTAAACGCCTACAAGAGCGGCCAGCGCAAGAATGATTTGATGAAAGCGCAGGTCGCGGCGCTTGGCGACGCGGAACTGAACGACATCGCGCTTTTTTTGGCGCTGCAGGCGCCCGGAAAAGCGCAAACTCCGGCGCCGGGCAAGCCGGAGGCGGGTAAGGCGGCTGACGTGGCCTGTGCCATCTGTCATGGCGAGGGCGGCGTCGGCGGCATCCCCGCCGTCGGCGGCAACCCCTCCGCGCCCGGCATCGCCGGTCAGGAAGCGCAGTACTTTGTCGCTGCGATGCGCGCCTACAAGGATGGATCGCGTGCCGATCCGGCCATGAAAGCGTCCGTGGCGGCGCTGGACGAGGCCACGGTCACGAACATGGCCGCGTATTACGCGGGCCAGCAACCGCAGGCGCCCAAGGTGCATAGGGTCCTGAGCGCGGCCGAATGGGCCGAGCGCTGCGACCGCTGTCACGGCGTCAACGGCAACAGCACCGATCCGAACTCGCCGGCACTCGCGGCACAACGGGCCGACTACCTGGAGCAGGTGTTGCACGCCTATCGCAAAGGAACGCGCAAGAACTCGCAGATGGCGGCGATGTCCGGCGTGCTGAGCGACGAGGATATCATCGGCATTGCGACTTACTATGCGGGCCGGAAACCGCGCTCGGTCATATACGTTTCGCTGCCGTGCAAGTAAATGAACCGATGACAGATCGGGGCCGGCGCATGCGCGGAACGGTTTGCGTTGCCCTTTGATGTCCAGCCTACAACGTCACTGGAAACAATCATGAGCGATACCTCACTGCATCCCCATTACCCGCACTATTCGGAGCTGCCCCTCGACTTGCGGGTTCTTTATACCGCGGCGCTCTTCATTTTGGCCATGGGCTATAGCTTCGGCGTGATCTATGTGTTTAACACCTACGCGGGGCGAGACGGAAATCCAAGCTCTTTGTCCTATCAGGACATGGTCATTGCCTATAGCGGCAGCGGCAAAGGCTCGCGCCTCGAATCGGCCTTGCGCGGGTCGATGGCGAACATCGCGCCTGCCGACGAACTGAGCGCGATCGTAGCCTGGGTGCAGCAGGGCGCGGACAAGGCCAAGTACGAGACCGACGTCAGGCCGACGATCGAAAAGCGCTGCGTGATTTGCCATGACGGCAACAATCCGCGTCTGACGAATCTGGGCGGTTACGACTACATCAAGAAAGTGACCGAGAAGGATACCGGGACCGATGTAGTTACGCTGGTTCGGGGGTCACATATCCACATGTTCGGGCTGGCCTTCATCTTTTTCCTGATCGGGCTCATCTTCAGCCACGCCGACGTGCGGCCTGTATGGGTCAAAAGCGTGGTTGTCGCGCTGCCCTTCGTGGCCATGGCGCTGGACGTAAGCTCCTGGTATTTGACCAAGCTGTTTCATCCGGTTGCCCTGGTGACCATGGCCACCGGCGGCATCATGGTGCTATGCTTCGTGTTCATGTGGGTCGTGTCCGTTTATCAAATGTGGTTCTCCGGCACGCTCGATGCGATGGCCACGAAACAAGGTGTTTGAGGAGCGTTTCACCATGCGGGCGGATCGTGAGGCAGCCTGGCGCGATTCGCGGCGCATCGTGCGGCGCCTGCGTCAGGCTTAACTTAACACGCCTGGCGCGATCTCGTGGATCAGCGGATCATGAAACCCGAAAATTGCGGAACTGCCACGGATCCGAGGCGTCGATGTCCTCCGGGTACAGGCTGCCGCGGCCGGTGAGCGGCGTCCAGTCGGTGTATACGCCGACCAGTTTGCCGAGATAAGGCGCGGACAGTTCGAGCAGCGGCTGGTAGTCGATCTCGTCCGGTTCGACGATGCCGGCCTTGGGATGTCTCAGCGCCCAGACGATCGCCGCCACGTAGGGGGCGTTGACCTGCAGGCTGGTGGCGTTGTTGTACGGGCAGAGCTTGCGCGCCTCGTCGATACTCAGTTGCGAACCGTACCAGTACGCGCCTTTCCTGTGGCCCATCAACAATACTCCGAGCTCATCGAACCCGGCATCGATCTCGTCCCGCAGCAAGCGCTGCTGCGGCGGGAAGCGCCAGCCGTTACCGGCGAATTCCTGCAGCGACAATACCGCGTCATCGCATGGGTGGTAGGCATAGTGGCAGGTCGGCCGGTACAGAACCTTGCCGTTTTCGCGCACGGTGAGGTAGTCGGGGATGGAGATCGCCTCGCCGTGGGAGATCAGCCAGCCATGGAACGGGCCCTCGTTGGGCACCCAGGAGCGCACCTTGGTCGCCACGCCCGGCCGGTCGAGGTAGATCGCTGCGCCGCCGCCGAAACCGTATTCACGCGCGTCGTGCGGCCAGTTGCGCTCGTGCGTGCCCCAGCCGAGTTCGGCCGGCTGCAACGCTTCGGCGCAGAAGGCTTCGCTTGACCAGGTATTGACGAACTCGCCATTGCGCTTGCGCACCTGACTGGTTTGGTGATCGCGCTCGGAAACGTGGATCACCTTTACCTCCAGTTGCGCCGCGAGCCGCCCCCAGTCTTCGCGCTTGCGCGGCGGCGCAATTTCCACCCCGAAATCACGCGCGAGATCGAGCAGCGCCTGCTTGAGCAGGTGGGAAACCAGGCCCGGATTGGCGCCGTGCATCAGCACGCAGGCCGGTCCGGAGACAAACTTGCCGCGCAGCGCCAGCGCGGCTTCGCGATAGGCGTAGTTCGAGCGGCGGCTGGCGCTCACCGAGCTGTCCGTATGCGCGCCCGGCCATGGCTCGATGCAGGCGTCGATGTAAAGCACACCGCGCTGCTGACACCACTCGATGAGGGCGACGCTCGCCACGTCGAAAGAGGCGTTGACCAGGAAATCCCCGGGCCCGAGTTCGCGCGTGAGGATTGAGACGTAGTTATCCGGCGTCAGGGGTTCGATCCGGAACCGGACGCCGTATGCGCTGGCGACGTCCTTGCCAAACTTATTCGCGGTGACGATGGTGACCTGTTCCGGCCGCATGTCGATATGGCGCAGGATCAGCGGCAATGACCCCTGTCCCACGGCGCCAAATCCCACTATCAGCATCTTGCCTGAAAAAGTGGCGTATTTTTCTTGTGTGCTCAAATTTGCCTTTCGGATGCCGCGACAGAAAGAATTGTTTCCGCGTTTATAACCGAAAGCGGCCGCCACCGCAATACGCCGCGCCGCGAAACCCGGCCTGCGGCAGCAAATAAATCGCCTCAGGGCCGCATTTCGCCGGCTTGCAGCGCGAAATCGGGCGGGATCTTGCCACTAGAAAGTGTCGGCGCGCGCCAACACGCATACGTCCTTCCGGTTATTCAAACAGCGTCATCAATCGACCAATGGCGTCGTCGACAACCTCTTGCGGCACGCGTTCGACTTTTTTCGCTTTACGGGCCGCCAAGTTCAGCAGAACGAAACAATCCGGTTGACGCGACGGGCCGCCGAGTCTAAACTGATGTCTAAACATTTCTGTTGGAGTAAACCGTGACCGAGGCCGTTCTCGATATCAAGCAGTGGGGCAACAATCTGGGCGTCCGTTTGCCCTCGGCAGTCGCCCGTGAGGCGAATCTCCGCGTTCACCAGCGGGTTCGCGTGTCGGTAGAAGGCGGGCAGGTGGTCATCACGCCCTTTGCCGATACGCCATTCACCCTTGAGCAGCGGCTCGCGCTCTTCGATCCAGCGCGGCATGGCGGTGAAGCGATGGCCAGCCAGCGCATTGGCGCCGAGCGGTGGTAGCGAAAAAGCCTTCCGCATCGGCAAGGCGCAGTCTTTGGGTGCCGGATCGCAAGGACATCGTCCGGATCGACTGCAACGCTCAAGTAGGCCGTGAAATGCGCGACGTCCATCCGTTCCTGGTGCTCTCGCCGCGAATCTTTAACGATAAAACCTCACTGGTCATTGGGCTGCCCATGACCACGGCGGCCTACAACGCCGACAACCCGTTTGCTGTGACTGTCGGTCCAGCAAGGGGGCGCAAGGCGGGACAGACCAGTTATGTGCTTTGCCACCAGCCCAAGTCCTTCGATTGGCGTTTGCGTGGCGCCAAACCTCACCCGCTCGGAACGTTGTCGGATGCCCTGTTTGCGCCGGTATGCGAATGCTTGAACCAGATAGTTCGGTTGGCCTAGCACGCTAAGTTTGCCCCGGATGCCGCGCGAGCCAGGCGAGTGCCTCATCGCGCAAGGCCACGCGCTCGGCCGCCGGCAGTCCCGCCGGATCGAAGCGATGGCGGTAGTGCAGCCGCGCGAGCCGCAGCAAGGCTTCGCTGCCCGGTTGCGCTGCTACCCGCGCCAGCCATTCGGTTACCGCTTCCGCGTCCCGCCTTGCGTGGCCGAGCTCGGCCATGCGCCTCTCGATCAGATAGAACTCGGAGTCCAGACCCGGCCACGCCTGATTCGATATTGGCTCACCCGGGGCTGCCGCGGTGTCGGCGCGCCGGCCGCGCAGCGTGCGCCAGGCGAGCCACGCGACTAGCGGCAACGCGAGCCAGATTAACGCTTGAGACCAGCCGCGCTCGCCCGCGCGTGCCGACCACTCTGAAAGTCTGAAGCGCGCCCACGACCACAGATCCGCGAGCGGCGACCACAAGGGCGAGTCTGCGGCTTCGGCGGAGAACCAGGTGGGCGGGGTGGTATCGAGGTCTTGCCAGGCGCCGTCGACCCAGGCCCGCACCCAGGCATGGGCATGGCGTTCGCGCACCAGGTACGCGCCGTCCAGCTTGCTCCATTCCTGTGCCGAGAAGCCGGTGGCATAGCGCGCGGGGATGCCTGCCACGCGCAACAGCAATACGCTGGCGCTGGCGAAATATTCGCAGTGTCCGGCGCGCGTGGCGAGCAGAAACTCGGCGAGCGGCGTACGCCCTCCCGCGGGCTTGCCCTGCCAGGTCGAGTAGTCGAAGCGATCGGCAAAAAATTGTTTCACTGTTGCCAGAGCCTGCGCAGGCATCAGCGCGGTGAGCTCGAGCTCGTTTGCGATCTGAGCCACGGCGGCGGCTTCGGCCTTCGGGATTCCCAGGTCGCGCGCCGTCGGCGGGCCGTAGGCCGAGCTGCCGCTGCCGATTTGCGCGCGATAGCTGAAGAAGCCGGGCTTGTGCTCGATCTGCACCGCGCCAAGCGCGTTCATTTTCATGTCGCTCGCGGCCAGGCCTTCTACGCGCGCCGTGTTCGCCGGCAGCGACAGCACCGGATTGCCGTCGGAGTCATCGTGCACGGTGACCTGCAAAACTGGCCCCCGCGCATCGTTCAGCTTCCAGCTCGACGCACTGCCAAACGACGCGCCGCCAAAAGACGTGTTGCCAGACGGCGCGAGCTGCTCGAACCGGCCGTTGCGCGCGACCCAGGTGCCGCCCAGGTAATCGTCATAGCTCGCGCGGTGCAGCAGGATGGGTGTATGGACGGCAGGGTCAGCCTCGACCCGCAGCAGGATGCTCCGTGACAGCTTGAGATCCCCTAGCGTGCCGATGTCGGTGGTGCTGCGGTAGGGATTGGTGCGCGCGCCGCCGCCCGCCAGCCATTCCGGCGCCGCCGTTTCCAGCCATTGCTGCAATCGATGCAGGCCGAGCTGCCCGCCATAGCCCGCCAATGCGGCGGCGAGCAGCATGCCGGCCGCGAGAGGCGTGGCGTAGCTGCGCGGCCGCGCGAGCAGCAGGGGCCAGGCGGTGAGCAGTGTCAGTCCGAGGTAGAACGCCGCGCCCTGCCGGTTGGCGGCGCTGGCGGCGAGCAGCCACAGCGCGAAAACGGGATAGCCGAGGTTGAGCTTGACCGCGCGGCGCAGCGGATTGCGGCGCAGGCTGCCGAACAGCACCGACAAGTCGAGGGTTCGCGCGGTGCTCCAGGCCTGCGCCAGCGCGAGCGGCAGCACGATGACCGGCATCCACTGGAACAGCAGCGTGACCGCGCGCGGATTGCCGAAGGTGAAATAGAGATAGACCGCGATGGCAAGGAGCAACACGGTGCAGAAGTCGGCCACGCGGTTGAAGTCCGTGGACGCGAGGCGCCAGCGTCGCGCGACGTAGCGCGGCGCTTCCAGCAGGGCGGCGCTGGCAATGGCCACCGTCCAGTTGCCGGTCTGAGAGCCCCAGAACAGCGCCGCCGCCGCGAGCAGGAACGGGGGCGTGTTCACAGCTCGGCCAGCCCTTCCTGGATTTTCCCAGGCCTGAGCACGCGCAGCCAGGCGGGCGCCGCCTCGATGTCCCGCTCGCTCACCACCAGCACCTTCAGCGGCAGCCCGCTTTGCTGCAGCGCGCGCACCAATGCCTGCCGCGCCTCGTCCCAGGCAAGCAGGATGAGGATGCAGCCCGAGAGTGCCGCGCGCCGCGCCAGCACCGCGTCGTGCAGCCTGCGAAAAGCCCGGTCGGCAGAGGCGTGCACGCCGGCCAGGATTTCAACCAGGCTTTCGGGTTGCATTTGGCCGCGGCCGGCAGTGTAGCAATAACTTTCCACGCCGACGAACATCAGGTCGAGGAGCGACTCCTGCGTGTCCAGCGTGCAGGCAAACGAGGCGGCGAGCGATACCGCTTCCTCGAACGCGGCGTTGTCGCGGTCGGTGAACGTGTCGAGCACCAGCGCGTGGCGTTCGAAAAATTCGTCCTGATATTCCTTCACTACGGGCTTGCCGCTGCGGGCGTAGCTCTTCCAGTGGATGCGCTGCAAAGGGTCGCCCGGGCGGTAGTCGCGCAGGCTCATGAATTCTTCGGATTCGCCTACCGACGAGGCGAGCGCGACGCCGCCATGCTGGTACCGCCTTGCCCCGGGCAGGGTGAGACGCGGCAGGCTGTAGCGGCGCGGCAGCACGATGAGCTTGTCCGGCAGCCCGATGCGCGTGAGACGGCGGAACAGCCCCAGCGGGTCGGCGCGCGCGACGCTGGCGCCCTTCAGGCGCAGCGTGCCGCGCCGGTAGGCGAGGCCGCGCACGCGCACCTCGGCCTCGGCGCATGGCGCCAGCGCGGGCAGCGCGGTTTCGTCGATATGCGCGACCTGATTGCGCATCGACAGCCGCCACCAGCCGCGATAAGTGGGGAACCTGAGCGCAGAGCGGAACTCGGCAAAAGTCGGGCGCGGATCGCTGAGGTCCTCGAGCAGGGCGAGGCCGTCGGCCCGCCGCGTACCCAGGTTCTTCACCAGCACGCGATAATCAAAAGTCTGGCCCGCGGTGATCATGCGCGGCAGCACACGCGCGACTTGGAACTTGGGTCGCAGCAACCGGGCCGCCAGCATGGCGGCTGCAATCAGCGCGCAGAGAAAAGTGAAAATCTGGTAGGCCAGCGTCTGGTTGGTGTCGATGCCCAGCGCGCCTGCAGTCACCAGCGTGCCGAGGGCGAGGAAGCCGGCGCCGGTGAAGCGCCGCGTCGTCCAGAACCAGATTCCGGAAACGGCGCTGAATACGCGGTAGGACCATCGCCACATGCGCGTCGCGCCTTAGGCAGGGACCGGAATGGTTTTCAGGATGTCTTCGACGATGCCTTGCGCCGTAATCCCGGAGAATTTCGCTTCCGGGGCGAGCGCCAGCCGATGCGCGAGCACCGGCACGGCGATTTCGCGGATATGCTCGGGCCGTACGAATTCCTCGCCGTCGGCGAGGGCGAGCGCCTGCGCCGTATGCGTGAGCGCGAGCGAGGCGCGCGGTCCGGCCCCCAGCAGCACCGCGGCGGCGCCGCGCGTGGCGCGCACCAGATCGACGGCGTAGCGCTTGAGTTCGGCGCTTACGCGCACCGCCTTGACGCGGGCTTTGAGCGCGAGCACGTCGGCCACCGAGACACAGGAGGTGATGCGCGCCAGCGGATGTTCGGTTTCCTGCGCCGACAATATCTCCACCTCGGCCTCGGGCGCGACGTAGCCCAGCGACAGGCGCAGCGCGAAGCGGTCCATCTGCGCTTCCGGCAGGGGATAAGTGCCGCGGAACTCCACCGGGTTCTGCGTGGCGATGACGAAGAACAACTCGCTCAGGGCATGGGTCTTGCCTTCCACGCTCACCTGGCCTTCGGCCATGGCTTCGAGCAGCGCCGACTGCGTGCGCGGGCTGGCGCGATTGATCTCGTCGGCAAGCAGGATCTGGGTGAACACCGGTCCCGGGTGAAAGTGGAACGATTGGTCCTTGGGGTTGAATACCGATACGCCCAGAATGTCCGAAGGCAGCAGATCCGGCGTGAACTGGGCGCGCTTGAACTCCGCGCCGATCGAGTGCGCCAGGGCTTTGGCGAGCGTGGTCTTGCCGGTGCCGGGATTGTCCTCCAGCAGCACGTGGCCGCCGCTGACGAAGGCAGCGAGGATCTTGCGCACCGCCGCGGCCTGGCCGGACATGACCCGTTCGATGTTGGCCGCGATGCGTTGCAGCAGTTCCCGCGGTGAGTTGGCCATCCGGTTCATGCAAGCCCCCTACGTTCGTCGATGCCGGCGAGCGGCCATTGCGCGCTGCGCGCGCCAACCGTGTTTCCGAGCGGATGAAAAGCGCATCCGCTCGGAAACACGGTTATTGATAAAAGCAACAACAGCTTGGGTTTGCT
>JAZDIA010000025.1:0-2687 GCA_043805375.1 Pseudomonadota bacterium
GCCGGTGCGGCTGATCCGGACTTTCTCCTCGCCTTCCGTGATTTCCAGCTCGGCGATGCCGGATTCCTGGACCAGATCGATCAGCTTCTTGAGCTTGCGCAGATCCATTCTCAGTCCCCGGCCTGTTGCAGGGCATACTCGAGCGCGAGTTCGTAACCCGTGCCCCCCAAGCCGCTGATGATCCCCACCGCCAGGTCGGTGAAATAGGAGCGGCGGCGGAACTCCTCGCGCGCAAACACGTTGGACAGGTGCACTTCGATGAAAGGGATCTTGACCGCCGCCAGCGCATCACGCATCGCGATGCTGGTATGGGTAAACGCGGCCGGGTTGATGATGATGAAATCCACTCCCTCCCGGTCCGCCTGCTGGATGCGGTTTACCAGATCGCCCTCGAGATTGCTCTGGTAGCACGCCAGCCGAGCGCCCGCCTGCCTGGCGCGCGCGGCAAGCCGCTGGTTGATGTCGTCCAGCGTCGCGCTACCGTAATGCTCGGGTTCGCGGCCGCCCAGCAGGTTAAGGTTAGGCCCGTGCAGAACCAGGATGTGTTTGGATGCGGCCATAGTCGATTGTCGCGCCCGGTACCACGGCAGATCCAGACGTGCCGAGATAAAGTCTCGCCTCCGAAGCGACCATCAGGTGCCAGCGCCAATTGGAATAATCGCGTAATTTTAGCGAAGATCGCGGCATTTTGTCGACTTTCTGCGCCAAACGACGCACAAGCCCTGCGAAATCTTCCTGGGGATCGGCGGGCTATGCCACGCTGAACCCAGTTACGGAAACAGATCTTGGAGCCAAGAGCGACCGAGCGCTAGGAAAACACTAACCCGGCAGTATGTCAAGGCCACGACGTTACTGGCAAAAGACGACATATGTAGATCGAAGCAATTTATGCAATTTTCGCCGAACATAGTGGCTAGATCGAAGCCATACTCTGTAAGTCTACAAGAGCGGAATGAGGACCGCTTCGAGCTTTTCGGGCTTGATGGGCCCAATTTGGGAGGTAACCGCGAGGGCGTTGCGGTCGAGCACCAGGGTAAACGGCAGAACGCTTTTCTTGTTGCCGGCCTGGCGCGCGAGTTCCATGGTTTCGAGCCCACCGACCAGCACCGGATAGTTGATGCCGATCTCGCGCGCGTAGGACTCGACCTTGTCTTTCTGGTCGACGGCGATACCGACGAATGTCACGCCGCGCTCGCGGTACTGGTTCTGCAACCTGATGAAAGCCGGGATCTCCTCGCGGCACGGGCCGCACCAGGTAGCCCAGAAATTCACCACCAGGATGCTGCCCCGCCACTGGCCGACCCCCTGCGGTTTCCCGTCGAGCCCCTGCAACTGGGCAGCCAGCACCAGCCTCCCGGTTTGCGCGGGGTCGGCGGCGCCGATGCCACCCGACTGCCACTGGAACGACAGCACGCCGGCCGCAGTGCCCGCCACCGCGACGGCCGCTGCCAGCAGAGCTTGCAGCGGCCGCATCAACGCAGCACCTGGTCGAGCGTCGCGGTAAACTTGGCGGCGTTTTCGAATCCGATTACCCGCAACTCTCTGATTTCAACGCCCTGGCGGTCGAAAAACACGATGCCGGGTGGGCCGAACAGGCGGAAGCGCTTGAGCAGCGCCTGGTGGTCGGCCGAGTTTCCGGTGACGTCGGCCTGCAGCGTCACCATCCGCCCAAGCCGGGTCTGCACCGGCGGGGCGCTGAACGTGTCGCGCTCCATCTCCTTGCACGAAACGCACCAGTCGGCATAGAAATCGAGCAGCACCGGCGTGCCCCGCGCCGCGCGCAGCGCCCGGTCGAGTTCGTCGATGCTGTTGACACGCTGGAACCGCCAGTTCTGTTCCGCCGGCGCGGCGCCGACGCGAAGGTTGGCGAGCGGCTGCAGGACATCGCGACCGCCCGACAGCGCGCCGACCAGCAAGGCGATGCCCGCCAGCAGCGCGATGACGCCGACCCCTTTCCAGAGTCTGCGGTACCCCGATGCAGCGTGCGGCAGCGGGTCGATTGCGTGCAGGTAGATCGCCGATACGATCAGCAGCGCCGCCCACAGCAGCAGGTGCGCCGCCGCCGGTAGCACCGGCGAGATCAGGTAAATCGCAACGCCGAGCAGGACCACGCCGAACACTTTCTTGACGCTTTCCATCCACGGCCCCGACTTCGGCAGCAGGGCGCCAGTGGAAGCGCCGACCGCAAGCAGCGGCGCGCCCATGCCGAGCGCCATCGCGAACAGGGCCGCGCCGCCGAGCACGGCGTTACCCGACTGGCCAATATAGAGCAGCGCGCCGGCGAGCGGCGCCGCGACACACGGCCCGACGATCAGCGCCGACAGGACGCCCATTGCGAACACGCTCGCGAAATGCCCGCCGTGCAGATGGCTGCTCGCGGCAGCGAGCCGTGATTGGAGCACGCTCGGCATCTGCAATTCATAAAGCCCGAACATCGACAGGGCGAGCGCGACGAACAGCGTTGCAAATGCACCGAGCACCCACGGATTCTGCAATGCCGAGGACAGCATGGTGCCGAGCAGCCCGGCAGCCACGCCGGCCAGCGCATAGGTAATCGCCATGCCGAGCACGTAGGCGAGCGCAAGCAGGAAACCGCGCGCGTGGGTCAGGCGCTCACCATGTGGTAACAGGATTCCCGACAGAATCGGGATCATCGGAAACATGCACGGCGTGAACGCGAGCAGCAG
>JAZDIA010000026.1:0-5296 GCA_043805375.1 Pseudomonadota bacterium
GGTACGAGCATCGAACTCTTTTTCCCCGCCGGCGCAGCCGCGGGCATGCCCGCCACCGCGTCGGCGATCCCTGGGGCCTGCGCGCGCTGCGCCTTTTCCGCGGCTTCAGTTCGGGCTCTCGCCCTGGTTTCCTCGCGCGCACGATCTTCTGCTTCCTTTCGCGCGCGTGCCTCGGCATCGTGTCTCGCCTTCGCCTCGGCTTCGCGTCGAGCTTTCTCCTCGGCTTCGCGCTTCGCCTGCTCTTCCGCTTCGCGTCTGGCCTTCGCATCGGCCTCGCGGCGCGCCCGTTCCTCGGCTTCGCGCTTCGCCTTTGCGGTCTCCTCGGCTTCGCGCTTCGCCTGCTCTTCCGCTTCGCGCCTGGCCTTCGCCGCCGCCTCAAGCCTCGCCTTCTCCTCGGTTTCGCGTTTGACTTTCGCCTCGGCTTCGCGCTTCGCTTGCTCTTCCGCTTCGCGTTTGGCCTTCGCCGCCGCCTCAAGCCTCGCCTTCTCCTCGGCTTCGCGTTTGGCCTTCACCTCGGCTTCGTGCTTCGCCTGCTCTTCCGCTTCGCGTTTGGCCTTCGCCGCCGCCTCAAGCCGGGCCCTCTCATCGGCTTCGCGCCTGGCCGCGTCCTCGGCTTCGCGCCTGGCCGCTTCGTCGGCTTCGCGTCGAGATTTCTCTTCGGCGTCGCGCTTCGCCTGCTGTTCGGCTTCGCGTTTGGCCTTCGCCTCGGCCTCAGGCCTGGCCCTTTCCTCGGCTTCGCGCCTGGCCGCGTCCTCGGCTTCGCGTCGAGATTTCTCTTCGGCGTCGCGCTTCACCTGCTCTTCGGCTTCGCGTTTGGCCTTCGCCTCGGCGTCGTGCCTGACTGCCTCCTCTTCTTCGATGCGCAGCTTTTCTTCCTCGGCCTGCGCCGCTTTCAAGTCCTCCGCCTGGCGAATGCGCGAGCTGCTTTGATCGCTCGCGCCCGTAGTCAGCAGACCGCGCCGCAGCTTCGTGATCTTGCGTTGCGCGAGCGCCTTGTAGATGCCTTTCGGGAACTGCTGGACATAGAGTTCAAAGTCCTCCGCGTCGTCGCTGTCCTTGATCGCGCGCCAGAACTCCAGTTCGACTTCCTGCGTTTGCGACGTCTCCGCCTCCGCCGTCTTCGGAGCGGGCTTCGCCGGCGCAGCGCCGACATCGCCGATGTCGATATCGACATCGGGCATGCGTCCCGCAACGGTGGCGTCGTCCTCGTCCTCCGCCGACTTGCCTTCGAGTACGCGCTGCAGCGCGTGCGCAAAATCGCGCGCATTGCGGTAACGGTTTTCCGGTAGCTTCGCCAGCGCCTTGCTGATCACCAGGTCGAATTCCTTCGGCAGCGCCACATTGATCGTGGAGGGCATCGGAGGGTCTTCCTGGATGATTTTCTTCGCGATCGTCCAGGCGCCCGCTCCGGTAAACGGCCTCTGGCCAGTAAGGAACTGATACAGGACCACGCCCGCCGAAAAGATGTCGGTGCGCCCATCGATATGCTGCCCCTGGATCTGCTCGGGAGACATGTAGGCGGGCGTGCCCACCATGGTTCCCGCCTGCGTGCGCTCGGCCTGCGTGCGATCCACGTCGGTCAGGCGGGCGACGCCGAAGTCGGTCAGCTTGGCCCGGCCGTGGCGGTCCAGCATGACGTTGGCCGGCTTGATGTCGCGGTGGACGATGCCGTTCTCGTGCGCAAAAGCGAGTGCATCCAGCAGCTCGCTCATGATGCGCACGATGTCCTTCTTGTCGAAGGTTTCGTTGGCGTCAAAGAACGACTTCAGTTCCTTGCCGCGGATGAATTCCATGACGATGTAGGCAACGTCGGCTTCCTCGCCGAAGTCGTAGACCTGCACGATATGCGGGTGGTTGAGCCTCGCCACCGCCTCCGCCTCGCGCGCGAACCGCATCGAGTATTCGTGCGAGGTCGCTTCGTCCAACTGACTCTTCAGAATGGTCTTGATCGCGACCTTGCGATGCAGCTTCGGATCGAGCGCCTCATAGACGACGCCCATCGCTCCCTTGCCGAGCACGCGCTCAAGCTGGTAGCGACCAAGGGTTTTGAGTGCGGCTCCGGCCATGCTCGTCGTTACCCGGCGAACGCAATGCTCGCCACACCCAGCCCGAAGGGAAGCGGGCACTGCGCGCCGATAGGCCTGACCCGACTCGCGAGGGAATCCATCCGAGCGTGACGATGCAACCGACAAGTTATTGAGGCGACGTTAAATTTTGCCACATCGTCGTCCTTCTCCACGGATCTGACATTATCTTGCGGCGGATGGGACAATGCAAGGGGGGCGGGAATATACGGCGTCTTGAATACCGTCGCATGCCAGGAGCGGACTTGCGCGCTCGCGCACCAACCGTGTTTTTGGTACGGAAAAAGCATCCGTACCAAAAACACGGTTATGAATAAAAGCAAGAACGGCTTGGTGTTGTCTTTATACAAGATCGCCGCTTGCGCGCGGATGAGTTTTTCATCCGTGCACAAGCGACGATCCGCGCGGACGGCTTTTCCTCCGCGCAACAGCGCGACCCCGCAACAACGGCTGGGCACGATTCAAGTCGCGACGGATAAATCGGCATTACCGGAGATGCCCCTATTTCACCGCTAGCGCCGCACCCCGGGATAGGTAAATGGCTTGGGAATCTCGATGCCCTGCTTGCGTGCCCGGTCATACCATCGGAGGGAAGTTTCGTAGTCCCGTTCGACCACATCGTTGCCGGTGCCGTAGAGGTCGCCCAGCTTTTTCTGCGCCGGGCCGTGGCCACTCTCGCCCGCCTCGTGATACGCCGTGATGGCGGCCCGCGGGTCACCGCTCCGCTCCAGTTCGACGCCTTCCCGGTAACGCGCTTCGGCCTCGAGCTTGCCAAGGGGGGGCAGCTTCTCCGGCTGCCGAGGCGCAGGCGCCGCTGGGGTCCCCGGCGAAGCCGGGGAAACGTCCGGGGCGGCCGCAGGAACCGGCTCCGTCGCCGCAACGGACCTGCCGGACTTGGCCTTTCCGGACTTCGCCTTCCCGGCACGTTTAACGGGCGCAGACTTGGCTTTTGTCCCGGGGGCAGGCTTGGATACCGTCCGCGGCTTGGTCGCCGCCTTGGGTGCCGCCTTGGGCGTCATGGCGGGCTTCCGGGACGTGGTTTTGGCGGCCGGTTTGACCGGCGCTTTGACCGGCTTCGCGGCGGATGCCGTCTCGCCCTGCAGCGACACCGGCGGCACCGGTGCCTGCGGCTGTGCCCAAGCGCTCCCCGCGGCAAGCGTCCCGAGCAGGCACACCATCGGCCCGATCACGCTGCCCATCCGCGGCCGGCGATCGGGCTTCAATTCCGGAGCCGAAGCCAATAGCGCTCGGCTCCCCGGCCCTTCCGCCTTCCTCATTCGCACTTGAATTCCACCAGTTCCGCGGTCTTGGCGCAGGATTGTCCGAACGCGATCACGCCGTGCTCACGCAGCACGATTTCCTCGCGCCTCAGCATGATCTCGCGTTCCTCCCCGACCTTCAGGAAAGTGCCGTTTGCGCTGTGATCGACGAGCGCGAACTTGTTCCGCCGGCGCTCGATCTTGCCGTGGCTGCGCGAAGCCATCTTGTCCTGAATCACGAGATCGGCCGCCGGATCGCGCCCCATCGATACCACGTTGCGATCTCCGGTGACAACGATTTCCTGGTCGTGATAGCGCAGCCACAGCCGCGTTTCCTTGGGCTGGGCCGCCACCGTGCGCAGGCTGGCCATCGTCGTCGCCTCCTCGCTCTGCTGCCACAGCACCTCGCACAGCATCACCTCGTTCGCCTTGCCTTTCACCTGAATCGAGTAAAGCTGCCGGCAGGCGGACTTCAGCATCGGAATGAGCCGATCCACCGATTCCCTGGAGGTGATGATCTGGCCCTTCGTCGCGAGTCCGGTCAGGCGGGCAGCGAGGTTGACGGTGTCGCCGAACACGTCGCCGTCGCGATCCACCACCGGACCGGCGTGAAAGCCGATGCGGATGCCGAGCTTGGTGTTGGCGACCGGAGGCAGTTCGTCCACGCCGAACTGCATTTCGATGGCTGCCTCGGTGGCATCGGCCGCGGAGGGAAATACCGACATCACCTCGTCGCCGATGGTCTTGATTACCCGCCCGAGGTGCTCCTCGGTCTTGTTCTTGAACAGCGTGATGCAGGTGTCGATGGCGGCCACGGCCACTGCGTCGCCAGCGGTATCGTACAGCTTGGTGCTGCCGCTCACGTCCACGAACAGGACCGCGACCTCTTGTTGTTGTTCACTCACATCGATTCCCTCGATCCATCCATATCCCCGGGCCTGCCCGCCGGATTCAAACCGGCAAAAGCGCAGTTTCCCGCATTTTGGAGCCGACAACAAGGCCCGCGCCGCGGTGCCACGAAAAAGGGCGCACGTGGCGCCCTTGATCGATTGCCCTCACGCGGGGCGCGGCTCCATCAAACGACCCCGCAGGACGGCCCGGCGTTTACTTGCACGGCGTGCTGTTCTTGCTCTCCGTGGTGCAGGCGGGCACCGAAATCGTCTCGCCCTCCAGCGGAATTTCATGCGCCATCGTCACCGCCACCCCGACGTCGCCGGCGAAGCCGTAGTCGATCTGCTCGGACACGCTGTCCGTGCCGAAGCTCTTCTTCGCTTCGCCCGAGGCCGCCGCCAGCGCGCTTGCCTGCGCGGAACCGATCGTCGCTGCGATCGTGGAGCCGATCGCGCCCGCCTGGATCGACACGCCGTCGATGATGATCCGCGCACTCGCTTGCTCCGCCTCGGTACTGGTGGCCTGCAAGCCGCCCAGAGTCCACGCGGTGGATGCGCCCGTGAGCGCGAGCAGGCTGAGCTTCGGATCGAACGTCAGTGTCGGCGAATTCACCGTGCCGCCGCTGCCAAGAGTCACCATACCGCTGGTGAAGTTGCGCGCGGGCGCGGGGAGCGCCGCTATCGAAGGCCCGGTCACCGACAGCACGCCCGTTCCGCTCAGCGTCCCCGTCGTGATCGCCGAGATCTGGCTGTTGGTCGCGCTGGTGGTGGTGATATTGCCGAGTATGAGCCCGCCGGCGCCGGTCTTCAGCAGCACCTGCTTCCACGAACCGGTACCAGGAACGGTACTCACCGCTCCGCCGAAACTGTTCGTCTGCGTGGACAGATCGGCAACCTGTTCCGTATTGACGTCTGCCTTCAGCGTGGTCGTACCGCCAACGGTTACCACGCCGGTCTGGGTAATGCCGCCGGCCACCGTCGCGGCCAAGGCGCCGCCTACGTTCGTCGTGGCGAGCGTCAACGCGTTCTTGTCGGTGATCGAAGCCGCGTTCGCTCCGGTTGT
>JAZDIA010000027.1:0-2346 GCA_043805375.1 Pseudomonadota bacterium
GACGGGGGTCGTCATGCTGATTTATCTGGAGCAAGCATGGGAGCGGGTCAAGTCGGGATGCGCCAAAGCAGGCAGGGCGCCCTCGGTGTCCGACCTGTACGAAGCGGTAATGGAGGGCGCAGTCAGCCGTGTGCGGCCGAAGATGATGACGGTAGTCGCGATCATGGCGGGCTTGCTGCCGATCATGTGGGGCAGCGGCACCGGGTCGGAGATCATGCGACGAATCGCCGCGCCCATGGTGGGAGGGATGGTTTCCGCGACAGTTCTGACGCTGGTCGTGATCCCGGCGATCTATGCCGTGGTGAAAGAATTCGGCATTCGCCGCGCGGCTCGCCGCGGCGAGTTCGAGCGCGGGGAAGCATGAGTTGAGGAAAAGAAATCACGCCGGAACGCTAACCGTGTCGTCATTCAACAGGAAAGGTGTATTGTATGAAAAGTTGGGTTTCAAGAGCGCTGTTCGGGGTACTGTTGTCCATTTCCAGCATCGCGCTTGCGCAGCAGACACACCAAGGCGTGGGTATTGTTAAAGCCGTGAACGCACGCGCGGGCACCGTCACCTTGAAGCACGAGGCGATCAAGAGCCTTGGCTGGTCGGGCATGACGATGGATTTCGCGGTGCGCGATAAGAATCAGCTTGGCGCGCTGAAACCCGAGCAGCGCGTCACTTTCGAGCTGGTTGCAGACAAAGGGCGCTACTTCATCACCTCGATCAAATAGTGAGGCTGCGGGGAATGCAGTTTGCGCCAGGTAGCTCAATCCACAGAGTTGTCTTTTCTTGCAGTATCGAGTGAGTTTCAATAGGGGTCATCGATGCAAATTCAATTTCTCGGTGCAACGGGAACAGTCACCGGTTCGAAGTACTTGGTGCAGGACGGCTCCACGACGGTGCTGGTCGACTGTGGTCTGTTCCAGGGCTACAAGCAGCTTCGGCTGCGCAACTGGGCGCGATTTCCCGTTCCTGTCGAGTCGATCGACGCCATTGTTCTCACCCACGCACACATCGACCACAGCGGCTATCTGCCTCTGCTGGTGAAGAGCGGCTACCGGGGCAAGGTCTATTGCAGCCGGGGGAGCGCCGAGCTGTGCCGCATCCTGCTGCCCGACGCGGGGCATCTGCAGGAAGAAGAGGCGAAATACGCCGATCGCAAGGGCTTCTCCAAGCACAAGCCGGCGCTGCCCCTGTTCACCCAGGAAGACGCCGAACGCGCTCTCGCCAGGCTTTATCCGGTGGACTTCGGCGCGGAAGTGCCGATTGCAGACGGCGTATCGTTTCAACTGCGTCCCGCGGGTCACATCCTCGGCGCGGCGAGCGTGCTGCTTCGCGCAGGCGGCCGAACGATCGCGTTTTCCGGCGATGTCGGCCGGCCGGATGATCCGATCATGCGTCCTGCGGCGAGCATCGAGCAAGCCGACTGGCTGGTGGTCGAGTCGACCTACGGCGATCGCCGGCACGGCGATTCCGACCCCGAGGAGGAACTGGCCGCTGTGATCAAGCGCACGGCCGCCCGCGGAGGCGCAGTCATCATCCCGGCTTTCGCCGTCGGGCGCACGCAGTCGCTCCTTTTTTATGTCTCGCGCCTGAAATCACGGCGCGCGATCCCCGACATCCCTGTCTACCTGAATAGCCCGATGGCGATCGATGTCACCCGGCTTTACGACGAACACCGCGCCGAGCACCGGCTGACGCCCGCGCAAAGCGAGCAAATGTGCCGCGTCGCCGAGTTCGTCAATACACCCGAGGCCTCGAAAGCGCTCAACCGCCGCTCCGGACCCATGATCATCATCTCCGCGAGCGGCATGGCCACGGGCGGGCGCGTGCTGCATCATCTGGCAGCCTTTTGTCCTGATCCCCGCAACCTGGTTCTGTTCGCCGGCTTCCAGGCAGGCGGCACGCGCGGTGCCGCGATGGTGCAGGGCGCCAAGACGATAAAAATACACGGCAGCCAAGTCCCGGTGCACGCCGAAGTGGTGCAGCTCGCAAGCCTCTCGGCTCACGCCGACGCAAGCCAGTTGATCGGCTGGTTGCGGAGCTTGCGTTCCCCGCCGCCAGGCGTTTTCGTCACCCACGGAGAACCAGGCGCGGCAGACGCCTTCCGCCATCGGATTGGCGAGGAATTCGGCTGGCAGGCCCATGTGCCGGATTACCTGGAGCGCGTCGATCTCGTCTGAGCAGGCGCTCGACGAATGTTTCGATTCAAGCCGCGACTCGCGGAGCGGTTACAATGCCGGCCTTTCAAGCCTAAGTGCCAGGCGCCCTATTGTGGAGTCCGCATGACCGTCGCACAGTACAAGCCGCATCAGGCCCAATTTCATCGCGGCCAAGCTGAATCGGGCAGCAAGCGCATG
>JAZDIA010000028.1:0-24451 GCA_043805375.1 Pseudomonadota bacterium
TCACCTTCACGGGGGCGCTGACGACCCCGGCGCTGACGACGGCGGCGCAAGCCTATGACCTGGATCTGCTGGGCAACGGCACGACGATCACGACGGCGACGACGTTTGCGAACACGGGGACGCTGACGCTGGGCGATGCGGCGGGCGATATCCTGCTGTTCAACGGCGGGGTGACGGCGTTGGATCCGTCTGGCGTGACGTTGAACGGTCAGTTGCGCACGAGCGCGGACGCGGTGTCGCTGGGTGACGCTCTCACGCCGGTGACGCTGGCGGGCGGGCTTTCGATCATTGACACGACGAACGCTGGCGCGGTGGGCTCGGAGGCGGGCAACACCATCACGGTGGACGGTGCGGTGAACGGCACGGCGATCAACACGCAGAGCCTGACGCTCAATGCGGGCACGGCTGGTGTGATCGGCTTTGGCAGCACGGTGGGCACGGGCACGTCGCTGGCGACCCTGACGGTGACCAACTCCGGTGGCGCCACCTTTACCGGGGCGGTGACGACCGGCACGAGCGTGGTGCTGACGGACACGAGCGACGCGGCGAACATCATCTTCACGGGGGCGCTGACGACCCCGACGCTGACCACTGCGGCGCAAGCCTATGACCTGGATCTGCTGGGCAACGGGACGACGATCACGACGGCGACGACGTTTGCCAACACCGGCACGCTGCAATTGGGTGATGCGGCGGGCGATGTGCTGCTGTTCAACGGCGGGGTGACGGCAACCGCTCCGTCCGGTGTGACGTTGAACGGGCAGTTGCGCACCAGTGCGGACGCGGTGTCGCTGGGTGACGCGGACACGCCGGTGACGCTGGCGGGCGGGCTCTCGATCATTGACACCACGAACGCTGGCGCGTTGGGCTCGGAGGCGGGCAACAGCATCACGGTTAACGGTGCGGTGGACGGCACGGTGGCCAACACGCAGTCCCTGACGCTCAATGCGGGCACGGGCGGCAACATTTTCTTTAGCGGCGCGGTGGGCGGCGTCACGCGGCTGGGTGCAATCACGATCACCAACGCGAACGACGTGACGGAATCGGCGGGCATCACGGCGGCGAGCCTAGTGCAGGCGGCGGGCCTGGGCACGACGACCTTCAATGGTCCCGTTAACGCTAATACCGTCACCGGTGTGCAAATTGCCACGAACAATATCGTTACGGGCAGCGGCGGTACGATCACGACGACCGCAGGCAGCGTTGGTGTGGTCACTTTGACGAACAGTGGCGCGCTGGTGATAGGTGCCCCAATCAACGCTGACGGCAACGTAACCCAAAACGGCTCGGGTAGCACGACGCTCAATGGCGATATCGTGACGACGTCAGACCTCGTCCAGTTCTCGCAGCCGGTGCTCCTTACGGGCAATCGATTGATCGACACGATCGCGGCAGATTCCAGTGGCAGCGGCGGGACGATCCGCTTCCTCAGTACCGTCGACGGCGCCGGCAATTCCTTGACCCTTGCCGCGCCGGTGAGCGGAGACATTGCATTCAACCAAGCAGCAAGTAACCTGTCGGCACTGACGGTGACAAGCGGCAGAAACTTCTCAACTGCAGCGACTGCGCCCATTACGGTGGGAAGCGGCGGCATGAGCGTGACGGTTGACGGAACGACCACGATCAACAGCACCATCACGACGTCGAGTTCGGGTGGTGTAACTTTCGTCAACGGCGGCTTGCTAACGCTGAACGCCGACATCAACTCTGACGGGGCGGTGACGCAAAACGGGGCGGGGGCGGTGACGATCGACACCGACCGCACGATCACGACCACGGCCGACGCGGTGAGCTTTGCCAGGGACGTGACGCTGGCCAGGAACAGCGGCACAGGGCTGTTGACGATCAACACCACCAGCGGCAACGCGGCGGGCGCGAACATCACCTTCAGCGCCAAGCTCGACGGCAGCACTTCGGGGGCCGAGCCGGTGACGCTGAATGCGGGCACGGGCGGCAACATTCTGTTTACTGGCGTGGTGGGCGCCGCGGGTGCGGGAAGCCGCCTTGGGGCGATCAACATAACGAACGCGAACAACGTCACGGAATCGGCGGGCATCACGGCGGCGAGCCTGACGCAGGCGGCGGGCCAGGGGACGACGACGTTCAACGCTGCGGTGAACACCAATACGGTCACGGGGGTGAACCTGACCGGCAACGCGCAGACGGTGAATGCCGGCGTTACCACCACGGGTAACGGCATCGTCACCTTCAGCAATGCGGGCCTGCTGACGCTGAATGCCGACATCAACTCTGACGGGGCGGTGACGCAAAACGGCGCGGGGGCGGTGACGATCAACACCGACCGCACGATCACGACCACGGCCGACGCGGTAGGCTTTGCCACGAACGTGACGCTCGCCAAGACGGGCGGCACGGGGCTGTTGACGATTAACACCACCAGCGGCAACGCGGCGGGCGCGAACGTCACCTTCAGCAACATGCTCACCGGCACGACCAACAGCGCCGAGAATCTGATCATCACCGCCGGCAGCGGCGGCGGTGTGACGTTCAACGGTACCGTAGGTACAACCCGGCTGGGCGACGTGAACATCTCCCAGGCGAGGGATGTGACGGTGCAATCGAGTTTCAATGCCAAGACTCTGACACAGTCGCAGGGCGCCACGGGCGCGCCCTCCACCACACCTTCCGCCGGCATCACGACCATCAACGGCGCCGTCGATACCACCGGCAACACCCGCCTCGCCACCAGCGGCGCATTGAACATCTCCGGCACGGCTTCGATCACCGCCGGCGCCGGTTCGACCGTGACGCTGACCACGGGTAACGACATGACGCTCAGCGGCAGCGTGACCGCTCCGGCGGGCGCGACGCTGAACGTGATCGGCAGCGACAGGATACTCACGCAAAATGGCGGCACCCTGGCCACGACCGACAGCCCGATCGCGCTGATCGCGGACGAGATGATGCTGACCAGCGTGATCAATTCGGGCAGTGGCGCAGTGACGCTGAAGCCGAACAACACGGGCGACGCGATCCAGCTCGGCGTCGCGACGGCTGCCACCAACAACGCCGCGGCGACGCTGGAGCTGGCCGATAGCGAACTTAATACCGTCACCACGACAGGCGGCCTGACCGTCGGCGCTTCCAACCATACGGGCGCGATCACCGTAGCGGGCGCGCTGACGCCGACCACGGCGCAGAACGGTTTCACGCTGTTGAACAACACGGGCGGCATCGCCATCAACGCGCCGGTCACCTACGCCGCCGGCAACGGCAATTTGACGCTGAGCGCCAACGGCGGCGGCGCGGCGGCCGGCGCGCTCACCTCGAGCGGCAGTGCGCTGGACGCAAACGGCACCGTCGCGATGAATGCGGCCACCGGGGTCGGTACTCTGGCCTCGCCGATGGTGCTGTCGCACGCGGCCGGGATCGCCCTCACCGTGACCAACACGACGAGCGGCGGGGTGTTCGCGCGCGCGGATTCAGGCGACCTGAACGTCACCTCGATCGGCAACAGCGCGGCGGCGAGCGGCGGCATCAACCTTAACGCTGGCACCAACCTCAATATCAACGGCACGGTGCAGAACACCATCGGCGATATCCAGTTGGTGAGCGGCAACGATACGGCGTATACCGGCGCCGGCGGGTTCGGACTGTCGCCCGCGTCGGTAGCTGCGGGCACGCTCGGCGCGATGAATCTCAACGGCCAAGTGATCGCCGGCAACGGCGGTGGAATTTCGATCTTCTCTACCGGAGCGGTGAAACAGAGTGCCGTAGCCGCCGCCGGACTGCAAAGCATTCCGGCCACAGGGACGGATGCGCAGGGTCCGCTCAAGGTGCGCACCTTCAATAATGCCGTCCAGGTCGCCGTGATCGAATTGCGCAATAACCTGGCCGGCAGCGGCAACAGCATGGGGCCGATCACGCTGGAGGCGCGGCTCGCGGGCTCGATCAATCCGCCGCCTTATGCCGAGAGCAACATCGAGTACAAGAGCATCAACGGCACCAGCATTTCCGGCATCGGCACCGCGGCGGACTTCTCGCTCGTCGCTCCGAGCCAGACTTTGGATCTCGCGCCCGGCGCCAGCCTTTCCGGCGCGAACGTCAGCCTGATCGCGACCGCGGGCGACGTGACCGTGAAGTCGGCCATCACCAACGCGCAGATCAACGGCGGCCAATCCGGCGGCTCGCTCAATCTGTACGCGACCGGCAACATCGTGTTGAACAATCCCGGCGGCAGCAGCGCCGGCGTGGTGATCGGGCGCGACTTGGGCACGCTCGACGATCTCGGCAATCGTGAGTTCGAGAAATTCGATCACACGCTGAAGCTGGTCGCAACGGGCGACATCAGGATTTACGGCACCGTCGAAATGATTGGCGATCTGGCGCTGCGCGCCAATGCCGGCGCGAACGAGGCGTCCGGATCGGGTGGCGTTGCCGGCTTCGGCGCGGGCGCGGGCAGCGTAATCGTCGCCGGTTCGGCGGGCAACCCGGTCGAAGTGCACGCGAAGAATATTGTTGTCGGCGTAAGGGATGCAAGCGGCAATCCGCTGCCGGTGCAAAACTTGATCGTCGATAACAGCGCCAATACCGCGGACAGCGGCCAGTTTATCGACACGACCCTGCGCGCCGACGAGAAGCTCGACATCTATCTCAATGGCGACCAGGGCGGCGCGGGGAGCTCGGGCAATATCGTCATTACCGGCGGAAGCGCTACGGCCACCTCCGCCGGCATCGTCGGTACGGCAACCAAGAGTTCGGCGCTGGCCGTGGTCCGCGGCGACGTCGTCAGCATCCTCGGGGTCAAGGGGGGGACGCAAATTACGCCCAACCCGAACACGCTGAACTGGAGTATGGAAGACCCGGACAAGCCGATCCCCGAAACGCAAACCGTCAACCCGCTGCTGCCCTATACCGCCAACAGCAGCAACATCACCCTCAACGGCGGTACGGCGACGAGCAATACCGCGGCCGGTGGCGGCGCGCTGGCCGCGGCCGACGCGCTGATCCTCGGCACCAGCAGCAAGTTCATTGACATCGGCGGCAATATCGTGATGGTCGGCGGCACGGCAAATTCGGAAGACGGCGGCCAGACTTCCGCAGCCGCCAAGATCGACCCCATTAACCTCAGGATCAATACCGGCGGCTACATCAAGCTTGTCGGCGGAGAAGGCGGCGGCGCACGGGCGGCTCTAGTCAACAGCGGCGACATGGAGATCAACATCGGTGGCAAGATCGACTACACGTATACCGATGCGAGCGGGACGCACACGGTGACGGACGTCGGTTTGCTGCTGGTGGGAGGCTTGGGATCCGGCCTCTACGATCGTGACAACCAGCCGATCAAGCTGTATTACGACGTTTCCTCGCAGGTCCTGCTCCTGTTCCCCGGGGTGAATGGAGGCGCGGGCGGCGGCTCCTACTTCTGGCAGAAAGACGTGAGCAAGGCGTCGGCCTTCGTGCAGTCGCTGTCGCCGCGAGGCTTCGATGAGTCGCTGATGGCGTACATTATTTTCGCTGCCAATGAGGAAACCCGGACCGGGCGCATCCGCACCGGCGTTTCGACGATGGACGACTCGAGCAAGCCTTCCTGCAATTAGCGCGAATTGAACATGACGCACCCGACCAGCGTATCGACCACATTGCTGCGCAACGTGCCGCTGTTTGCGGGCTTGGAAGAGGCACAACTGAGCGTGCTCGCACGCGCGATCCTGCGCACGAGTTTCGGCCGCAACGCCACGATCATCGGCGCGGGCGATCCCACCGATTCGCTCTATATCGTCATTAGCGGGCGCCTCAAGGTGCTGATGAGCGACGAGCATGGGCGGGAGGTGATTCTTTCCATCCTCGGCCCGGGTGAGTTCTTCGGCGAAATGGGCCTGCTCGACGACCGTCCGCGCTCGGCCAGCGTGGTGACGCTAGAGCCGTGCGAGTTGCTCGGCATCTCCAAGACCGACTTCAAGCGCAGCCTGGCGGAGAATTTCGACCTGTCGCTGACGGTGATGCGCGGCCTAGTGAAACGGCTGCGCGAGGCCGACCGAAAAATCGGCAGCTTGGCGCTGATGGACGTATACGGCCGGGTGGCGCGGCTGTTGCTGGAAATGGCCGACGATGTCGATGGGGAGAAGGTGGTCGTCAAGAAATTGTCCAAACAGGACATCGCGAAGATGATAGGCGCGTCGCGCGAGATGGTCAGCCGCGTGATGAAGGACCTGCAACTCGGCGGTTACATCGAAGTGCGCGGCCGTTCCATCGTCCTGCGCAACAACATCCTGCTGGCCGAATAGGCATTGCCCGAGCGCTCGCGGCAGCCCGCGCGGACGTCCCGGCCGAGCCCGTCCGGGTAGAATCTGATAGCATAAAGAGCAAGTCGCAGCCGCTTTATGGCTACTCGGGGAAACTCAAATGGCGGGAAGTACTTCGGGCATGTCCAGCGTTTCCACCGCGCTGTTGCGCAACGTGCCTTTGCTTTCGCTGCTACGCAAGGACGAGCTCGCGCTGCTGGCGCGCGTTGTCGTGCGCAGGTCGTACGCCCGCGGCAGCCTGATTCTGGGCGCCGGCGACCCTACGGATTCGCTCTACATTCTCATCAGCGGCCGCATCAAGGTGTTCATGAGCGACCTCGACGGCAAGGAAGTGATCCTCGCCGTCCTCGGGCCGAACGAATTCTTCGGGGAAATGGGCCTGATCGACAACAGTCCGCGTTCGGCCAACGTCGTGGCGCTCGAGCCGTGCGAGCTGGTCTGCATTTCCAAGTCCGATTTCAAGCGCTGTCTGGCCGACAACTTCGACATGGCCATGACCGTGATGCGCGGCTTGGTGAAGCGCTTGCGCGGAGCGGACAATCAGATCGGCAGCCTCGCGCTGATGGATGTGTTCGGGCGCGTGGCGCGGCTGCTGCTGGAAACGGCCGAAGTCGTCGACGGGGAGAAAGTGGTGACGAGGAAGTTGTCCAAACAGGATATTGCGCGCATGATCGGCGCCTCGCGCGAGATGGTAAGCCGGGTGATGAAGCACCTGCAGCAGGCGGGCTATATCGAAGTGCGCGCCGACACCATCGTCATCCGCGACAATATCCTGCTGTTGCAGTAGCGAAAAGCGTGCATTAATTCACGCATCACGGCGGGTTCGGCGGTCGGGAGCCGGTTGTCCCGGGCAAATTGCGGGACAATTGTTCAGGCAGCGTGAACTTGTTCCTCGGTTTCGGGCCAGCCAATGGAGTATATTGAACAAGTGAAAGCAGTTTATGGCGGTGCGAGCTGCCGCCCGGGAAGAAGGAGTAACGCTATGCAAGTCTATCGTTCAACGTTGCAATGTCTGGCTCTTATCGGGCTGGGACTGATGTCGGCCGCGGCGTGGGCCAACACCGGCACGGTGTCGCAGTTGTCCGGAACGCTGTCGGTGCAAAAGGCCGATGGCTCGGTGCGAATACTGTCGCAGAAATCCGAAATCGTCAGCGGCGACACTGTCAACACGCAGAAGGACAGCTACGCGCAGATCAAGTTTTCCGACGGCGGAGTGATCACGCTCAAGCCGAATAGCAGCGTGAAAATCGAGCAGTTCCGGTTCAAGCAGGAAGAGCCGGAAACAGACAGCTTCATTTTCGGGCTGGTCAAGGGCGGCCTGAGGGCGGTGACCGGTCTGGTCGGCAAGCGCGGCGACCAGGACGCTTACAGCCTGGGCACCGCGACCGCGACGATAGGCATCCGCGGCACCAGCTACGGCGCCGATGACTGCCTGACCACGCCTTGCCCGAAGCCGAACTCGAACGAGAACCTGGAGCCGAGCGTATACGTTAGCGTGACCGACGGCGAGATCATTGCCACCAACAATGCCGGCTCGCAGAGCTTCCTTGCCGGCCAGTTCGGTGCCATTTCCGACCGCAACAGCCGCCCGCGCTTCCTGTCCACGGATCCGGGCCTGCAGTTCACCCCGCCGGCGACCTTCATCCAGAGCATCATGACGGGCGCGGCGGTGAACGCGGGCAAGAACCAGGAGTGCGTGGTCCGCCGCTGAAAACCCCGTCCTTCTCGCAGTTGCTAAAATCCCCGCCGCGCGCGGGGATTTTTTTTCATGCCGTCCGCGCCAGGCTTTGGTGCCGGACGGGCCAAGCGGGTAAAATGGTGCGATAGCCGCCTGGCAGATTATGAGCAAGCTGAACCGAACCAATACGCCGCCCCTCCCGGGGAAAATCGCTTCCCTGTTGCGCGAATCCAAGTGGTTTGCGCTTCTGGCTCTGGCGATTTACCTGTTGCTGGTTCTCGTCACCTTCGACAAGTCCGATGCGGGCTGGTTTCACAGTACCGCGGTGGCCGCCGCGAGGAACGCCGGCGGGCGCGCCGGCGCCTGGTTGTCCGAGCTGCTGCTGTATCTGTTCGGCATTTCCGCGTACTGGCTGGTGGTGCTCCTCGCCTACATTGTCGTCGCCGGCTATCGCCGGCTCGACGGCAGCCGGCTGCTGGACAAGCGTCCGCCGATCATTGCAATCGGCGGCTTTGCCGTGCTGATCGCCGCCAGTTGCGGCATCGAAGCGCTGCGCTTTTACAGCCTTAAGGCGACGCTGCCGCCGCTGGGGCCCGGCGGCATACTCGGTGAAGTGGTCAGCAGCAGCTTCTCCACTGCATTCGGCTTTACCGGGGCGACGCTGATATTGCTGTTCCTGCTTGCGATCGGTTTGAGCCTGTTTACCGGTATTTCCTGGCTGACCGTGATCGAGTCGATCGGCGCGGCGCTGGAATCGGCGTTTGGGTTCATGGTGCAAAGCTGGCAGCGTCGCCAGGATCGCAAGGCGGGCGCAATAGCGACGCTGGAGCGCGAGGAGATCCTGGAGGAGGACAAGAAGCGCATCATCGAGGATCGCGAACCGATCCGGATCGAGGCGCCGGTGGTCGAAATCCCCAAGTCGGAGCGCGTGATCAAGGAAAAGCAGGCGCCCTTGTTCGTGGACCTGCCCGACACGCCGCTGCCGCCGCTGTCGCTCCTGGACGAGCCCCAGCGCGACGTCGAGGCGATCAGCTTCGAGACCCGGAGTACACCTCGCGTCTCATAGAAAAAAAGCTTTCCGACTTCGGCGTGCAGGTGAAAGTGCTGGCCGCCTATCCGGGCCCGGTGATCACGCGCTACGAGATCGAGCCGGCGGTGGGCGTCAAGGGCAGCCAGATCACGAGCCTGGTGAGGGATTTGGCGCGGGCGCTGTCGGTGGTGAGCATACGCATGGTCGAGACTATCCCCGGCAAGTCGTGCATGGGGCTGGAAATTCCCAATCCCAAGCGTCAGATCGTGCGCCTGTCGGAGATTCTCAGTTCCGAGGTCTACCACGAGATGCACTCGTCGCTGGTCCTGACCCTGGGCAAGGATATTGCCGGCAAGCCCGTGGTTGCCGACCTGGCAAGAATGCCGCATCTGATGGTGGCCGGAACGACCGGCTCGGGCAAGTCGGTGGCCATCAACGCCATGATCCTGTCGCTCTTGTACAAGGCCGAACCGCGCCAGGTGCGCTTGATCCTGATCGATCCGAAAATGCTGGAACTGTCCGTGTACCAGGACATTCCGCACCTGCTCGCGCCGGTGGTGACCGACATGAAGCAGGCGGCGAGCGCGCTCAACTGGTGTGTGGCGGAGATGGAGCGGCGCTACAAAGTCATGTCCTGGCTGGGCGTGCGCCAGCTCACGGGGTACAACGCCAAGGTGGCGGAGGCGGAGAAAGCCGGCCGTCCGATCCAGGATCCGACCACGATCGAGACCGGTGAACCGCGGTTCCTCGGGACGCTGCCTCATATCGTGGTGGTGATCGACGAGCTTGCCGACCTGATGATGGTGGTGGGCAAGAAGGTCGAGGAACTGATCGCGCGCCTGGCGCAGAAGGCGCGTGCCGCGGGCATACACCTGATTCTGGCGACGCAGCGCCCCTCGGTGGACGTGATCACCGGGCTGATCAAGGCCAATATTCCGACGCGCATTTCATTCCAGGTATCGAGCAAGGTGGATTCGCGCACTATCCTCGACCAGATGGGCGCGGAGGCGTTGCTGGGCCGGGGGGACCTGCTCTACCTGCGGCCCGGGACCGGGCTGCCGCAGCGCGTGCACGGAGCCTTTGTCGCCGATCACGACGTGCACAAGGTGGTCGCGTATCTGAAGCGACTCGGCCGGACCGATTACATCGACGGCGTGCTCGACGCAGACGAGCCCGGCAGCGAGCCGAATGGCGCAGGCGAAGCGAGCGGCGAGGCCGATCCCCTTTACGATCAGGCGGTGGAGATCGTATTGCGCACGCGTCGCGCTTCCATCTCTCTGGTGCAGCGGCATCTGCGCATCGGCTACAACCGCGCGGCGCGCCTGATCGAGCAGATGGAGCAGGCCGGCTTGGTCTCGGCGATGCAGCCGAACGGCAACCGCGAAGTGCTGGTACCCAACCGGGCCGAGGGCTGAAGCGATGCGGATGCGGATGCCGATGCTGGTCGCGCTGATGCTGTCCGCGGGCGGCGCCGTCGCCGGAGGCATCGAAGCGCTCCACGGTTTCATTGCCGCCACGGCCTCGGCGGAGGGCGAATTCGTACAGAAAGTCTATGACCGCCAGCATAAGCTCACGCAGGAGGCGAGCGGCACCCTGGCTTTCCAGCGCCCGGGCCGGTTTCGCTGGACTTATGCCAAGCCCTACGCCCAGCTGATCGTCGGTGACGGCGCCAAAGTCTGGGTCTATGACGAGGACCTGAATCAGGTCACCGTGAGGCGCCTGGACCGCGCGCTCGGCTCGACGCCGGCGGCGCTGCTCGCCGGCAGCAACGAAATCGAGCGCGCATTCACGTTGCGCGACCAGGGACAGAAGGGCGGTCTGGAATGGGTCGACGCGGTGCCGCGCGAGAAAGAATCGAATTTCGACGCCATCCGCTTGGGCTTCGGCTTTTCCGGGCTGGAGATCATGGAATTGGCCGACAGCTTCGGCCAGACCACGGTGCTCAAGTTCACTGCCTTGCACCGCAATCCAAAACTTGACGCGGCGCTGTTTCGGTTCGTCCCGCCCAAGGGCGCCGACGTGATCGGCGAGTGAGTCGTTGTTCGTTGCTCGTTGTTCGACCCACGACCCACGACCCACGACCCACGACCCACGAACCACGAACCACGACCCACGACCCACGAACCACGACCCACGACCCACGACCCACGAATCCATGACCGACCTGTTCGCAGGCCCAAAGCCCGCGGCGCCGCTGGCCGACGCCATGCGCCCGCAATCGCTGGCCGACGTGGTGGGCCAGCCGCATCTGCTCGGGCCGGGCAAGCCGCTGCGCCTGGCGTTCGAATCGGGCAAGCCGCATTCCATGATCCTGTGGGGGCCGCCAGGCGTGGGCAAGACCACGCTGGCGCGGCTGATGGCCAACGCCTTCAATGCCGAGTTCATCGCCCTGTCCGCGGCGTTTTCCGGGGTCAAGGACATTCGCGCGGCGGTGCAGCGCGCCGAAGCCGTGCTGGCGCAATCGGGGCGGCACACCATCCTGTTCGTCGATGAGGTGCATCGCTTCAACAAGGGACAACAGGATGCGTTCCTGCCGTTTGTCGAGCAGGGCTTGTTCACGTTCATCGGCGCCACCACGGAAAATCCCTCGTTCGAAATAAATAGCCCGTTGCTGTCGCGCGCCGCAGTGTACGTACTCAAAAGTCTCACCGAGGAAGAACTCGGGCAGCTGTTGGAGCGCGCCGTCGCCGGTCCGCTTGCGGGGCTCGAATTCAACGCGAGCGCGCGCGAACGCCTGATCGGGCTCGCCGACGGCGATGCGCGGCGCCTGCTCAATCTGCTCGAGCTCATTCAGACCGCCGCCGGCGATTCCGAGCACAACATCGGCGGCGCCTTCGTCGACCATGCGCTGTCGCGCAATCTGCGCCGTTTCGACAAGGGCGGCGATGCTTTCTATGACCAGATCTCGGCGCTGCACAAGAGCGTGCGCGGCTCCAGCCCCGACGCCGCGCTGTACTGGATGGTACGCATGCTCGATGGCGGCGCCGATCCGCTGTACCTCGGCCGGCGGCTGGTGCGCATGGCCACGGAAGACGTGGGCCTCGCCGATCCGCGCGCGCTGCGCCTCGCGCTGGACGCGTGCGAGACCTATGAGCGGCTGGGTTCGCCCGAGGGCGAGCTGGCGCTGGCCGAGGCCGTGATCTATCTCGCCTGCGCCGCCAAGTCGAACGCCGTGTACGTCGCGTATAATGACGCGCGTGCATTCATCGGGCAAGATAAATCGCGTCTGGTGCCGGAGCACCTGCGCAACGCCCCGACCAAGCTGATGAAGGAACTGGGTTACGGGCGCGAATACCGCTATGCCCACGACGAGCCGGAGGCTTACGCCGCGGACGAGCATTATTTTCCGGAAGGCATGCCCGAGGTGAATTGGTACCAGCCGACGCCGCGCGGTCTGGAGGGCAAGATATCCGAGAAGCTTGCCTACCTGCGCGAACTGGACAGAAAAGCGAAGAAATCTTAGTCACGCATTCACTCGGATTTTCCAAATTTTCCATGCTAGATATTCAATTATTGCGTAACGATCTTGAAGGCGTCGCGAGTCGGCTCGCGGCCAGACCCTTCCGTCTCGACGGCGCGGCGTTTCAGGCGCTGGAGCGCGAACGCAAGCTGGTGCAGACGCGCACCCAGGAACTTCAGGCCGCGCGCAACAGCCTGGCGAAGCGCATCGGCCAGGCGAAGGGCAAGGGCGCAGATGTTGCGGCCCTGATGGGCGAAGCGAGCCAGGCCAACGCCGAGCTGCAGTCTCTGGAAGCAAAGCTGCTCCAGATCCAGGCACAGTTGCAGGATTTTCTGCTGGGATTACCCAACCTGCCGCACGCGAGCGTTCCACCGGGCCATGCGCCGGAAGATAACGTCGAGGTGCGCCGCGACGGCACGCCGCGGCAGTTCGATTTCCCGGTGAAAGACCATGTCGACGTCGGCGAAGGGCTGGGGATGCTCGATTTCGCCACCGCCACCAAGATCAGCGGCGCGCGCTTTTCGCTCATGACCGGAGCGCTCGCGCGCCTGCACCGCGCGCTTGCCCAGTTCATGCTCGATGTGCATACGCGCGAGCATGGCTACACCGAGGTCTACGCGCCCTACATGGTCAATGCGGCGAGCCTGCGCGGCACCGGGCAGTTGCCCAAGTTCGAGGAGGACTTGTTCGCCGTGCCGCGCGGCGAGGAAGGCAAGTTCTATCTGATCCCGACGGCGGAGGTGCCGGTCACCAATATCGTGCGCGACGAAATCGTGCCGCTCGCGCTGCTGCCGCTCAAATTCGTATGTCACACGCCCTGCTTCAGGAGCGAGGCCGGCTCTTACGGCAAGGACACGCGCGGCATGATACGCCAGCATCAGTTCGACAAGGTCGAGTTGGTGCAGATTGTCGAGCCGGAGAAATCCTATGCCGGCCTGGAGGCGTTGACCGCCCACGCGGAGACGATCCTGCAAAAACTGGAACTGCCTTACCGCGTGGTGGTCCTGTGCGCGGGCGACATGGGTTTTTCCTCGGCCAAGACCTACGACCTCGAAGTATGGCTGCCGGGGCAGAGCGCCTACCGCGAGATTTCATCGTGCAGCAATTTCGAGGCATTCCAGGCGCGCCGCATGCAGGCGCGCTTTCGCAACGAGAAGGGCAAACCGGAGCTGGTGCATACCGTGAACGGTTCCGGGCTGGCGGTAGGGCGCACCCTGATCGCGGTGCTGGAGAACTATCAGAATGCCGACGGCAGCGTATCGGTTCCGCCGGCGCTGCAGGCTTACATGGGCGGGCTTGCGCGCATCGAACGCAGCCCTTGAATTTCTCGTCTTTTGAAGACCGGGCTTACTGCTAAAATACGCCCCGAAGGTCTCGATCCCCCTTCCTCGGTCCCGCTTGACGGGAGAGGGGAAAGTTCTCTTGGGGGACGCGCCCGGAAAGGTGGCTGAGTGGTCGAAAGCGCCGGACTCGAAATCCGGTGTACGGTTTTCCGTACCGTGGGTTCGAATCCCACCCTTTCCGCCAGACTTGAAAAGCGGCCGCCGCTTCTTTTTTTATTTGCCCGGACCGGTGGTTTCATTTGAACCCGCTGCTTCGACCAGGCGAGTCGAGTGGACGCGCCGATGGATTCGGCTATTTTTTGACCAATGTCCGCACCAAACGCCACCGCCGGACTCATCCAGTCGTTCGCCCAGGAACGCGTCTTGCTCCGGTGCGTGCTGGTCTCGATCGCGCTGCATGCGCTGGTGTTGGTGGGCATGTCCTCAAGGCGAGCGCCGGCGCCGGCGGTAGAGACGCTACTGGTGCTGACGGCAAGGCTGGTGCCTATCCCGGTGGCGCCACGCGAACCCGATCCGCCCAAGCCTGCGCTGCCGCCGCCTCCAGAACCGGCTGCGGTGCCGCGTCCGAGGCCGGCGAAACCATCAGCCAGGCCGGCACCGGAAGTGAAAAGGACGGCGCCGGCCGAGCCGGTAGAGGCGCCACAGCCTGAATCGGCGCCGACGGCACCCAGCGTGGAAGCTTCAGCGCCGTCGCCGGCTACCGCGATTCAGACCATCGCGATGCCTGCGGCACCATCGGCGGCATCGGTCCAAGCCGCGCCTGCGGCACCGGCCCGCATTCCCGCGACCGAGGCGGCCGCGAAGTCCGGTAAGGAGGCCGACACCGGAACCCTCGAGGAATACCGCCTCGCCCTGATCGTGGCGACCAGGCGCTACAAGCGCTATCCGGCGATTGCCTTGGAGAAAGGCTGGCAGGGCAGGGTGGACGTGCACATGGTGATCGACGCCAATGGCATGGTTGCCAGCGCCTCAATCAAGACCGGCAGCGGGTATGAGGTTCTGGACAAGCAGGCGCTGGACATGCTGAAGAAGGGCAAGACCACAGTGCCGATCCCGGCCGGCTTGCGCGGCCGCGAGTTCAGCATCGACGTCCCGGTGATTTTCAATCTGGAGAATTCGAACTCCTGAGCCGGACAAGCCGGACGCAAACAGGTGGCGCCCTACCCTGGAGTGGTGATGATGCGGCGCGCGCCGTTGTAGCGTCGCACCCAGTAGTCGGCGCGCAGGTTTTCGACACGCACTTCGCCGCCGCTCGCGGGGGCATGGATGAACCGTTCCTCGCCCAGGTAGATGCCGACGTGCGAATACTCGCGCCGCTGGGTGTTGTAGAACACCAGGTCGCCGGGCCGGAGAGCGGCGCGCTCGACGGGTTCGCCCAGATGGCTGAGATCAAAGGTGTTGCGCGGCAGCACCAGCCCCGCGCCTTCGCGATATACGTAAGCCACCAGGCCGCTACAGTCAAAGCCGGTCTGCGGCGATAAACCGCCCACGCGGTAGGGTGTGCCCAGGTGCGCCAGAGCCTGCAGCGCGACGCTGCTTGCCCGGTCGGTCGCCTTCACCACCGGGACCGTGGCGGCCGCCGGCTCGGTCTCGATCTCTGGCAGGCGCACTGACTTGCTGGCGCATCCGCTCAGGATCAAGCCAATGAAACCGATAAGAAACAGTGTATTATGCTTCTGCATTGAAGTAATCTAGGAGATATATACGAAAAAGTAAAGAAGTATTGACGCTGCGGGAGTGCGACCGGCGACCGCGTCGGGCGTTAAGCGGATACTGTCGCCGACGTAGCGATATCCAAGAGCTGGTCTAGCCGAAAGCAAAAGGGCCGGGCCGTTTTTTGGAAATTTTCTTCTCGCGAATTGGCGGAGTTGCGCTAGCGCAACTGCGCCAATTCGCGACACGTATACAAACCCAAAATCTTCGCCTGCCGTGTCATCACCTGATTCGTAAGCGACTAAACGAGAGTTTCTCAATTCATGCCTTTTCCCGCAGATGACCAGCTCGAGGCGGTGTTCAGCGCCGATGGCGCGCTCTCCCACGCGATACCCGCGTTTCGCATGCGCCGGCAGCAAATCGAGATGGCGCAGGCCATCGCGCAGGCCATGCGCGACAACGGCCTGCTGGTGGCCGAAGCCGGCACCGGCACCGGCAAGACTTTCGCCTACCTGGTGCCGGCGCTGCTCTCTGGCGGCAAAGTCATCATATCCACCGGCACCAAGAACCTGCAGGACCAGCTCTACAACCGCGATCTGCCCACGGTGCGCGAGGCCTTGCAGGTTCCGGTCAGCACGGCGCTGCTCAAGGGACGCGCCAATTATGTCTGTCACCATCACCTAGCGGGCGCGCTCGCCGACGGGCGCTTCGCCAGCCGCGAAGACGTGGTGCATCTGCACCGAATCGCGCGCTTTGCCAAAGTCAGCAACAGCGGCGACCGGGCGGAGCTCGCCGACGTGCCCGAGAACGCGCCCGCCTGGCAGTCCGCGACCTCGACGCGCGAGAATTGCCTCGGCCAGGACTGCCGCCGGTACAAGGAGTGTTTCGTCATGGCAGCGCGGCGCGAAGCTCAGAAAGCCGACATCGTGGTGGTCAACCATCATCTTTTCTTTGCCGATGTGATGCTCAAGGACGAAGGCATGGCCGAACTGCTGCCGGCCTGCAACGCCGTGATATTCGACGAGGCGCATCAGTTGCCGGAAACGGCGACGCTGTTCTTCGGCGAAGACCTGAGCTCGGGCCAACTGCTCGATCTGTGCCGCGATACGCTGGTCGAAGCGATCGCCGGCGCCGGCGATGTGCCCGCGCTGCGTCCAGCCGTGGCCGCCGCCGAGAAAGCCAGCCGCGACGTGCGGCTCGCGCTGCCGCTGGATGTCGCGCGCCTTAGCTATGCCGCCGCGATGGCGAAGGACGCGTTCAAGGGAGCGCTTGTCATTCTGGACGCCACGCTGAAGGAGTTGTCCCAGTTGCTGGAGGCGCAGGCGCAGCGCAGCGAAGGCCTCGCAAACTGCTGGCGGCGCGCGCTCGATCTGCACTCCCGGCTCGGGCGCTGGCTCGACGCCGAGTCCGAGGGCGTGGTGCGCTGGACCGAAACCTATGGCGCCAGCTTCCAGTTGAATGCGGCGCCGCTGGATATCGCCGGGATCTTCCGCAAACAGTTGCAGGACCATCCGCGGGCCTGGATTTTCACCTCGGCGACCCTCGCGGTGAACCGCGATTTCGCCCATTACACCGGCGAGATGGGCCTGGATGAGGCGCGCACGGCGTGTTGGGACAGCCCGTTCAATTACCCGGAGCAAGCGCTGCTGTACGTGCCCGAGGGCCTGCCAGCGCCGAACGATGCCGCGCACACCGCGGCGGTGGTGGAGGCGGCCTGGCCGCTGATAGGAGCCAGCCGCGGCCGGGCTTTCCTCCTGTTCACTACCTTGCGCGCGATGCGCCGCGCGCACGAGCTACTGAAAGCGCGCTTCGAAGCCGAAGGCGTGGACTACCCGCTGCTATTGCAGGGCGAGGGCACCCGCAGCGAGTTGCTCGAGCGTTTTCGGCGGCTGGGCAACGCCGTGCTGGTGGCGAGCCAGAGCTTCTGGGAAGGCGTGGACGTGCGCGGCGAAGCGCTGTCGCTGGTGGTGATAGACAAGCTGCCGTTTGCGCCACCCGACGATCCGGTACTCGCCGCCCGCATCGAATACCTTAACAAGCAAGGCAAGAATGCCTTCATGGAGTACCAGCTGCCGCGCGCGGCGATCAGCCTGAAGCAGGGCGCGGGGCGCCTGATCCGCGACGAAGCCGACCGCGGCGTGCTCATGATTTGCGACCCGCGTCTCATCAGCAAGCCCTACGGGCGGCGCATCTGGCAAAGCCTGCCGGCGATGCGGCGCACGCGCGCGCTCGGCGAGGTCATCGATTTTTTCGCCGCCGCTCCGGTAGAATAGCGACGGTGAAATGACATGAACATCCTCGTGACAGGCGCTGCAGGTTTCATCGGTTCGACCCTCGCGCTGCGCCTGCTCGAGCGCGGCGACCGCGTCGTCGGGCTGGATAATCTCAACGACTATTACGACGTCGGTCTCAAACTGGCGCGTCTTGCGCGCCTGCGCCTTTTCCCCGGTTTCGAATTCGAAAAAATCGACATCGCCGAGCGCGCGCTGATGGCCCGGTTGTTCGCGCAGCGCAGGTTCGATGCGGTGATGCATCTCGCAGCGCAAGCCGGGGTGCGCTATTCGATCGAAAACCCCGGCGCTTACGTTGACGCGAACCTGGTCGGATTTGCCAACGTCATCGAAGGCGCGCGCCGCGCTAAAGTCGGGCACTTCGTGTTCGCATCGTCGAGTTCGGTCTATGGCGCAAACGCCAGGCTGCCGTTCGCCGAGGACGACAACGTCGATCACCCGGTGTCGCTTTATGCGGCAACGAAGAAGGCGAACGAGTTGATGGCGCACAGTTACGCCCATCTGTACCGCTTGCCATGCACAGGCTTGCGTTTTTTCACCGTCTATGGCCCGTGGGGGCGGCCGGACATGGCGTTGTTCAAGTTTACGCGCGGCATCCTTGCGGGCGAGGCGATACCGGTGTTCAACCGCGGCGACATGGTGCGCGATTTTACTTACGTCGACGACATCGTCGAAGGCGTCGTCAGGGTGATAGACCGGCCGGCGCAGCCGGACCCGGCGTGGACGCCGGTTGCGCCGACCCCATCGAGCAGCAATGCGCCCTACCGCATCTACAACATAGGCAATAACCGGCCGGTGGAGCTCACGCGCTATATCGGGGTGCTCGAGCAGTGCCTGGGCAAGAAAGCGAAACTGGATCTGCTGCCGCTGCAGGCGGGCGACGTGCCCGAGACCATCGCCGACGCATCGCGGCTCGAGGCAGCGGTAGGGTTCAAGCCGGCTACGCCGATCGAAACCGGCATCGGGCGCTTCGTCGAATGGTATCGTTCGTATTACCGGGTTTGATTGTCAGCGCGTAGCGCGCGGATCGCCGATTGCACGCGGATGAAAAGCACATCCGCGCACAATCGGCGATCTTGGATAAAAGCAACTCCAAGCCGTTATTGCCTTTATTCAGAACCCTGTTTTTGGTACGGATGGTTTCTGTCCGTACCAAAAACAGGGTTGGCGCGCGCGAGCGCGCAATGGCCGCTCTTGGCATGCGACACCATTTTAGACGCTGTATATGGGCAGCGGTCGAACGGCGCCTACCAGGCGTTTCCCCAGAGCATCCACCACGGGTCTTTCTTGCCGGCCGCACCCTTGAAATAGGCGCTGTCGGGGAAGTTCTTGTGCATCACGCGGTCGGCGTCGTCGCGCAGATCGGTCATGCCCAGGGTATCGTAGGCCTTCACCATGACGAACAGGGCTTCCTCGACGGCGGGAGCCTGTGGGTAATTCAGCAGCGCGTACTGTGCCCGGTTCGCGGCCGCGACGTAGGCGCTGCGCTTCATGTAATAGCGCGCGACGTGGACTTCGTGCGAGGCGAGCGCGTTCACCAGATACTTCATGCGCGCCACCCCGTCCGGCGTGTACTTGCTGTCGGGATAACGCGTGACCAACTCTTTGAACGCGTCGAAGGATTCGCGCGCCGCCTTGGGGTCGCGCTCGGTCAGATCCTGCCGGCTGAGCTTGGCCAGCAGCCCGAGATCCTCGTTGAAGTTGACCAGGCCTTTCAGATAGTAGATGTAATCGACGTTGGGGTGATTCGGATGCAGCTTGATGAAGCGGTCGCAGGCGGCAACGGCCGAGGCGGGGTCATTGTCCTTGAAGTAGACGTAGGCCAACTCGATTTGCGCCTGCTGCGCGTAGCGGCCATAGGGATAGCGCGCTTCGAGCTTCTCCAGATACTTGATCGCGTTGGCGTAGCCGCCCTTCTCCAGCTCGTCCTTGGCCTCGGTATAGAGCTTGTCGGCGGACCAGCCCGCAGTTTCGTCCTGGACTTCGGGAAGCAAGCCGCAGGCGCACAACAGCAGGGACAGAATTACCGCTAAACTACGTCGCATGATGGCAGTCACGGAGATTGAGGAAACGGAAAATTATAACGCAGTCGAGGCGCGCGAGCGGCAGATTCCCGCCGATTGTGCCGGAATGCGATTCGACCAGGCCCTGGCGCGGATGTTTCCCGAGCATTCGCGCAGCCGCCTCGCCGCCTGGGTCAAAGACGGCCGGGTGAAGCTCGACCATGATGCGGTCGATGCCAAGCGCAAGGTCTGGGGCGGGGAGTGCGTTTCGCTCGCGCCCGAGCCCGAGGCCCTGGACGCGGCCGCCGAGGCCGAGGCGATCGAGCTCGATATCGTGTACGAGGATGCCGCGCTGCTGGTACTCAACAAGCCGGCCGGGCTGGTGGTGCATCCGGGCAACGGCAACTGGCAGGGCACGCTGCTCAATGGGCTATTGCACCATCACCCGCCGCTCGCCGCCATCCCGCGCGCGGGCATCGTCCACCGCCTGGACAAGGACACCAGCGGCCTCCTGGTGGTGGCCAAGACGCTCGCGGCGCAGACCGACCTGGTGCGGCAACTGCAGGCGCGCACCGTGGCGCGCCGCTATCTCGCGCTGGTGTACGGAGAGTTGGCGCGGGACGGTTTGGTGGACGCACCCGTCGGCCGCCACCCGACCCAGCGCACGCGCATGGCGGTGACCGAGCATGGCAGGTCGGCGCGCACCCATTACCGCGTGCTCGAGCGCTTTGCCGGAGCGACCCTGATCGAGTGCGGCCTCGACACCGGGCGCACGCACCAGATCCGCGTGCACCTGCAGTCGATCGGCCATCCGCTGGTGGGCGATCCGGTCTATCGAGCCGGGCGCCGCGCCGCCGCAGGACCGCTGGCTGATTTCAAGCGCCAGGCGCTGCACGCTTACCGTCTTGGCCTGGTGCATCCGGTGAGCGCGGCGCCGATGCAATGGGAGGCGCCGGTTCCGCAGGACCTGCGCCTGCTGCTGCGGGAACTCGCGGCATGAGCAGGGAGCAGGGGCCGCCGAAGGGCGGAAGAGGGGCCCCGGCGCGAGCCGGGGATCTGACCCCGGAGGCGGCCATTGGCGGCCGGCGGCCCCATGCGTCCGAATTCGGGTCGCATCCCCATCTTGCAGATGGGGCCCCTGCTCCGCCTCATCGGCCGCCCCGCTTCGCGGGGATGCGACCGACCGCGATTGCCGCGAGACGCCGACCGTGGCGGTGCACAAACTACGATATTGGTGCGGAGGCGTCGGCATGAGCGCGCATGATGGGGCAACTGCTGTCGGAACTTGCGCCGAAAGCGCGCATGAATGGATCGTGCCGGACTGGCCGGCGCCGGCCTGCGTGCGTGCGCTCGTCACCACGCGCGCGGGCGGCGTGAGCCGCGGCGCTTATGCCGGCCTCAACCTCGGCATGCGCTCGGGCGATGCTCGCGAGGATGTCGCGCGCAACCGCGCCCGCCTGCGCCAATGGCTGCCGGCGGAGCCGCTGTGGCTGCGGCAGGTGCATGGGACAACGGTGGTCGAAGCGGACGGCATCGATTGCAGCCCCGAAGCCGACGCGGCGCTTGCGCGGCGGACGGGAACGGTGTGCGCGGTGCTGAGCGCTGACTGCCTGCCGCTGCTCATCTGCGACCAAGCGGGAACGGTCGTGGCGGCGGCGCATGCGGGCTGGCGCGGCCTCAGCTCGGGCGTGATCGAACAGACGCTGCGGCTCATGCATCGGCCACCCGAGTACTTGCTCGCCTATCTCGGGCCCGCGATCGGACCTGCGGCGTACGAAGTCGGCCCGGAGGTGCGCGAGGCTTTTTCCCCGGCGGATCGGGCGGCCGGCCAAGGGTGCGACCCGGAGGCCGGGGCCGCATTTACGCCGGGTGGACCGGGCAAATTCCACGCCGACCTGTATGCGCTCGCGCGCCGCCGCCTTGCGCGCAGCGGCGTGACCAGGGTCTACGGCGGCGGCTACTGCACCTACACCGAACGCGAGCGCTTTTTTTCCTATCGCCGCGACGGCGCCACCGGGCGCATGGCGAGCCTCGTCTGGATTCAATAAATGGGTACTGACCCCCATTTCACTTTGGCCTGGATTGTCGCGGCGAGCCTGCTCGGCGGGGTGCTGTCGGTCGCCTGCGCGGCGCTGTTCGCGCTGAGCGCGCGCGCCGCGTGGGTGCCGATGCTGGTGAGCTATGCCATCGGCGCCCTGCTCGGCGCGGCCTTTCTCGAACTGCTGCCGCATGCGTTCGAGGGCGCCATGAGCGTGCGCAGCGTCGCCGCCACCGTGCTCGCGGGGATCTTTGCTTTCTTCATCCTGGAAAAACTGGTGCTATGGCGCCACTGCCACATCGAAGACCGCGACGGGCACGATCAGCACGCCGACGCGAACGACCACGGACGCAGCGGCATGCTGATTCTCATCGGTGACAGCTTTCACAATTTCTGCGACGGCATTCTGATCGCCGCCGCGTTCCTGGAGAACACCCAGCTCGGCATCGTCACCGCGCTCGCGATAATCGCGCACGAGATCCCGCAGGAGGTGGGCGATTTCCTGATTCTGCTGCATTCGGGGTACAGCCGTATGCGCGCCTTCATGCTCAACTTGCTGTCGAGCTTCGCCATGTTCGCCGGCGGGCTGATTGCCTACTTCGCGCTGCGCTCGCTGCAGGAATGGGTGCAAAGCATTCTCGCGCTCGCCGCCGCCAGCATGATCTACGTCGCCGTGGCCGACCTGATCCCGGGCCTGCACAAGCGCACCGAACTCAGGGCCACGCTGGCGCAATCGGTACTGATCGCGCTCGGCGTCGCTTCGATCTGGCTGGTCGGATATCTCACGCGGCATTGATGAGGTGGGTTTACGCCTGGGTCGGTTTGCATACGGCGTCTCAAATACCGTTGCATGCAAGGAGCGGATTTGCGCGCTACGCGCGCCAACCACGTTTTCCGTACGGATGAAAAGCGCATCCGTACGGAAAACGCGGTTATTGTTAACAGGGCAAGTATCAGCGTTAGCTGAACACTTTTTTGACATCGATGTGACAAAGTATCAGCGTTAGTTGAACACTCATGGTGTGCCTTGGAATGGTTTGTTTGGACGAGGGTAATGAATCTCACGCAGCAGCGGATGGTTGTCTGGATCACGTCGGCGTAGCGCGTAGAAACGGATGCGTTGATGAGTGAAGTCCACTTCGCGGCGCACGAGTCGATGTGGCCAATGTGGATCGACAGGGAAGGATCTGCCGAGCAGATCGACGTTGCCGTTCTCAGCGCTGCGGCGCAGGAAGATCATGGTGCCTTTGAGCGAGGCGCTGAGGTCGAGCTTGAAGCCTTTGGGGAGGCCGCGCCGGTTGGGTGCGAGTTCTCTTCGGGCGGCGGTCTTGGCGCGATAGGCCGCGATATAACGGGCGGAGACGCTCCCCAGGGCGTCGACATCGGGGAAGTGGTGGCGCTGCCAGACCTTGCTTTGCCACAGCCCATTGAAGCCTTCGATGGCATTCTGGAAGCCCGGCTCGCGCGGTGGGGCGAAGACCGGGACCACTCCGAGCGCCAGACACAGCCTGCTGATACGTCCGACGGTGTCGGGGGATCGGTGTGTTCCTTGGAATATTGTGGCGTTGTCAAACTGCGCATAAGTGGGGAGTCCATCACGACGCCAGCGCTCAAGCAAGGCTTGCAGCGTGACGCGTGCGCTGGGCCGCTCCATGACCCACGCTTCGGCCAGCGCACCGTGCAGGCTGGTGCCGGTGAGCACATCGACAAGGGGGCCTCCGGCAATCTTCAGATCCTCGATGAAATCGAAGGTGTCCAGTTCGGCTCGCCCACAGGCCAGATCGGGCAGATACCAGCCCTTGGGCGGTGCCGGTCGGCGTTGTCGGTGCACGCCATCAAGTGCGCCGCGACGCGCAAGCACACGGTAAATGGTCATGCGCGAGGGAACCGGCTCAAGCGCCTTTTTGCGTTTCAAGGCCAAGCCGATGGCGTCGGGCCCGTACTCGCCCAACACGCTTTCTTTACGCAGTACGTTTCGAACACTCAGAATACGCCGTTCCATGTCGCCAGGCGTGCGGTTCCAGGCCCGACCCGGCTTGCGATTTTCGAACTGTACCCGGTCGATGCGCTTGCCCCGCGCGCGCGCAATCCAGTTGGCTGCGGTGCCTACACTTACGCCAAACTCCCTCGAAACCGATCTCAAGCTTCGCCCCGAACGAACTGCCTGAACCAACTGGCGGCGGCGACTTTCAAGCGAACGTTTTTAGGCATGGCATATTCACCTATTCAAATCCGAGAACGCTATACCAAGTCGGACGGTGTTGGAAGCGCGCGTGCTTTTCGGCACAACACAGGTCAACGGCGCCGCGCGCGCGGGGAAACACCACTCGCCCAACGGGCTCCCTCCCTTTCCCCGCGCTCCCTTCGTCCATTATCAATCGTGGTGTTCAACTAACGCTGATACTCAAGTGTTCAATTAACGCTGATACTTCCCCAGTTATGGCAGACAATCGACAATTTAGTTCAGCGGAAAACTATTGATCGAAACGTGAATGGCTTCGACAGCTACTACTATGAAAACCATGTGCTCTGGGGCCAAATGGTCCTTAGAACTTATCCGTAAATAATGTTTATCTTGAGATGCACTTTGCGGAACGCGATGATGCCAGCTGCAAGATGGTTGAGTGCGAGGAAACTGCGCTCAAGCTTCTCATAGCGCACCAGTAGCTTGCGAAAACGATTGAACCAG
>JAZDIA010000029.1:0-26833 GCA_043805375.1 Pseudomonadota bacterium
ACCAGCACATTGAAATCCTTGCCCAGGGCGTAGGCGAGGGTTTCGGTGATGAGCGGGTCGTCATCGACGATCAGCAGGCTCGGCTTGTCAGTCATCGGCACGGGTTTCAATGCAGTTGAGGAACGCCTGTTCCATCGAGTCCTGGGCGTACCCCAAGGTGGGAGACCGAAGGTCGGGACCACCCGAAGAGGTGGGTACTTTCCCGTCAAGCGGGATCGAGACCTTCGGGGCGTAATCGTGCATCAGCGCGCGCGGACTGCCGCGAAAGCGCAGCCTGCCCTGGTGCAGCACCACCATGTGTTCGCAGATTTCCTCGACGTCGGACAGGGCGTGGGAGGTGAAGAACAAGGTGCGGCCCCGGTCGCGCAATTGCCGCAGCAGTTGTTTGACGCGGGCGCGCGCCAGTGGATCGAGCCCGCTCATCGGTTCATCCAGAATCAGCAGGTCGGGCTCCGACAGCAGGCATGCGGCCAGCCCCAGCTTTTGCGTCATGCCCTTGGAATACGAGCGCACCGACTGGTTGAGCGCGGCGGCGTCGAGATCGAGCGCGCCGAACATGGCGCGCACCTTCGATTCATCAACCGCGCGCGCATCCAACGTGAGCATATAGGTGACGAAGTCGCGGCCGGTCAGGAAATAGGGCGGCATGAAGCGCTCGGGCAGGAAGGCGAGCCGCGCGCGCGCCCGGCTATCGGTATGCCGGGTGCCGAAGATCTCGATCCGGCCGTGATCGACGTGGCAGAAGTCGAGCAGGCATTTGATCAGCGTGGTCTTGCCGGCGCCATTGATACCGACCAGGCCGACGCTCATTCCCGCGGCGATATCGAGGTCGATTCCCCGCAGCACCGTCTGGCGGCCGTAGTTCTTGCCGACTTGGTCAAAGCGGACAGCCGGTTGCGTCATTGGATCGGGTAAGGTGTTCGAAACAAATACTATAACAGGCTGGCGCCGGTTCGCCCAAAACGCGCGGTTGCATCAGTCTGGTAGAATGCACGTTCTGCGCTTCTTGCTAACGCCATTCCGTGCCGACGAAACCTGCAACAGACAATCTGGTCGAAGTCGAAAACGTATGCTTCGCCTACGACAGCCGCCAGATCCTGAAGAGCATCAACCTCACCATCCGCTGCGGCCAGGTGGTGGCCATCATGGGGCTGTCCGGCTGCGGCAAGACCACGCTGCTGCGCCTGATCGGCGGCGCACTGCGTCCGACCCAGGGCGAGGTGCGCGTCGGCGGCAAGGCGGTGGCCAAGCTAAGCCATGACGAACTGTTCGCGCTGCGCCGCAAGATGGGGATGCTGTTCCAGTTCGGGGCGCTGTTTACGGACATGTCGTGCTACGACAACGTCGCCTTCCAGATGCGCGAACACACCGATTTGCCGCAGGAGCTGATCGACGATCTGGTGCTGATGAAGCTGCAGGCGGTGGGCCTGCGCGGCGCGCACCGGCTGATGCCGTCGGAGCTCTCGGGCGGGATGGCCAGGCGCGTGGCGCTCGCGCGCACAACGGCGCTGGACCCGATGCTGATCATGTACGACGAGCCCTTCGCCGGCCTGGACCCGGTATCCATGGGCGTCATCGGCCAGTTGATCCGGCGTTTGAACGACGCCCTCGGCGCCACGTCCATCATCGTCACGCACGACGTGGCCGAGGCGTTGAATCTGGTGGACTACGTTTATTTCATGTCCGACGGCGTAATCCTTACGCACGGGACCGCGGATGAACTGCGCGTCTCGGACAAGCCGTTTGTGCATCAGTTCGTCCGTGGAGAAATGGACGGGCCGATGCCGTTCCATTATCCGGCCGAAAACTACGCGCGCGATCTCGACGCGAGGCAGGCGTGATGGGCGCAGTGACCGGTTTTCTTGAACAACTGGGTGGACGCGCAACCAGCTCGATCCACCGGCTCGGTTTCGCCAGCCGCTTTCTCCTGCTGACGCTGCAGAACTCCGGCATGTGCATTCGCCGCTTTTCGCTGGTCGTGCGCGAGATCTATTTCGCCGGCGTGCTGTCGTTGATCATCATCCTGGTGTCGGGCCTGTTCGTCGGCATGGTGCTGGCTTTGCAGGGCTACGACACACTGGTGCGCTACGGCTCCTCCTCGGCGCTGGGCGTGCTGGTGGCGCTGTCGCTGGTGCGCGAACTCGGGCCGGTGGTGGCGGGGCTGCTCTTCGCCAGCCGCGCCGGCTCGGCCATCACCGCGGAAATCGGCCTGATGAAGGCCACTGAACAGTTGGCGGCGATGGAGATGATGGCGGTGGACCCGATCGCGCGCGTGATTGCGCCGCGCTTCTGGGCCGGCGTGATCTCGATGCCGCTATTGGCGGCCTTGTTTTCCGCGATGGGCGTATTCGGCGGCTATCTGGTCGGCGTGCGCCTGATCGGGGTCGATGAAGGTTCATTCTGGTCGCAGATGCAGGCCGCGGTCGACTTCAAGGAGGACATTCTCAACGGCGTGATCAAGAGCGTGGTGTTCGGCGTCGCGGTCTCCTGGATCGCGGTGTTCGAGGGCTACGACGCGCCGCCCACCGCCGAGGGCGTATCGGGCGCGACCACGCGCACGGTGGTGACCTCGTCGTTGACCATCCTCGCGTTGGATTTCATGCTGACTGCATTCATGTTTCGAGGGGCGTAAAGATGATGAAGCGTAAGGCGCTGGACCTGTGGGTGGGCGTATTTGTCGCCATCGGCTTGGGCGCGCTGCTGTTCCTGGCGCTGAAGGTAGGCAATCTTGCATCCTTCTCCGCCGCCGAAACCTATCTAGTCAAGGCGAATTTTGATAACATTGGCGGGTTGAAGAAGCGGGCGCCGGTGAAAAGCGCGGGGGTGGTGGTCGGGCGCGTCGAGGACATCATCTTCGACACCGAAACGTACGAGGCGACGGTCGCGTTCTCGATCGAGAAGCGCTATGAGTTTCCGAAAGACACCTCGGTAAAAATACTGACCTCGGGCCTGCTCGGCGAGCAGTATATTGGCCTTGCGGCCGGTGGCGACCCGGCGAAGTTGAAAAACGGCGACAAGCTCAAGCTCACCCAGTCCGCGGTGGTGCTGGAGAACCTGATCAGCCAGTTCCTGTTCAACAAGGCGGCGGACGACAACAAGGACAGCAAGTGAGAAAAGAAGGAATAGGGATGATGATCACGCCGCGTCGTTTTCTGGGATTGTGGTTTCTCGCCGCGCTTGTCGGCCTGGGCGGCTGTGCCACGACCGGCGGCAGCCCCAACGACCCGCTGGAAGGCTACAACCGCGCCATGTTCGGCTTCAACGACGGCGTCGACAAGGCCATCATCAAGCCGGTGGCAAGCGGCTACAAGACGGTGATGCCGGAGTTTGCCCGCACCGGCGCGACCAATTTCTTCGCCAACCTGGGTGATTTCTGGATCGGGGTCAACAACATCCTGCAAGGCAAGGTCGGCGCCGGCCTGGGTGATTTCGGCCGCTTCGCGATGAACACCACCGCCGGCATCCTGGGCTTGTTCGACATTGCCAGCAACGCCGGGCTGGAGAAACACAACGAGGATTTCGGCCAGACCCTGGGCCGCTGGGGCGTAGGCGGCGGCGCTTACGTGGTGCTGCCGATCCTCGGGCCAAGCAACGTGCGCGACGGCGTGAGCCGGTTGCTCGTCGACTGGCACGGCGATCCGATCTGGCATGTGGGCAACATCCCCACTCGCAACGAGTTGATCGGCGTGCGCGCCGTCGATAACCGCGCCAACCTGCTCGATGTCAGCCGCCTGGCCGAAGAGGCGGCGCTGGACCACTACGCCTACGTGCGCGACGCGTACCTGCAGCGCCGCCGCAGCCTGATTTACGACGGCGATGTGCCGCCGGAAGCTGATCCGGGCAAGGCTTCGGAATCCGGCGAAAGCAAGGACAGGGCAGCGCGCGCCGAAACCGGACTGCCGCCGGCGGAGATCACCGCCCAGTGGGGCGAACGGGTCATCACGGCTGGCGACGAGGACCTCACCCCGGCGAAGGAGTTTTCCGAGGCCCCGGCGGCGCCGCTCGCCGCGAGGCTAAATGCAGTCGGCGTGAACGGGTCTGTTTACGAACCCAGGATCCCCTCCAACTATGGCGCGCTGCTCGCCGTTTCGGGCGAGGTCCGCACCGGGCTGGCGCAAACCAGTCCAAGACCATGATGAAATTGTTTTTCGCGTTGTGTTTTTCCTTTTTCGCGATTGCCGCCTCGGCGCAGGATCTCGCGCCCGACGCGCTGGTGAAAAAAATCAGCAATGAAGTCACCGAGATCGTCAAACAGGATAAGGACATCCAGACCGGCAACCGTAAGAAGGTCAACGACCTGGTTGAGGCCAAGGTGCTGCCGCATTTCAACTTCAGCCGCATGACCGCGCTCGCTGTCGGGCGCAACTGGCCCAAGGCGAATGCGGAGCAGCAGAAGATCCTCGCCGACGAATTTCGCGCCTTGCTGGTGCACACTTACTCGAGCGCGCTGTCCTCCTATAAGAACCAGGTGATCGAGTTCAAGCCGCTGCGCGCCGCCGCGCAAGACGCCGACGTCACGGTCAGAACGCAGGTCAAACAGCCGGGCACCGAGCCGATCAGCATCGATTACAGCATGGAGAAAACGAGCGCCGGCTGGAAGGTGTATGACGTGGTGGTCGGCGGCGTAAGCCTGGTGACCAACTACCGCGAGACCTTCAACGCCGAGATTCGCGATGGCGGCATAGATGGTCTGATCAAGTCTCTCGCCGGCAAGAACCGCTCCCTGGAAGTTCAGGCCAGCTCCAAGCCCAAGTGATCACCCAGGAAGGCGACCGGCTGCTCGTCGAAGGCCCGGTGACGATCGGCACCGTCTCCGCGCTCTTGGCGCAAGCGCGCGCGCTGCTCGCGCCGGGCGTGGCGGTGCTCGATTTCAAAGGCGTCACCGAGGTGGACTCGGTGGCGGTGGCGCTCGCGCTGGAGTGCATGCGCGAGGCGCGCCGGCGCAAGCTCGCATTGTCCCTTGCCAACCTGCCGGAAGCGATGCAGCACCTTGCCGAGCTCTACGCTGTATCCGATCTGCTGCAGGCCGGCCCGGCCTGATCGTCCCCCCGCCGCGACGCGGCGCCGCACATGACCCCCGCGATCCAGATCCAGCAGGTGCACAAGCGTTTCGGCGCAGTGCAGGCGCTCTCCGGCATCGACCTGGAAGTGGCGCCGGGGGAGTTCTTCGGCCTGCTCGGCCCCAACGGCGCGGGCAAGACCACGCTGATCAACATTCTTGCCGGACTGGCGCGCGCCGACGCGGGCAGCGTTCGCGTCATGGGATATGACGTGGTCGCACAATACCGCGACTCGCGCCGCTCGCTCGGCGTGGTGCCGCAAGAGCTGGTATTCGACCCTTTTTTCAGCGTCCGCGAAACCTTGCGCATCCAGTCGGGCTATTTCGGCCTGACGCGCAACGACGCCTGGATCGACGAGGTCATGCACCACCTGGACCTCGCCGGCAAAGCCGATGCCAACATGCGCTCGCTCTCCGGCGGCATGAAGCGGCGCGTGCTGGTGGCGCAGGCACTGGTGCACAAGCCGCCGGTGATCGTGCTGGATGAGCCCACCGCCGGGGTGGACGTGGAGTTGCGCCAGGGATTATGGGAGTTCGTGCGCGGCTTGAATCGGGACGGCCACACCATCGTGTTGACCACGCATTACCTGGAGGAGGCCGAGGCCTTGTGCGCGCGCATCGCTATGTTGAAGCAGGGGCGCGTCGTCGCGCTCGATACCACCAGTCACCTGATCAACCGGCACGATAGCCTTTATCTGAAGCTGCGCATCGCCGGGGCAGCGCTGCCGGCGGCGCTGGCTGCGCGGGTGCGCGACAGCCGCGACGCGGTGCATACGCTGCGCCTGCGCAGTTACGCCGAGGTCGAAAGCGTGCTCGCCCAGGTGCGCGCGGCGGGCGCGCAGATCGAGGAGCTGGAGCTGTTGCAGCCCGATCTGGAAGATGTGTTTGTGCAGATCATGCATCGGGAGGATGGCGCCGGGAGCACGAAGCAGCGGAGTGGCGCCCCCAACCCCGCTCCTGTCCTCGCCCCGAATCGATGAGCGGCTTTGGCACGCTGCTGTACAAGGAACTCCTGCGCTTCTGGAAAGTCGCGTTCCAGACCATTGGCGCGCCGGTGCTGACTACGCTCCTTTACCTGCTCATTTTTTCACACGTGATGCAGGGTCAGGCGCGGGTGTATGGTACGGTGCCTTACGCCGCTTTTCTGGTGCCGGGCCTGGTGATGATGGCGGTGCTGCAAAACGCATTTGCCAACAGTTCTTCCAGCCTGATCCAGTCCAAGATCACCGGCAACATTATTTTCGTGCTGCTGCCGCCGCTGTCGTACTGGGATTTCTTTGCCGCCTACGTGCTCGCGTCGGTTGTGCGCGGCATGATCGTCGGCGCGGGGGTGCTGCTGGTAGCACTCGGTTTCGTCGGGCTTTCTTTCGAGCACCCGCTGTGGATAATCGCGTTCGCCGTGGCGGGCAGCGCCATTCTCGGCACGCTCGGCCTGATCGCCGGCATCTGGGCCGAAAAATTCGACCAGGTGGCGGCGTTCCAGAGCTTTTTCATCATGCCGCTCACGTTCCTGTCGGGGGTGTTCTACTCGATTCACTCGCTGCCGGCCTTCTGGCAGGGGCTGTCGCGTTTCAACCCATTTTTCTACATGATCGACGGCTTTCGCTACGGCTTTTTCGGCGTGTCCGACATCAATCCGGCGCTGAGTCTGGGCATCACTGTTGCCAGCCTGCTCGTGCTTACCGCGCTTACCCTTGCGCTGCTCAAGCGCGGTTATAAACTACGTCACTGAAAGGTCGACTATGGCTACAGCGGAAGAGGTCAAGAACTACATCGAGCGCGGTCTTGCCTGCGAGCATATCGAGCTCATCGGCGACGGCCAGCATTTCGAGGTACTGATCGTCTCCGCCGAGTTCCGCGGCAAAAGCCGGGTGCAGCGGCGCCAGCGCGTCTACCGAGCCCTGGGCGGGCGCATGCGCGAGGAAGTCCACGCGCCGTCGATGCAGACCTTTGCAGCGGAGGAGTGGCCGGGAAAAAATCCGCAGGAATCGCCTGCATAAGCCGCCGCGAGCATCGACGCATGGATAAACTGCTGATCCGCGGCGGCGTGCCGCTCTCAGGCGAGGTGCGCGTCTCCGGCGCCAAGAATGCGGCGCTGCCGATCATGTGCGCGGCGCTGCTCTCGGCGGCGCCGCTGCGGCTCACCAATGTGCCGCATCTGCGGGACGTCACCACCTTGCTCAATCTGCTCGGCGGCATGGGCATGGCGGTGTCGCGGGATGAAAAGCTCGGCCTGGAACTCGACGCCCGGCGCGTACACACGCCGCTTGCGCCCTACGAGCTGGTGAAGACCATGCGCGCCTCCGTCCTGGTGCTGGGGCCGCTCCTGGCGCGCTGTGGCGAGGCACGCGTATCCCTGCCCGGCGGCTGCGCCATCGGCCAGCGCCCGGTAGATTTGCACATCAAAGGCCTGCAGGCCATGGGCGCGGACATTCGGGTCGAGCACGGCTACATCATTGCACGCGCCGAGCGCCTGCGGGGCGCGCGCATCGCGAGCGATCTGGTCACCGTCACCGGCACCGAGAACCTGATGATGGCAGCCTGCCTGGCCGAAGGCACCACCGTCATCGAGAACGCGGCGCGCGAGCCCGAAGTCGTCGATCTCGCGACCTGCCTCAAGGCGATGGGCGCGAACATCGAGGGCGCCGGCAACGACCGGATCAGCATCCGCGGCGTGAGCGCTCTATCCGGCGCCGAGCACCGCATCATGCCCGACCGCATCGAGACCGGCACCTTCCTCGTGGCCGCGGCCGCGAGCGGAGGATCGGTGCGGCTGCGGAACACCAGCGCACGCCTGCTCGAAGCGGTGGTGGACAAGCTGCGCGAGACCGGCGCGAACGTCGGCGCGGAGGATGACGGCATCGTGTTACAGATGCACGGCCGGCCGCAGAGCGTCAGTCTGCGCACCGCGCCTTACCCGGCGTTTCCTACCGACATGCAGGCGCAATTCATGGCACTTGACTGCATTGCGCGCGGCACCGCGGTATTGACCGAAACCATTTTCGAAAACCGTTTCATGCACGCGCTCGAATTGCAGCGCCTGGGCGCCGACATCGAGATTTCCGGAAACACGGCCGTGGTCAAAGGCGTGGCGCAGCTCGACGGCGCGACGGTGATGGCGACCGATCTGCGCGCGTCGGCGAGCCTCGTGATCGCCGGGCTGGTGGCAAAGGGGGAAACCGTGATCGAACGCATCTACCATCTTGACCGCGGCTACGAGCGCATCGAGGAGAAGTTGTCCCAGCTTGGCGCCCGCATCAAGCGGATTCAATGAGACAAGGGCATCTCTAATAATCCCAATTCTGTCATTCCGAGTCCCCGTCCGGGGATAAACTTCGCGAGTAATCTGCTTTTCATAGGGCGCAAGAAGCAGATTCTTCGGCCTGCGGCCTCAGAATGACAATTTTTTACGTTCCCACAAGCAATTACCGCGGCGGACGCGGTACAATCACTTTTTCGATCGGGCGCCAATGTGTCCCAAATCACGATAGCCCTGTCCAAGGGTCGAATATTCGAGGAAACCTTGCCGCTGCTGAAGGCGGCGGGCGTGGTGCCGCGCGACGATCCGGAAACTTCGCGCAAGCTGATCATCGCCACCAGCCGGCCCGGGGTGCGCCTGATCATTGTGCGCGCTTCCGATACCCCAACCTATGTGCAGTACGGCGCCGCCGACCTGGGCATCGCCGGCAGGGACGTGCTGCTCGAGCACGGCGGGGACGGGCTGTACCAGCCGCTCGACTTGAACATCGCCGTCTGCCGCATGATGGTGGCGGTGCCGCAGGGTTTCGACTATGAGCAGGCGGTTAAGCGGGGCGCGCGGCTGCGCGTCGCCACCAAGTACGTGCAGACCGCGCGCGAGCATTTTGCCGCCAAGGGCGTGCACGTCGATCTGATCAAGTTATATGGCTCGATGGAACTCGCCCCGCTGGTGGGGCTGGCCGATGCCATCGTCGATCTGGTGTCGAGCGGCAATACGCTGAAAGCCAACAATCTGCGCGCGGTGGAGGAGATCGTGCCGATCTCGGCAAGGCTGATCGTGAATGTGGCGGCGCTGAAGCTCAAGCGCGCGGCGATCCAGCCGCTGGTCGATGCCTTCGCCGCGGCCACGGAAAAGCGCAATGGCTGAGATCGCGCGTCTATCCACCCGCGACGCGGACTTCGACGCGCGCCTCGCGCGGCTCACCGCTTTCGACGCCGCCCAGGACGAATCGGTGGACCGGACCGTGGCCGAAATCCTCGCCGCAGTAAAAAGCCGCGGCGATGCGGCGGTGCTCGAATACACCGAGCGCTTCGACAGCGTGACCGCGGGGACGCTCGCCGAGCTCGAGCTGCCGCGCGATTTGCTCGCGCGTGCCCGCGACGCCCTGCCCGCGGGCGAGCGCGAGGCGCTGGAACAGGCGGCCCTGCGCGTGCGCTGCTACCACGAAAAGCAACTGGCGCAGTCCTGGCAGTACACCGAGGCGGATGGCACGGTGCTGGGCCAAAAGGTGACGCCGCTCGACCGGGTCGGCCTGTACGTGCCGGGCGGCAAGGCAGCCTATCCGTCCTCGGTGCTGATGAACGCAATTCCGGCCAAGGTAGCCGGAGTGACCGAGTTGGTCATGGTGGTGCCGACGCCGCGCGGCGAGAGGAACGCGCTGGTGATGGCGGCCGCCGCCATCACCGGCGTGGACCGGGTGTACGCCATCGGGGGCGCGCAGGCAGTGGGCGCGCTCGCCTACGGTACCCAGACCATCGCGCAGGTAGACAAGATCGTCGGCCCGGGCAATGCCTACGTCGCCGCGGCCAAGCGGCGCGTGTTCGGCGTTGTGGGCATCGACATGGTGGCCGGTCCGTCGGAGATCCTGGTGATCTGCGACGGCAAGACCGATCCTGACTGGATCGCGATGGATTTATTTTCGCAGGCCGAGCACGACGAGCTGGCGCAGGCGATACTGCTTTCCCCCGATGCCGCTTTCATCGACGCAGTGGCGGCAAGCATCGCCCGACAACTGGAAGCGATGCCGCGCAAGGCCGTGATTCGCGCCTCGCTCGAAGGTCGCGGCGCGTTGATTCAGGTGCGCGATCTGGATGAAGCCTGCGCCATCGCCAACCGCATTGCACCGGAACACCTGGAACTTTCGCTGGAAAATCCGGAAAAATGGGCGGAAAAAATCCGGCACGCCGGCGCGATTTTCCTGGGTCGTTACACTTCCGAAGCCATCGGCGATTATTGCGCCGGGCCCAATCACGTGCTGCCCACTTCCCGCACCGCGCGCTTTTCATCGCCATTGGGCGTGTACGATTTCCAGAAGCGCAGCAGCCTCACCAAGGTGTCGGCACAAGGCGCGGCAAAACTTGGCGCGATTGCTTCCACTCTGGCCCAGGGAGAGGGTTTGCAGGCGCACGCGAAATCGGCGGAATATCGTTACAAGAAAAGCGATTAAGGCATTGCCGCATGACCGACATAATCGGTAACCGGGAGGAATTACTTGGCGAGCATGTTTGCAACATTTTGCAGCAAACAGAATCGGCCAAATTCCCTGTTGGCTATATTTTCGTTAGCAGGCTTCAAGAAATTCGCCAGCGATTAATCCATCAAGTTGGACCGTAAGAAACTGTGCTTTTTGCCGTCCGCATCTGAATTCATACTGCTGATGCCTGCTAATCCAAAACAAATCACATCCGGCATTTCAGGTTGGCCGGTAGATGAACGGCGCCGCGAACGCTTGCTTACGCGGGGGCCTCATGCTTTGGCCGATGCTGAATTGCTTGCTTGCTCTTGCGGCGAACCGCTGGCCCTCAAGATGCCGGGGTCCTTCATGGTGAGCACCAAGGCCATGGATGCAGCCGCTGATATGGCCATGAATATGAATCCCGCTTCATAGCGGCCGGTCCACTGGATCAAGGCCCCAATGACGATCGGGGAAGCAACCCCGGCGATCTGGCCGCCGGTATTGATAAACCCGGTTGAATAACCCATGACTTTGGAGGGTAAGAGATCCATCGACAAGGACCAGAATGGGCCGTGGATTGCCGGAAGGAAAAAGCCGGTCGCTATTAGAAATACGACCGCCCAAGTGGCCGAAGGAGCTGTTGGCGTCAGCAACATCCCGATCGCATTACCGAGCAAAACCACAACCAGCACTATTTTCCGTTTCTTGATCCTGTCCGAAATATACGCCGACAGCAGTAATCCGATGAACCCCGCCGCGTAGGGCAGGGCCGCGATCACGCCTGTTGTCACCAGGGCAAAGCCTCTGTCGAGCAAATAGGACGGCAACCATGCCTGAAATCCCCACCAGGTCACATCCCACGTCATGTAAATGAAAAACAGTTTCCAAAGAGCCGGATATTTGAATAGTTCCCGAAACGTCATCTTATCGTTTATCTGACTTGCCATGCCAATTTCCGACAGTTCATCCGCGGTGATGCGGGGGTGTTCCGCTGGTGTGTCGCGCAGATACCAATAGACGGCGAGGGCAATCAAAAATCCCGGGATGGAGATCAGGATAAAGGCGTTACGCCAACCGACCGCTGCCATTACCGTGGCAAATAGAAGAGGGGCGATCATCGGACCGATGGTGTTGGAAGACATCACCAAACCGTTGGCCCGCGCCCTCTCCGCGCTCTTGAACCAATTGGATAGCGCCTTGAAGGCGGCGGGAGGATGGACTCCTTCCCCGATCCCGAAGAGTACACGGATCCAGATCAATTGCGTCAGGCTATTGGCCACGCCGGTCAATATGCTAAAAATCGACCAGGCGGTAATGCCGAACGTTATAGTTTTGCGGGGGCCAAGTCTGTCGGCGATCAAGCCGCCGGGAATTTGCATCAAACCATAACCGAGGAAGAAGGCGCTCATGACTGCGCCCATCATGGCTGGCTTTATCTGAAACTCGCTGCCGATAAAGGGAATTGCCATCGGCATCAGGCTGCGATCGATATAGGACATCAACCAGGTCAAGAACAGCAGAAAGCAAATACTCCAACGTACCTTCATATGAATATTCCTTGCAGGAGTCATAAGCAATTGCCGTGTTTGTTTCGTGACCTGCATAACGGCGACTACAAGCGCGGTAGTGATAGAAACAACATGGTCAGAAAACTGGACCGGGCCATTCTTGTACCACTTGAAGTGAAAGTCTACATCACAGCCTGGGGTTGTGAAAATAGTTTCTGGCAGCGTCCTGAACCACGCGCGGAAGAAAACAGGAAGCATTGACCCGGTTCTGATCCGCAACCTCGATACTCAACCATGGGCGCGAACCCACGGATTGGGTTTTGCTCGGAGTCTGAGTTACGGGGAGGTAATTAAATTGGGCGGGGTAGACCTATGATAAATGGGGGAAAGGGCCAGCTTTTTGACGAGTGGCCCGAAAAATACGACCAGTGGTTCACTACCACGATCGGCTCTCTGGTAAAAAAAGTAGAGGGCGAATTACTGCTGGATCTTTTGAAACCCGCCCGGGGGGAGAGGATCCTGGATGCCGGCTGCGGCACCGGCGTGTTTACCCAGGACATTCACATCCCTGGCTCAACCGTCTTGGGCCTCGATGTATCCCTGCCCATGCTCATCCGGGCCCGGCAAAAGGCTCGGGCGGCGTCCTTCCAGGTATCCGCAGGAGACCTATTAAACCTTCCCTTTCGAGATCGTTGTTTTGACAAGACGGTCTCAGTCACCGCTCTGGAATTTATCCCTGATGGACAAAGGGCTGTCAGCGAGCTATTCCGGGTAACTCGAAAGGGCGGATTCATCGTCGTGGCCACTTTGAACAGCCTGAGCCCCTGGGCAATGCGGCGGAAGGAAGAAGCTCGAAAAGGCCACACTCTCTTCCAAAAAATCATCTTCCGCTCCCCGGACGAGTTGGCTTCATTGGCCCCGGTAAGAGGGACTGTCCGCACGGCAGTTCATTTCCTGAAAGAAGAAGATCCCGACCGGGCGGCGGAGATTGAACTAGACGGACGTCAAAGGGGGTTAAATACGGGGGCTTTCCTGGCCGTCCGTTGGGTGAATCCTTGATTGAAAGCACGTTTTGAGTTCCGGGTTCCAATCGGCGCTAATCGACGATCCGGCCGTGGTGCGGCGCATCCTCGAGCACCTCGGACGCTGGGTGCCCGAGCCCGCCGAGCGGGGCCCGCCCGCGCAAGCGCTCGACTGGCCGCAAAACGCGATCATTCCCATCACCTACCGCCCGGTCCCGGACATCGCGTAGCGCGGTGCGAGGGGCAAGTACGGCCGCAGTTGCAGATTACCGGTCTGAGATGGATGTAAAATTGGAAGAGACCGACTAAAGATTTTATGCCCAACTCTCCCGATCAAATCATCCGCCCGGAAATTCTCGCACTCACCGCCTACCATGTAGGCGAGGCCGCCGGCATGGTGAAGCTCGACGCGATGGAGAACCCGTATGCGCTGCCGCAGGAATTGCGGCGCGAAATCGCGGCGCTCGCGGCGGGCGCGGCGCTCAACCGCTATCCGAATCCGCAGGCTCCAGAGCTGAAGGCGCGGCTGCGTCAGACGATGGCGATACCCGATGCTTTCGACATTCTCCTCGGCAACGGCTCGGACGAACTCATTCACATCATGGTCCAGGCGCTGGCCCGGCCCGGCGCGGTGGTGCTCGCGCCCGAACCCACCTTCGTCATGTACCGCGCTTACGCGCTGGTGAACCGCATGCGCTATATCGGCGTGCCCCTGGCCCCGGACTTCACGCTCGATTGCGAGCGCGTGCTTGCCGCCATCGACGAGCACCAGCCGGCGCTTACTTTCATCGCCTACCCCAACAATCCGACCGGCAATCTGTTCGCCGAAGCCGACGTGCTGCGCATCCTTGAGGCCGCCTCGGGGCTGGTGGTGCTGGACGAGGCCTACCATGCGTTCGCACAAAAGAGCTTCCTGCCGAGCCTCGCCAGGCATCCCAACCTCGTCGTCATGCGCACGCTGTCCAAAATCGGCATGGCTGGGTTGCGCCTGGGCTATGCCGCGGGCAATCCGGCCTGGATGCGCGAGTTCGACAAGGTGCGTCCGCCCTACAACGTGAACGTGCTGACGCAGCTGGTGGCGGAAAGGCTGCTCGCGCATGTCGGCGTGCTGGAGCGGCAGGCCGCCGCGATTCGCGAGGAGCGCGCGCGGCTTAAGGCCGAATTCGAGCGCATGCCCGGCGTGACGGTGTTCGCGAGCGATGCCAATTTCCTGCTTGCGCGCGTGCCTGACGCGGGCAAGGCGTTCGCGGGCATGAAAGAGCGCGGCGTGCTCGTGAAAATGCTTCACGGAAGCCACCCGCTGCTGGCGCAGTGCCTGCGCATTACCGTGGGCACGGCGCAAGAGAACTCGCAGTGCGTGGCGGCCTTGCGCGCCGCGCTTTGAAGTGAGAGCAAAGTGAGAGCAGGCGCGATTGCCGCTTCAAGGCTAGAATAGGCTTTTTTCAGCACCCCGACCCAAATGCGTACAGCCTCGGTCACGCGCAATACCAGCGAAACCCAGATTGGCGTCAGCCTGAACCTGGACGGCGCCGGTTCGGCTAAATTGGCCACCGGCCTGCCTTTCCTCGACCACATGTTGGACCAGGTGGCGCGCCACGGCATGATCGATCTGGAGATCACGGCGAAGGGTGACCTGCACGTCGACGCCCATCACACGGTCGAGGACGTCGGCATCAGCCTGGGGCAGGCCGTGGCCGAAGCGATCGGCGACAGGCGCGGCATACGCCGCTACGGCCATGCCTACGTGCCGCTGGACGAAGCGCTATCACGGGTAGTGATCGATTTTTCCGGTCGTCCCGGGCTCAGCTATCAGCTCAAGTTCAGCCGCGCCTGGATCGGCGAGTTCGACGTCGACCTGGTGCGCGAATTTTTCCAGGGTTTCGTCAACCACGCCCAGGTGACTCTGCACATCGACAATCTGCGCGGCGACAACGCGCACCATCAGTGCGAGACCGTGTTCAAGGCCTTCGGCCGGGCGCTGCGCATGGCGGCCGAAGCGGATGCTCGCGCTGCCGGCGTCGTGCCTTCGACCAAGGGTTCTCTGTAGACGCTTTTTGGACGCTCGTCCCAATGCGTAATACCATCGCCGTCGTCGACTACGGCATGGGCAACCTGCGCTCGGTATCCAAGGCGCTGGAGCACGTCGCGCCGGATGCCGAAGTCGAGGTCACCTCCGATCCAGAGGTGGTGAGGCAGGCTGAACGCGTGGTATTCCCGGGCCAGGGCGCGATGCCCGACTGCATGCGCGAGATGGATGCCCGGGGTTTGCGACCGGCGCTGCTCGAGGCGGCACGCGCCAAACCCTTTCTCGGCATCTGCATCGGCTTGCAGATGCTGTTCGAGCGCAGCGAAGAAGGCGATACCACCGGGCTTGGCATTTTTCCGGGGCGGGTGAAGCGTTTTCCGCAGCGGGCGATGAAAGATGCGCAGGGCGGCAGGCTCAAGGTGCCGCACATGGGCTGGAACGAGGTGATGCAAGCCCGGTCGCACGCGCTGTGGCGGGGCATCGCCGACGCCAGCCGCTATTATTTTGTGCACAGCTATTACGTCGAGGCGGCCAAGCCGGAACTGGTGGCCGGGCACAGCATTTACGGTTTCCCCTTTACCTGCGTCGTGGCGCAGGATAATATTTTCGCTGTGCAGTTCCATCCCGAGAAAAGCCAGACCGCCGGCCTTGCGCTGCTCGCCAATTTCATGGCCTGGAAACCGTGACCTCGAGACCTCGATACATTAGGCGTCCGCTCTCCCTCTTTCCTCACAGCCAGAACAACATATGCTTATCATCCCCGCGATCGATATCAAGGAGGGGCGCGCGGTGCGCCTCGAACAGGGCAAGATGGACACGGAGACCGTGTTCTCCGACGATCCGGCGGCAGTGGCCAAGCATTGGCTGGACCAGGGCGCGCGCAGGCTGCACCTGGTTGATCTGAACGGCGCGGCTGCGGGCAAGCCGCGCAACGAAAGCGTGATCAAGGATATCGTGCGCGCGGTTGACGGCAGGATGCCGATACAACTGGGCGGCGGTATCCGCGATCTGGACACCATCGAGCGCTATCTCGACGTCGGCATCAGCTATGTCATCATCGGCACGGCAGCGGTGAAAAATCCTGGTTTCCTGCAGGACGCGTGTTCCGCCTTCACCGGCCATATCATGGTCGGCCTGGACGCCAGGGACGGCAAAGTTGCGGTGGAGGGTTGGTCGAAAATGACCGGGCACGACGTGATCGACCTAGGGCGCAAATTTCAGGACTACGGCGTCGAAGCCGTAATCTATACCGACATTGGCCGCGACGGCATGCTTAGCGGGGTCAACATCGAAGCCACGATCAAGCTCGCGCGCGAACTCGTGGTGCCGGTGATCGCGAGCGGGGGGCTCACCAACCTCGCCGACGTCAAGGCCCTTTGCAAGATCGAATCCGAAGGCATTACCGGGGTCATCACCGGGCGCGCCATCTACCAGGGGACGGTGGATTTCAGGAAGGCGCAGGCGACGGCGGACAAACTCTCGGGAAAACGCGCAGGGTGAGGAAGGAGGGGCGAGGAGGGAAGCGGTCTCCAACCCCCTTTCTCGTTTCCCGCCTCCCGCCATGCTAGCCAAGCGCGTCATTCCCTGTCTCGACGTCACCCGCGGCCGCGTAGTGAAAGGGGTGAATTTCGTCGGTTTGCGCGACGCCGGCGATCCGGTGGAAATCGCGCGCCGCTACGACGATCAGGGCGCCGACGAGCTCACTTTCCTCGACATCACCGCGAGTTCGGATGGGCGCGACATGATTCTGCATATCGTCGAAGCGGTGGCGGCGCAGGTGTTCATCCCGCTTACCGTGGGCGGCGGCGTGCGCAAGGTAGAGGACGTGCGCCGGCTCCTGAACGCGGGGGCCGACAAGGTCTCGATCAACACCTCCGCCGTGCACAATCCGCAGCTGGTGGCGGACGCCGCCGGCCGCTACGGCGCGCAATGCATCGTTGTCGCCATCGACGCGAAGCGCGTCGATCCAAGAACGGAGGCGAAGCGCGTCTCTGCCGGCGCAGATTCCGGCGAAGCCGGTGCCGAACCGCGTTGGGAGGTGTATACCCATGGAGGGCGCAAACCCACCGGCTTGGATGCGGTGGCATGGGCGCGTAGAATGCAGACGTTGGGCGCGGGCGAGATCCTGCTCACCAGCATGGACCGCGACGGTACCAAGTCCGGCTTCGATCTGGCGCTGACGCGCGCGGTGGCCGAGGCGGTGGATGTGCCGGTGATTGCGAGCGGCGGGGTCGGCAATCTCGAGCACCTGGCCGCCGGCATACTCGAGGGCAAGGCCGATGCAGTGCTCGCCGCAAGCATATTTCATTATGGCGAGTACACCGTGCGTCAGGCGAAAGAGCTGATGCGGTCCATGGGCATCGAGGTGAGACTTTGAATGAAAGGACTGAGGGACGCGGACTGAGCTAAATCCGGGGGGATGTACCTTAGACCCGGCACTCGGTCCGCAGCACTGCGCACTTTGAAAATATGGACATAGCCTGGCTTGACGAGATCAGATGGAATGATGACGGCTTGGTGCCGGTGATCGCGCAGGAGGCGACGAGCGGCAATGTGTTGCTGTTCGCCTGGATGAACCGCGCGGCGCTGGAGCAGACGGTTGCCGGCGGGGAGGCCGTGTATTGGTCGCGCTCGCGCCGGAAATTGTGGCACAAGGGCGAGGAGTCGGGCCACGTGCAAAAGGTGCGCGAGCTGCGCCTGGATTGCGATGAGGACGTAATATTGCTCTGCGTGGAGCAAATCGGCGGCATCGCCTGCCACACCGGCCGGCACAACTGCTTTTTCCGGAAATACGCGAACGGCAAATGGGTCGTCACGGAGCCGGTGATCAAGGATCCCAAGGACATATACCGCAAGGGAAACTCTGGTTGAACCTGTCGCTCGATCTGAGCTTTGCCCTGTTTGGTGAATAGACAAATAGCGGGGCATGGCCCCGGTGCTCAAGGACAAGCAATATGACAGACATACTCGAGCGCCTGGCCGACACGGTCGAGGCGCGCAAGGGCGGCGACGAAAATGCTTCCTACGTTTCGCGGCTGCTCGCACTCGGCGAAGACGCCATACTGAAAAAGATCGGCGAGGAGGCCACCGAGACGGTGATAGCCGCCAAGGACGGCGACAAGCTGCGCATCGTCGGCGAGACCGCCGACCTGTGGTTTCACTGCTTGATCATGCTGGCTCACTACGGCCTGCGTCCGACCGATGTGCTGTATGAGCTCAAGCGCCGCGAGGGTATTTCCGGGATAGACGAGAAGGCGTCCCGGGCCGCGAGTTCGCGCGTCGAGGCCGAGCGCAAGTAACGGGCACACCTTGGACAACTGCATTTTCTGCAACCTCATCGACGGCAAGATTCCGTGCAAGAAGGTGTACGAGGACGAAGAATTTCTTGCGTTCCACGACATTCGCCCGGCGGCGCCGGTGCATTTCATGGTCATTCCGAAGCGGCACATTGCCTCGCTGGTGGAAGTGGATCCGGGCCACCAGATGCTGCTCGGCAAGATGCTGGTGCTCTCGTCGAAGCTGGCGATCGAGCAAGGCTGCCGCGACGGCTGGCGCACCGTCATCAACACCGGGCGCGTCGGCGGCCAGGAGGTGTATCATTTGCACGTGCACATCATCGGCGGCAAAGAGGTCCTGCCGGGGATGACGCAACGTTAGGAAAGACACGAGGGGACCGCCCGTTTGTTCGGTCATTCCTTAAAGGAGTAAAGCCATGGGTTCATTCAGTATTTGGCACTGGTTGATCGTTCTGGTCATCGTCATGCTGGTATTCGGAACGAAGAAGTTGCGCAACATCGGCGCCGACCTCGGCGGAGCGGTGCGCGGATTCAAGGAAGGAATGAAGGAAGGCACCTCCGACAAGCCGGCCGAGACTGCCGGTGCTTCGCACAAGATCGATGGCAACGTCATCGAGGGCGAAATCAAAGAGAAGTCCAAGAGCGCATAGGTCGGGGTAGCGCGGGGACGATCCGCCCCCACGTCCTTGTTTGCTCTTCTTTTCCCTTCTGCCTGAAATGTTCGACGTCGGATTTTCCGAGCTGATAGTCATTGCCCTGGTGGCGCTGATCGTGATTGGTCCGGAGCGCTTGCCCAGGGTCGCGCGCACGCTGGGGGCGCTGTTGGGCCGCGCGCAACGCTATGTCAACGAGGTCAAGGCAGATATTGAGCGCGAAGTGAATCTGGACGAGCTGAACAGCATCCGATCCACATTTCAGGACGCGGCAAAATCGGTCGAACAGTCAGTGCGCGAGGCCGGTCGGGAACTGCAGGCGGCCGGAGAGTCGCTGAACCAGAGTTTCTCCGCTACTGCGGAAGACAAAGGCGAACCGGCTGCGGCAGAGCCCCCTGCTGCTGCCGCCGCCGAAGAAACCCCGAGCGCTTCGGCGCATCCCGATCCGCGGCTGGAATCCGAGCCTCGCGCCGAAGCGCCAGCGGCGCCCAAGGTCTGAACTCAAGTGAGCGCGCAGGAAACGTTTATTTCCCATCTGGTTGAGCTGCGCGATCGGCTGCTGCGCTCGATTTACGCGGTGCTTGCGGTGTTCGCGCTACTCTGGTTCTGGCCCGGGCTGGCGGAGATCTACGACCTGCTGGCGCTGCCGATGATGCGCACTTTGCCCGAAGGTACGCGCATGATCGCCACCGGCGTCATCACGCCTTTCCTGGTGCCGCTCAAAGTCGGTCTGATGGCGGCGTTCATGCTGGCTTTACCCTATGTGCTGTACCAGGTCTGGGCGTTTGTCGCGCCCGGTCTTTACACCCACGAAAAACGCCTCGCGCTGCCCTTGGTGTTCGGCAGCACGGCGCTGTTCCTGGCCGGCGTCGCCTACTGCTATTTCGTGGTGTTCAACTGGGTGTTCCGCTTCATTATCCAATTTGCGCCCAAAAGCATCACGCCGGCGCCGGACATCGAGGCTTACCTGAGTTTCGTGCTCACCATGTTCGTAGCCTTCGGCCTGACCTTCGAGATCCCGTTGATCGAGGTGGTGCTGGTGCGCACCGGCATGGTGACGGTGGCAAAACTCAAGGACATCCGTTCGTACGTGATCGTCGGCGCTTTCGTGGTGGCCGCAGTGGTCACCCCGCCGGACGTGGTGTCGCAGCTCCTGTTAGCGATCCCGATGTGCCTGCTGTACGAGTTCGGGATTTTCCTGGCGCAGTTAATCGAGCGGTTTTTCCGCAAGCGCGTAGCCGAGGAAGAAGGCGCACCGGAGCACATTGCGCCAGGCGCGGCGGAAGCGAATGGCCGGCTGGAGCAGACTGTAACCGAGCAGAAGCAGATCAAATAATCGGTAGTGCAATGCGCGGCGTCATCGGCCTGTCCGCGCGCGCGCTTTGGGCGGAAATCCGGAAAGTGTTCGCAGTCCCCGTGCCAAGGTGCGCGCATCCTCGACGCCCAGACCGGCGGCGCAGCGCGTCCTGTAATCTTTGCGTTCGCTCATCCCTCGGACCGCCTTCTTCAGTGCGTCATCGACCACCTTGCCGTAGGCGTCCCGCGCCCGATCGAGTCCGGTGGCGGCGTCAGCCGGGTCCCACGCGGTGGCCATGAACGCCAGGTCGATCACGTCGCGGCCAAGGAAGGACTCGTCGTTCCAGCGATCCGCATTGGCGAGAAATTTCTCGGCGAAACACGAAACCGGCGCCAATACCGGGACGGGGCACCCAGGCTCCATGCCGCCGGCGATTGCGATCCGGCCTTCGCTGACGATCTCGAACTTGATCTTTTCGTCGCCCATCTGCACAAACGTCCGGATGCCGTAACGGTCAGCGATCACTTCACGCGCCAGTTGTATCCGGCCACGCATGATCCGGCCCAGGGAGTTGTCGGTAACCGTTGAACGCAAGGCACGGTAGCCGTCGCGGTCGGCGCAAAGCAGATCGACGTCGGCCGACTCGCGATATTCTCCCAGCGCCATCGCGATGCGCGTGCCGCCGCCGAAGTAGCACTTGGCCCGCACGAGAAAATCGGCGTCGAGCGCTGCCAGCGCCTGCATGACCAGCCGGTGGCGCGCGCGTTTGAATTCAGACATTGAGGACGCTATTGCCGAATCTGTCGGCCAGCCGCGCAATCAGCGTGCGTTCGGCGTCGGTCATGTTCTTGCGGTCGACGTGCCGCCAGTTGCGCTCGTACAGGCGAAACGCCTCCTCGGGGCCGAGGTACCGCGTAGTCCGGTTCCAGCACAACGCCCTGAGGTTGTCGTAAGCATCCACCGCAATGACCGTTTCGTCCAGAAACACCTTCAATCGCCGCGCGAAATCCGGTTGTCGCACGCCGGCTTTGAGCCGCTCCGCGTCCGCGCGCGGCAACTCGATCTGGTAATGAACCAAGCCAAGTGCGCATGCGCGCTCGCGCTGCGCCCGCTTGGCGCGGCGCAACTGCTCGGCGCGCGGCAGCGCGCTGGTCCTGGGGCGCCCGCGTACCGGCTTTACGGCGCCATGTTTGGCGGTTGCAATCATCACGCTATTGTCATTAATTTATGATGTCATGTCAACATAATAAAATTTTTGCCGGCAGCTTTCTATTCTTCCGCTCGGTCGGCGCGCAGCTCATTTGCGGCAGGCTCAGGAACGGCGCGGACTTGTTGACGGCCATTGCCGATCCTCCGCGTTTGCGGCCATGCCGCGGCGTTCAACGTGCCGGGGCAGATTGCGCCGATAGAAGAATTTCTGGCGCAGTAAACTCTAAGCGAGCGAGAACCTTTGCGCGCCTGTCAGGGCTCGCGCTGGCGCGGTGAACTGGGTCGCTTGCCCACGTTTACCGTCACCTCCACCTCGTTCTGGCCGCGTTTCAGTTTGAACGTCGTCGGCTTGCCCGGGGGCACGGCCACGATCAGGTTGCGCAGGGAATCCGGGTCGCTCACCGGCTTGCCCTCCACTCTCACCACGATATCGCCGGGTTTGATGCCGGCGCGGTCGGCGGGGCTGCCGCGCTGCACCCCGGCCACAAGTACGCCGGTGTTGGCCCGCAGCTTGAACGAGTCGGCCAGTTCCGCCGTGATCTCCTGCAATTCCACCCCGACCCACCCGCGCGTCACCGCGCCGGTTTCGATCAATTGCTCCATCACCTGTTTGGCGGTGGAAACCGGAATGGCAAAGCCGATGCCGATCGAGCCGCCCGATTGCGACAGTATCGCGGTGTTGATGCCGACCAGGTTTCCGGACGCGTCGATCAGCGCGCCGCCGGAGTTTCCCTGATTGATCGCGGCGTCGGTCTGGATGAAATTTTCGAACGTGTTGATTCTTAGGCCGGTCCGGTGCAGGGCCGAGACGATGCCCATGGTCACCGTTTGGCCGACGCCGAGCGGGTTGCCGATGGCGAGCACCACGTCGCCAACCTTGAGGTTTTCCGCTTGCCCCAGCGTGATTGCCGGCAGGTTCTGCGCGTTCACCTGCAATACTGCAAGGTCGGTTTCGGGATCGCTGCCCACCACCTTGGCGGCAAGTTTCTTGCCGTCGGCGAGCGCCACGTCGATCTCGTCCGCGGCCTCGACCACGTGCTGGTTGGTCAGAATGTAACCCTTGGGGCTGATGATCACGCCCGAGCCCAGGCCGAAGGCGCGTTGCGCCTCGTCCTCGAAGCGCTCGCCGAAAAAATGGCGGAACAAAGGATCGTTCATGAACGGATTCTGCGGCCGCTTCACTTCCTTGCTGGTGAAGATGCTGACCACGGCCGGCGCGGCCCTGCGCACGGCATCGCCGTAGGAGATGGTCTTGGCGGCGGCAGCGGCTGAAGGCTCCGCCTGATTCGCCGCGGCCGGGGTGCCGGACCTTCCCGGCAGCCATTCCGGTCTTAGCGTCGCCACGATGAACAGGATCGCGAGGCAGATGGTGGCAGTTTGCGCGAAGGTCAGCCAGAGTCGGTACATCGCGTGCGCGTCCTTGCGTTCGTTTCAAGATGAGGGGATGTATGCAACCCCAAATTCTTCGCCAACTTTGTCAGGACCAGACTCATAAGTAACCAAGTCAGGCGCTGTTTCAGTCATTCTGAAGCAACCCCTTAGTGTCCGGCAGACGCTGCGCCGGCGTGCATACGGGTACAATTCCCGCTCTCTTCATGCGATGGGTGCCGCAATGCAGCGCGAGGAACTGAACCGTTACCTGGACGGCTTGTTGGAGGTCTCCCGATTCCGGGATTATTGCCCAAATGGGCTGCAGGTGGAAGGGCGCAGTGAAATCCGCCGCGTCGTAAGCGGGGTGACGGCGAGCTTTGATCTGATCCAGGCTGCGCTCGCGCAAGGTGCGGACGCCATCCTCGTGCACCATGGCTATTTCTGGAAAGGCGATGATCCTCGCCTCACCGGCACCCGCCGCGCGCGCATTGCGCTGCTCGTCGGGCGCGAGCTCAACCTGTTCGCCTATCACTTGCCGCTCGATGCCCATGCGGAACTCGGCAACAACGCCCAGCTTGGCAAGCGCCTGGGGTTGGTCGAAACCGCGCGCTTCGCCGATCAGGAAATCGGGGTTTGCGGTCACCTGGAAGCGCCGCTGCGTCTGGATGCCTTCGCCATGCAGGTCAAACATCGGCTTGGCCGCGAACCTCTGGTGATCGGCGATCCCGCACGGGAGATCCGGAAAATTGCCTGGTGCGCGGGCGCGGCGCAGGGATTTTTCGAGGAGGCCATCGGATTGGGCAACGATGCCTACCTCAGCGGGGAAATCTCCGAGCAGCAGGTGCATCTGGCGCGCGAATCGGGGGTAGCTTTCGTTGCCGCAGGTCATCACGCCACTGAGAAATACGGCGTGCAGGCTTTGGGCGAACATCTGGCGGCGCGCTTCGGCCTGGCGCACCGGTTCATCGATATTCCCAATCCGGTATGAAACCGGCTCCAGATCCGGTTCGGGGCTGCGTCGTTTTCTTCATTGATTTCAACTTGTTAGCGTACAAAACTTTAGTCCGGTTGGGACTTTCGGGTACAATTAGAAGCTTTTGCACGCAGCAACATCTTGTATATCGAGAAACCTCCGATGAGTGACGATAAACAGGTAGATAAAACGAGGCGCATTCTGGTGATCGCGACCTCTGCCGCGGGCGCCGCCGTCGGCGTGGCCGCGGCCGTGCCGTTTGTCGCAAGCTGGATGCCCTCGGAGCGCACCAAGGCCGGCGGCGCGCCGGTCGAAGCCGACATCAGCAAGCTCGAACCCGGCCAGATGATGACCGTGGAATGGCGCTCCAAGCCGGTATGGATCGTCCGCCGCACCAAGCAAATGCAGGACAGCCTGGCGAGCGTCGCGAGCAAGGTATCAGACCCGGCCTCCGACGTGGCGATGCAGCCCCAATATGCGAAAAACCAATTTCGCTCGATCAAGCCCGAGGTGCTGGTGCTGGTGGGCATCTGCTCGCACCTGGGCTGCTCGCCGCAGTTCAAGCCGGTTGAAGACAAGGCGGAAATGGGCGCCGACTGGGCAGGCGGCTTCCTCTGTCCCTGCCACGGCTCCAAATTCGACCTTGCCGGGCGCGTGTACAAGGGCGCACTGGCCCCGGTCAACCTCGAGGTGCCGCAACATACCTATCTGTCCGATACCCGCATTCTCATCGGCAGCGACAAAAAAGGCGCATAGCGCATGGCTGGCGCGGAAAAACCCCCGTCACCCGTTCCCTATCACTCATCACCTGGACAAAAATTTATCATGATGAACCTATATTCCGGCACTACCTGCCCCTTCTCCCAGCGCTGCCGCATCGTGCTCTACGAAAAAGGCATGGACTTTCAGATCATCGATGTCGACATGTTCAACAAGCCGGAAGACATCGCGGTGATGAATCCGTACAACCGCCTGCCGGTGCTGGTCGAGCGCGACCTGGTCCTGTATGAGTCGAACATCATCAACGAGTACATCGACGAACGCTTTCCGCACCCGCAGTTGATGCCGCCAGACCCGGTGATGCGCGCGCGCGCGCGGCTGCTGCTGTTCAATTTCGAGGTGGAGTTGTTCAGCCGCATAGACATCCTCGAGAAAGGCATCGTCAAGCAGCAGGAGAAGGCGCGCGCGCACGTGGCCGATCGGCTGACCGAGCTGGCGCCGATTTTCGTCAAGCAGAAATACATGCTGGGCGATGAATTCTCGATGCTTGATGTGGCGATCGCGCCGCTCCTATGGCGCCTGGGCCACTATGGCATCTCTCTGGGCAAGCCGGCCGCGCCGCTGATGAAATACGCCGAGCGCCTGTTCTCGCGCCCGGCCTTTATCGAGGCGCTGACGCCTTCGGAAAAAGTGATGCGCAAGTGATCTGTCGGAACCCTTTGCAAAATAACGTGTCATTCTGAGGGCGCAGCCCGAAGAATCTGCTTTGCGGCTTATTTAAAAGCAGATTGCAACATTTGGAACGGCGAATTCACCCATGCCCGATCCCTCCACCAAGCCTTACCTGATGCGCGCCATCTACGACTGGTGCGTGGACAGCGGCTACACGCCTTATCTTTCGGTGAGGGTGAATTCGGTCACGCGCGTACCGATGGAGTACGTCAAAGACGGCGAAATCGTGCTCAACATCGGCCCGATCGCGGTGGAGCGCTTCAGGATTGGCAACGATCTGATCGAGTTCTCCGCCCGCTTCAACGGAGTGGGGCGCGAAATCCTGATTCCGATCGGGGCGGTGTTCGCGATCTATGCGCGCGAGAACGGCCAGGGCTTGTCGTTCGAGGTGAGCGCGCCGCAGACGCAGGCTTCGGGCCAATCCGCCGAGGCCGGCGAGGGCAACGAAACGCCGCCCGAGCCGCCGCGCCCCTCGGGCAAACCCTCGCTGCGGCGGGTAAAGTAGCGCATCGCGCTTCGCCGCGAGACGCGGTCGGGGACAATACTGCGGGATCTCCCGCGTATAATGTGTCGGGCCTGCCGGGTTAGCTCAGTTGGTAGAGCAGCGCATTTGTAATGCGACGGTCGAGGGTTCGAATCCTTTACCCGGCACCAAAACCTCCCTATTTCGTATTGCATCTCACTGCTGTCCGGTTAAAACGTGAATAGATTCATTTGATTGCAGTCGTCACCCTGTTCGGATTTGTAGTCGCTGCCCGGAAACGCTTGCTGCAAGGGCATTTTCTCGAACAGGGTGACCGACAAGATCTGTAGCAAAGTGTAGAGCGAGGCGTCCAAATTCAGGCGCTTCTTGACGATGGCGACGAGGACATAGACCGACACAGCGATCCAGATTTGCGACTTCACCGCATTCTCTGTATTGCCGTAGAACTTCTTGATACGCAGATGCTGCTTGATCCATTTGAAGAACAGTTCCACCTGCCAGCGCGCCTTGTAGAGTGCGCAGATAGTGGCTGCCGGCAATGCGAAGTTGTTGGTGAGGAACACCAGTGTCTTGCCGGTTTCCGGATCCTTGAAGCGGATGCGACGCAGAGGTTCGGGGTAGTCCTTGTGGCTGGTGGTGCCGGTGAGTGCGATGGTCTTATCGCAGATGATGCCGGTGCTGCGATCCACCGCAGCCGAATAGACGCGCCGAAACTGGGTGTTCGACTTGGCGGGTGTGACGAAGAAGGCTTGAGTCTGATGCATCATGTAAAGCCGGGCGAAGTCGAGATAGCCACGATCCATAAGGTAGATCACCCCAGCCTCCAGCACCAGGATGTCGAGCGCTTTGACGTCGCCCAGCTTGCCGTCGGAGATGTGGATGAAGCTGGGAATGTTGCCGCGCAAGTCGAGCCGTCACCGGCAGCGAAACTCAGGCATCATGCGGAAGCTCGTAGCGCTTGTCTCGGAACAGCCGCAGACACGCATCGACAATGTTCGTGTCATATGCGGTTCCACGGCCCCGCTCGATCTCGGCGAGGGCCTTGTCG
>JAZDIA010000030.1:0-2147 GCA_043805375.1 Pseudomonadota bacterium
CGGGAACCCGCCACCTCTTTTTCGATGGCAATGGTCAGGGTCTCCTCGCTGACGCCTGCAATGTAGCGCAGGTGTTCGATGAGGATCTTGGCCGAGCCGCTCAAGGCTTTTTCGGGCGAAAGGGTGCCGTCTGTCCAGATCTCGAGCACCAGCTTGTCGTAGTTGGTGCTCTGGCCGACGCGCGCCGCCTGCACGTTCCAGTTGACGCGCTTGACCGGGCCGAAGATCGCATCCACAGGCAGCTCGCCGATCGGCATACGCCCGCGCTCGTTGGCAGGCGAATAACCGCGGCCGCGTTCGACCATGAATTCGATTTCCAGGCGGGTTTTGGCATTGTCCGCGGTAAACAAGTACAGGTCCGGATTGATGATCTGCACCTCGGGCGACGCAACGATGTCGGCTGCTGTCACCACGCCCTCCCCGCGCACCTCCAGGTGCATATGGGTGGCGTCCACACCATCCAGGATTAGGCGCAACTGCTTGATCTGCAGCATGACCAGCAACACGTCTTCACGGACGCCTGGTATGACGCTGAACTCGTGCAGAACATCCGCGATGCGAATGGATGTCACCGCAGTGCCTTCCAGCGACGAAAGCAGTACCCGCCGCAGAGCGTTGCCCAGGGTTACGCCGTAGCCGCGCTCCAACGGGCTGATGATGAACTTGCCATAATTCCGAGCCTCGTTCTCGCGCTCAATCTTCGGCATGACCATGTTCGTTATACCTGTCACGGTTCACCTCTCCCCGGCGTACAAGTGGTACGCCGTATCCAATAGAGAAAAAAGCCTCTGATTATGGTTACCAGTATCGCGAGTAATATTCAACGATCAACTGCTCGTTCAAGTTGCCGTTAATCTCGGCGCGCTCCGGCAGGCGCAAGACGCTGCCTGACAGGGTCTGCAAGTCACGGCTCAACCAGGGCAGCGTGTTGCGCGCCTCGGCCGCCGAAGCGAGTTCCTTGAAATAAGTGCTGTCGCGCGAGCCTTCGCGTACGGTTATCAAATCACCAGCGCTCAAGACCATCGAGGGGATGTCGGTGCGGCGGCCGTTGACCATGAAATGGCCGTGAGTGACGAGCAAACGGGCATGACCGCGGCTGCTGGCGAATCCCAGCCGGAAGACGACGTTATCCAAACGGGATTCCAGAGTTTGCAGTAGCGCCAGACCGGTAATCCCACGCCGGCGCAGCGCCGTCTCGTAGTAACGGCGGAACTGACGCTCGAAGATTCCGTAGACGCGGCGCGCCTTCTGCTTGGCACGCAACTGGCGGGAATAGTCCGATTCACGGCCACTGCCGCCACCTTTACGACCACGGCGGCTGCCCGTCGAACGTCCATGCATGCCGGGGGCAAAGCCCCGCCTTTCGAATGCACATTTCGGGGAGAAACAACGCTCTCCCTTCAAGAATAGTTTTTCAGCTTCACGCCGGCATTGTTTGCAGGCCGGCCCTAAATCTTTCGCCATACGTTCTAACCTCTCTCGCTTGAACTAGACGCGGCGTTTCTTCGGAGGCCGGCAGCCGTTGTGCGGCACCGGCGTCTTATCCGAGATAGAGCGCACTTTCATGCCCATGGCCTGCACCGCCCGGATGGCCGATTCCCGCCCTGGGCCAGGGCCCTTGACGATCAGATCCACTTCCTGGATGCCTATCGCCAGCGCAGCCTTGATGGCCTGTTCGGCGGCCAGGCGGGCGGCAAAAGGCGTGCTCTTGCGCGAGCCTTTGAAGCCCACAGAGCCTGCGCTGCCCCAGGTGAGGGTATTCCCCTCGGTATCGGTCACAGTCACAATGGTATTGTTGAAGGAGGCAAAGACGTGCACCTGTCCCGAAGACAAGGCGCGCTTGGCTTTTTTAGCGCCGCTACCGCGACGCGCTGAACGTACACTTTGAGCCATAAGACCTCTCTAGAATTCCAGATTACTTCTTACCGCCGCGGCGGCGTCCGCGCCCGGCAACCGTCTTCTTCGGCCCCTTGCGGGTGCGCGCGTTGGTGCGCGTGCGCTGACCACGCACCGGCAGGTTGCGTCGGTGACGGAGTCCGCGATAGCAGCCGATTTCGATCAGCCGCTTGATATTCAATTGCTCTGCGCGGCGCAGGTCGCCTTCGACCTTCCAGTTCTTGCCAATGTAGTCGCGGATGGCAGATACG
>JAZDIA010000031.1:0-3314 GCA_043805375.1 Pseudomonadota bacterium
CCCCGTGGTCGCCCGGCCTGGAAGGCGGAACACGCGGAAGCTCCGATTGTTTTCCGAACCTTGGAAACTCCTTGTCGCGGCGTAGCCCCGGGCGAAGCCGGATCCCGCGCATCCGCCCGTCACCCACCCAACCGCCTCCGACCACGAGAAGACAGCCGCGCCGGCGGGCTGAGATCCAAGGTTTCAGTGTTCAGGTTTCAGGTGTCAGGAAAGAGCAAGGAGAAGACCAACGGCCTGACACCTGAACCCCGCGTGCCCGCCGTCTTGTCCGACGTAGCCCCGAGATCCTCGAAGGGCGAAGTCGGAAGCCTCTGGCGAAGGCGGGACACCTGAAACCTCTCCGCCCCGCTCCCCGCGCATCACCCGCCCCGTCCGCAGACGATATTTGATATCTTAGGTCTGCCCCGCTTCTACCTTCGCCTTTATCAGGATTTCGTTGGTCACGGGCATCCTCGCGTGGCAGTATCTGACGCATCATCATCAGCCCATCCAGCGGAAGATCGAAGAGCAAGCCTGGCCGGATCTGGCTGTTTCGACTGGCCACGGCCCTCGTGGTCCCGCTCCTGCTCCTGTCCGCGCTCGAGGCGCTGCTCCGCGTCGCTTCCTTCGGCTATCCTGCAACGTTCTATCTGCGGTCCTCGAAGAGCGGCCAGCCCGTCTTCGTGGACAACGCGATGTTCGGCCGCCGCTTCTTCACCCCGCCCGAGCTGGCGCGCAAACCGTTGTCCTTCGTCCTGCCTGCGGAAAAGGCGAAGAACACGTACCGCATTGTCCTGCTCGGCGAATCCGCGGCGGTGGGCGATCCGAACCCCGCGTTCGGCTGCGCGCGCATCCTCGAGCGCATGCTGTGCGCCGAATACCCGGGCGTGCGTTTCGAGGTCCTGAACGCGGGCATGGTCGCCATCAACTCGCACGTCATCCGACCGATCGCGCGCGATTGCGCACGGCTCCAGCCCGACGCGTTTATCGTCTACATGGGCCACAACGAGGTCGTGGGTCCGTACGGCCCGGGCACCGCGTTCCACGCGTTCTCGCCGAGCCTCGCGTACATCCGCGCCGGCATCTTCGTGCGCGGCACGCGGGCCGGCCAGCTGATCGATGCGCTGATTCGCCTGCCGGCGCGCGCGAAGGACAGGATATCGCGCTGGAACGGGATGCAGATGTTCCTGGAGCACCGAATCCGCGCGGACGACCCGCGCTTGACCGCGGCGTACCGGCATTTCGAGCGCAACCTCGACGACATCGTGGCCTCGGCGGAGGATGTCGGGGCCCGCGTCGTGCTGTGCACCGTCGGCGCCAACCTGCGGACCTCGCCGCCGTTCGGCTCGGCGCACCGTGTGGATCTGTCGGCGACCTCGCTGGCCACCTGGGAGCGACACGATGCGCAGGGCCGGCGCCTGGAATCGCAAGGCGACATCCGCGGCGCGCTGGCCTCCTACCTCAACGCGTTGCAGATCGACGGCACGTATGCGGAACTGGTCTTCCGCATCGCGCGCTGCCGGGAACGGCTGGGCGAAACCGCGGGCGCCCGGCAGAGTTACGAGGAGGCGCTGAACCAGGACACGCTGCGATTCCGCGCCGACCCGGGCATCAACGGAGCGATTCGCCGCACGGCGGACGCGCATCCCGGCCGCGTCGCGCTCCTCGACGCCGAACAGGTGTTCGCGCGGAACTCCGAACACGGCATTCCGGGCGACGACCTGTTCCTCGAACACGTCCACATGAATTTCAGGGGGAATTACGTTCTCGCGAAGGCGCTGGTTGATGCGCTTGCCGCGCAGTTTCCCGGGTGGGTCACGCAGCGGCACGCGCCGGATGCGCGGCTTGCCGAAGCGGACTGCGCGCGCCTGCTCGCGTTTACGGCGTGGGACCAATTCGCGCTGGACGAAGGCGTGTACCGCCGCCTCGGGACACCGCCCTTTTCGTTCCAGCTGGATCACGAAGCAAGATCGGCGGCGATGGCGCGCCATCTCGACAGCCGGCGCGGGGCCGCCGCCGGACCGGCGGGTCTCGAACAGGCGCGGCAGGGGTACGCGTATGCCCTGGCGAAGGCGCCGGACGACTGGCTCCTGCATCAGGGCCTTGGGAACATGCTGATCGCCGCGGGGGACATGGCCGGCGCCCTTCGCGAGTACCGGCGCGTCTTCGAGGCCATCCCGCAGGCCATGGAACCGTACATGCGCGAGGCCTTCGAACGGGCGGACGTGGGCCAGCCGGAAGAAGCCGTCGCGCTGATCACGGCGCACAACCCGGACCGTCCACTGGACCTCGCGGACGTCTACAACGACATGGGCGAAACGCTCTCGGCGAACGGCGATCACGCCCGCGCCGCCGAGCTGTTCAAGAAGGCCCTGAACCTGGAGCCGGACAACGCAGGCGCACGCTACAACCTCGCCATGGCGTTGGCTCAGCAGGGCAGGCCCGCCGAGGCCATCGCGGGATTCCAATCGCTGCTCGCCCTCGACCCGAACAACGCGGATGCCCACTACAATTTCGCCATGGCGCTGGCGCGGAGCGCGCAATGGGACGAGGCGTTGCGGCACCTCCGGCGGACGATCGAAATCGATCCCGGCGACGCGGACGCGCATATGCAGGCCGCGGTGATCCTGCGCCAGCTTCGAGATCCCGCCGGCGCGGAACAACACCTGCGGGCCTCGTTGCAGATCAGGCCGGATTTCGCGATGGCCCGGGAGTTGCTGGACGCCGTGCGCGCGGAACAGGAAAAGGGTGGCCAGGCTGGTCAGCCCTGAAACATCCGACCTCCGGCACCCCATCCCAAGTTCCGCAGAGATCCCCTGCGCGTGCGCGCTCTGTTCCCCCCCATCCGATTTTTTCCGAACCTTGGAAGTTCTTGGGGGAGTTTTTCCAAACCTTGGAAACTCCTTGTCGCGGCGTAGCCCCGGGCGAAGCCGGATCCCGCGCATCACCCGCCCCGTCCGCAGACGATATTTGAGATTTTAGGTCTGACCCGCCTCTGTCCCGCAGACGATATTTGAAATCTCAGGCCTGACCCGCGCCTGCCTTAATCCGCGTTGACCTGGTATCCGCGAAACTTGCTTGCCAGGCCGTAGCCTACGGCGAAGGCTGGTCCTGCGTAGCCCTGAGCTTGCCTGCGGTGAGCTTGTCGAACCGTCGAAGGGCGAAGCGGGAAGCCTCGCGCGAAGTAGGATCCCCGTAATCCGCGGTCGCCCTCTCCACTTACTCGCCGTTTGCCTGTCCCCGGCTTCATTCTGGCGGATACGCCAGCCGGAGATCGTCCGCCTGGTGAGTGTCTTCAGTCATCGGCTTACGTAAGCCTTACGTAAGAACCCGGC
>JAZDIA010000032.1:0-26131 GCA_043805375.1 Pseudomonadota bacterium
ACGCCCGACGCGGTGATCGCCGAAGTCAAGAAATCGGGGCTGCGCGGCCGCGGCGGCGCGGGCTTTCCGGCGGGGCTTAAATGGAGCTTCATGCCCAAGCAGTACGCCGGTCCCAAGTATCTCGTGTGCAACACCGACGAAGGCGAGCCGGGCACGTTCAAGGACCGCGACATCATTCGCTACAACCCGCACATGGTGATCGAGGGCATGCTGATCGCCGCCTACGCGGTCGGCAGCGGCACGGGCTACAATTACATCCACGGCGAGATCTGGGCCGAATACGAGTTGTTCGAGCAGGCCCTGGACGAAGCTCGCGCCGCCGGTTATCTGGGCAAGAACATCCTCGGCACCGATTTCTCGTTCGAACTCTACGCCGTTCATGGCTACGGCGCCTATGTATGCGGCGAAGAGACCGGCTTGCTCGAGTCGGTCGAAGGCAAGAGGGGCCAGCCGCGTTTCAAGCCACCGTTCCCGGCGAGCTATGGCTTGTACGGCAAGCCGACCACCGTCAACAACACCGAGACGTTAGCCGCGGTCCCCTGGATCATCAACAACGGCGGGGACGCCTTCCTCGCCCTGGGCAAGCCCAACAACGGCGGTACCAAGCTCTTCTCCGTCTCCGGCCATGTGGTGCGTCCGGGCAATTACGAATTGCGCCTAGGCACGCCATTCGCGAAGCTGCTGGAGATGGCTGGCGGAATGCGCGACGGCAGGAAACTCAAGGCGGTGATTCCAGGCGGCTCCTCGGCGCCGGTCGTCCCCGGTGACATCATGATGCAGACCGATCTCGACTTCGACTCGATCGCCAAGGCCGGCTCCATGCTCGGCTCGGGCGCGGTGATCGTCATGGACGAAACCACCTGCATGGTGCGCGCACTGGAGCGCCTGTCGTATTTCTATTTCGAAGAGTCCTGCGGTCAGTGCACGCCCTGCCGTGAGGGCACCGGCTGGATGTATCGCGTGATCCACCGTATCGAACATGGAAAAGGGCGGCAGGAAGACCTGGATTTGCTCGCCAACGTGGCCGATAACATCGCCGGCCGCACTATCTGCGCCCTGGGCGATGCCGCGGCAGGGCCGGTGATCAGTTTCGTCAAGCACTTTCGCGACGAATTCCAGTATCACATCGACCACAAGCGCTGCAAGGTGAGCGCGCCCGGTGGCTATTTCACCGCTGCAAGCGCTTCCGCCGGTCCGGCGGCCTGAGAACGACATGCCCAAACTGGAAATAGACGGCAGGCAGATCGAGGTGCAGAACGGCGCCACCGTGATGGACGCCGCCAATGCGCTTGGCATCGCGATTCCGCACTTTTGCTACCACAAGAAACTGTCCATCGCCGCCAACTGCCGCATGTGCCTGGTCCAGGTGGAGAAGGCGCCCAAGCCCATGCCTGCCTGTCTCACCCCGGTTGCCGAAGGCATGAAGGTATTTACCGATTCCGAATACGCCAGGACCGCGCAAAAAGCGGTAATGGAATTCCTGCTCATCAACCACCCGCTCGACTGCCCGATCTGCGACCAGGGCGGCGAATGCCAGTTGCAGGACCTGGCGGTGGGTTATGGCAACAGTGCTTCGCGCTACCGGGAAGAGAAGCGCGTCGTGTTTCACAAGAACGTCGGCCCATTGATCTCGATGGAAGAAATGAGCCGCTGCATCCACTGCACCCGTTGCCTGCGTTTCGGCCAGGAGATCGCCGGCGTGATGGAACTGGGGATGATGGGGCGCGGCGAGCATTCGGAGATCGTGTCCTTCGTCGGGCGAACGGTCGATTCGGAGCTTTCGGGCAACATGATCGACCTGTGCCCGGTGGGCGCGCTCACCAGCAAGCCGTTCCGCTACAGCGCCCGTACCTGGGAACTGGCGCGCAGAAAATCGGTGAGCCCGCACGATAGTCTTGGGTCCAACCTCGTAGTGCAGGTGATGGCCAACAAGGTCAAGCGGGTGTTGCCGCTGGAGAACGAGGAGTTGAACGAGTGCTGGCTTTCCGACCGCGACCGCTTCTCCTATGAAGGCCTGAACTCGGCCGACCGCCTCACCCGGCCGATGCTCAAGATCGACGGGCAGTGGCAGGAAGCGGACTGGGAACAGGCGCTGGGCGCGGTTGCCAAAGGCCTGAAGAACGTCCAGGAACAGCATGGCTCGCAGGCGATCGGCGCGCTCGCCGCGCCGCACTCGACGCTGGAGGAACTGTACCTGCTGGGCAAATTAGTGCGCGGCATCGGCAGTCAGAATGTGGATTCACGCCTGCGCCAATCGGATTTTTCCGCTGACGCGAAGCAAGCCGGCGCGCCCTGGCTGGGAATGAAAATCGCCGACATCGGCCGCCTCGACCGCGTGCTGGTCATCGGTTCCTTCCTGCGCAAGGACCACCCGCTCCTCGCCAATCGCTTGCGCCAGGCGGCCAAGCGTGGGCTGCAGCTCAATCTGATCCATGCCACGGACGACGATCTGCTGATGAATCCGGCCAACAAAGCCATTGTGCCGCCGCAGGAACTGCCGGATATGTTGGCGCAGGTAGTCAAAGCGGCGGCGGAATCGAAGCAGAAACCTGCGCCTACGGCGCTGGCTGGGATCAAAGTCGGCGAGGACGCAAGGAAAATCGTAGCCAGCTTGAACTCCGGTACGAATACAGGCATTTTCCTCGGCAATTTGGCCGGGCAGCACCCGCAGGCGGTGCAATTGCGGCTGCTGGCGCAGGAACTGGCCGGGTTGCTGGGCGCGACCTTCGGCTTCTTCGGCGAGGCGGCCAACAGCGTCGGCGCTTATCTGGCGCAGGCCGTGCCCGGGACGGGCGGGCTTGATGCAGCCGCGATGCTGGCCGAACCGCGCAAGGCCTACCTGCTGTTGAACGTCGAGCCCGAGCTCGACTGCCATGATCCGCGTGCTGCGCTGCAGGCGATGCAGGTGGCGGAGTTCGTGGTCTGCTTGTCGGCGTACAAGGGTTTTGCCCTCGACTACGCCAACGTGATGTTGCCGATCGCGCCGTTCACCGAAACCTCGGGCACATTCGTCAATGCCGAAGGTCGCATGCAAAGCTTCAACGGCGTGGTCAAACCCCTGGGGGCGGCGCGCCCGGCCTGGAAAGTGCTGCGCGTGCTTGGCAACCTGGCGGGCATTGCCGGCTTCGACTACGCGAGCAGCGAGCAAGTGCGCGACGAGGCGTTGCGCCCGGATCAGGTCGCGGCCAGACTCGACAATCGCGTGACCGGCGTCACGATGCAGATTGAGACTCAGACTCAGACGAAAGCGAGCGGACTGCAGCGCATTGCCGATGTCCCCATCTATTATGGCGACCCCATTGTTCGCCGCGCCGCCTCGCTGCAACAAACCCACGACGCCGAGGCGCCGCGCGCCTGGATGAATGCGGCGCTGCTGGCGAAGCTCGGCCTGAAAGAGGGGCAGGCAGTGAAGGTACGCCAGGGCAGCGGCGAAGCCGCGGTGAATGTTGCGCTCGACGAGCGCCTGCCGCGCGACTGCGTACGCTTGGCCGCGGCGCATGCGGCGACGCGGAACCTGGGCCCGATGTCGGGCGAACTCTGCGTGGAGCCGCAGTGATGGAGCTGTACGCCAAAATGATAGCCATCGGGCTCGAATTCACCCAGGGCCTGTTCGGCCCGGCATTGGGCGCCGCCGTTTTCACCCTGGTCAAGACTTCGCTATTGATCATGTGCATCGTCGGGCCGCTGCTCCTCGCCGTGGCCTACCTGACCCTGCTCGAGCGCAAGGTCATCGGCTACATGCAGGTGCGCATCGGCCCCAACCGCGTGGGACCGCTGGGATTGCTGCAGCCGATCGCCGACGGCATCAAGCTGGTGTTCAAGGAAATCATCATCCCGTCGGGAGCCGACAAGTTTCTGTTCCTGCTGGCGCCGGTGATCGCCCTCGCGGTGGCGCTGGCCGCCTGGGCGGTGGTGCCGTTCAGCCCGCGGGTGGTGCTGGCCAACGTCGACGCGGGGCTGCTCTACGTGCTGGCCATCACCTCGATGGGTGTGTACGGCATCATCGTTGCCGGCTGGGCGTCGAACTCGAAATACGCTTTCCTCGGCGCCATGCGGGCGGCGGCGCAGATCGTATCCTACGAGATCGCCATGGGTTTCGCCCTGGTGTGCGTGCTGATGGTGTCGCACAGCCTCAACCTGTCGGACATCGTCAGCGGCCAGATGAAAGGCCATTTCGCCGATATCGGGCTCAATTTCATGTCGTGGAACTGGCTGCCGCTCGCGCCCATGCTGCTGGTGTATTTCATCTCCGGCGTGGCCGAGACCCAGCGCGCCCCGTTCGACATGGCCGAGGGCGAATCGGAAATCGTCGGCTTTCACGTCGAGTGTTCCGGCATGCTGTTCGGCGTGTTCTCCATGGGCGAGTATGCCAGCATGATCCTGGTGGCGACGCTCACCAGCATCATGTTTTTTGGCGGCTGGGCGGCGCCGCTCGATACGCCGATCTTCTCCGCCATTCCCGCGGCCGTCTGGCTGCTGGCCAAGGTGCTGTGCGTGCTGTTCCTGTTCCTGTGGTTCCGCGCCACCTTCCCGCGCTATCGCTACGACCAGATCATGCGCCTCGGCTGGAAAGTGTTCATCCCGCTGACCATCGTGTGGCTGGTGCTGATAGCCGCGTGGATGCAGACGCCGTTCTCAATATGGAGATAGGCGCATGAGCTTACGAGCAGGGGCCCCGCGCAGCGGGGATGCGAGCAAGGCGAATGCGGCAGTCCGCCGACTCGCTGCGTCTCTATCGGCACGTGGGTTCGGAGGCGGCGTCCATGGCTGAGAAAATCCGCGACTTCTTCAATACCTTCCTGCTGCTCGAACTGATTCAAGGCCTGGCGGTTACCGGGCGGTATCTGTTTTCGCGCAAGATCACGGTGCAGTATCCGGAGGAGCATACGCCGCTGTCGGCGCGCTTTCGCGGCCTGCACGCGCTGCGCCGCTACCCCAACGGCGAGGAGCGCTGCATTGCCTGCAAGCTGTGCGAGGCGGTGTGCCCGGCGCTGGCGATCACCATCGAGTCGGAGGAGCGCGCCGACGGCACGCGCCGCACCACGCGCTACGACATCGACCTGAACAAGTGCATTTTCTGCGGTTTCTGCGAAGAATCCTGCCCGGTCGATTCGATCGTCGAGACGCGCATCCTCGAATACCACGGCGAGAAGCGCAGCGACCTGCACTACACCAAGGAGATGCTGCTCGCGGTGGGAGACCGCTACGAGGTCGAGATCGCCAAGGACCGCGCCAGCGACGCGGCATATCGTTGATGAATCCATGAATATCGAACCGATCGTTTTCTACTTTTTCGCGACCATCCTGCTGATCGCGGCGCTCGGTGTCATTACCGTGCGCAACCCGGTGCATGCAGCGCTGTTGCTGGTGCTCGCGTTCTTCACCGCCGCCGCCATCTGGATGCTGCTGCGGGCCGAATTCCTGGCGATCATCCTGGTGCTGGTCTACGTCGGCGCGGTGATGGTGCTGTTCCTGTTCGTGGTGATGATGCTCGACATCAACCTCGACCGGCTGCGCGAGGGTTTCTGGAGTTACCTGCCTCTGGGCGCGGCGGTCGGCGTGCTGATGGTGATCGAGATGGTGCTGGTGCTGGGCGGCAAGGTCTTCGGCGTGGAGCGCCTGCCCAATCCCGCCGATCCCGGGCCGGCCTACAGCAACACCAAGCAGCTCGGCCGGATTTTGTACACCGACTACGCCTATCCGTTCGAGCTCGCCGCGGTGATCCTGCTGGTGGCCATCGTCGCGGCGATCGCGCTCACCCTGCGCCGGCGCAAGGACACCAAACGCCAGGATCCGGCCGAACAGGTCGCGATCAAGCGCGCGGAGCGCGTGCGGCTGATTTCGATGCCGTCAGAGAAAAAGGAAGGCTGATCGTGACCTCACTATCGTTGCCCGTGCTGTCGCTATCGCACTTCCTGATCCTTGGCGCGCTGCTGTTTGCCATCAGCGTCGTCGGCATTTTCCTGAATCGCAAGAACGTCATCATCCTGCTGATGGCAATCGAGCTGATGCTGCTGGCGGTAAACACGAACTTCATCGCCTTCTCCCATTACCTGAACGACATTTCCGGGCAGGTGTTCGTGTTTTTCATTCTGACCGTGGCGGCGGCCGAGTCGGCCATCGGCCTGGCGATCCTGGTGGTGCTGTTCCGCAATCTGAACACGATCAATGTCGACGACCTGAACGCATTGAAGGGCTAAGGGAAGGCAATGGGCAAGGAGCAATGGGTGAGAGCTAGCCAGGCGGCGGCGCAAGGCCGGCCCATCACCCGTCAACCATCACCCATCACAACGCTATGACATCGATGCAACAACTCTATCTGCTGGTGCCGCTGGCGCCCCTTGCGGGGGCGCTGATCGCCGGCCTTGGCGGCCGCGCCATCGGCCGCGCGGGTGCCCACTGGGCGGCCATCCTCGGGGTGACGGTTTCCTTCCTCGCTTCGGTGGCGATATTCTTCGACGTGCTGAACGGCAACATCTTCAACGGCAGCGTCTACACTTGGCTGACCTCGGGCGAGACGCGCTTCGAAATCGGTTTCCTCATCGACCGGCTGACGGTGCTGATGATGGTGGTGGTGACGTTTGTCTCGCTCATGGTGTACGTCTATACCATCGGTTACATGGCGGACGATCCGGGCTACCAGCGCTTCTTCGCCTATACGGCGCTGTTCACGTTCTCCATGCTGATGCTGGTGATGGCCAATAACTTCGTGCAGCTGTTCTTCGGCTGGGAGGCGGTGGGCCTGGTGTCGTATTTGCTGATCGGCTTCTGGTACACCCGGCCGACGGCCATCTACGCCAACCTCAAGGCGTTCCTGGTGAACCGCGTCGGCGATTTCGGTTTTCTGCTCGGCATCGGCCTGATACTGGCCAATTTCGGCACGCTCGATTACGCCGCCGTGTTCGCGCAATCATCGGGCGTCGTCAAGACCACCATCGAGATCGTTCCCGGCGTGCCCTGGCTGCTGATTTCGGTGATCTGCATCTGCCTGTTCATCGGCGCCATGGGCAAATCGGCGCAGTTTCCGCTGCACGTCTGGCTGCCCGATTCGATGGAAGGTCCGACGCCGATCTCGGCCCTGATCCACGCCGCTACCATGGTGACGGCGGGCATATTCATGGTGGCGCGCATGTCGCCGCTGTTCGAGTTGTCGCAGGCAGCGCTGTCCTTCGTGCTGGTGATCGGCGGCATCACCGCCTTCTTCATGGCGCTGATCGCGGTGGTGCAGTACGACATCAAGCGCGTGATTGCGTATTCGACCCTGTCGCAGCTCGGCTACATGACCGTCGCGCTCGGTGCCTCGGCGTATTCGGTCGGCATATTCCATCTCATGACCCATGCCTTCTTCAAGGCGGTGCTGTTCCTCGGCGCGGGCTCGGCGATCATCGCGCTGCACCACGAGCAGGACATGCGCAAGATGGGCGGGCTGCGCAAGTACATGCCGATCACCTATCTCACCATGCTCATCGGCGCGCTCGCTAATGCGGGACTGCCGCCGTTCGCCGGATTTTTCTCCAAGGACTCGATCATCGAAGCGGTGCATCTGTCGCATATCCCGGGCGCCGGCTTCGCCCACCTGATGCTGCTCGCCGGCGTATTCGTCGGCGGCCTGTATTCGTTCCGCCTGGTGTTCTATGCCTTCCACGGCAAGGAGCGCTTCGCGGCGCATGACGCCGGCCACGCCGCCGCCAAGGGCGACCATGGCCATGATGCCGGCCACGGTCATGCGGTGCCGCACGAATCGCCGGCGGTCGTAACCCTGCCGCTCATTTTGCTTGCCATCCCGTCGATCGCGGCCGGCTGGACCATAGGCACGGTGCTGTACGGCGGTTATTTTGGTTCCGCCATTTTTGTCGCCCGGGAACACGAAGGTATGGCCGAGATGGCGAAGGAGTTCCACGGGGTACTCACCATGATGCTGCACGGCTTCACCGCGCTGCCGTTCTGGTTCGCGCTCGCCGGGGCGGCAACCGCCTGGTATCTGTACATCGCGAACCCAGAACTGCCCGGGGTGCTGCGGCAGAAGGCCGGCGTGCTGGTCACCATTCTGGAGGAGAAATACGGTTTCGACCGCTTCAACGACTGGTTCTTTGCCGGTGGCGCGCGTTCGGTCGGCGGCGGCCTGTGGAAGATCGGCGACGTGGCCATCATCGACGGTTTCATGGTCAACGGCACGGCGCGCGTAGTGGGCTGGATCGCGAGCCTGGTACGCCTGTTGCAGTCCGGCTACATCTATCACTACGCTTTCACCATGATCATCGGGGTATTCGTGCTGCTGACGCTGTGGTTCGGCCGGGCTTAGGGGACAGACGATGACTTCCGCTCCCTGGCTCAGCCTCAGCATCTGGATCCCGATTCTGTTCGGCCTCGTGGTGCTCGCGTTCAGCGATCGCCATGCCGCGCAAGTTCGCCAGATCTCCTTGATCGGCGCGGTGCTGGGCCTGGCCGTTAGCCTGCCGCTCTACGCCGGTTTCAACACCCAGACGAGCGCCATGCAGTTCACCGAGCTCTCGCCCTGGATTCCGCGCTTCAACATCAGCTACCGCCTTGGCGTGGACGGCATTTCGGTGCTGTTCATCCTGTTGAACAGCTTCATCACCGTGCTGGTGGTGCTCGCGGGCTGGGAGTCGATCAAGCAGCGGGTGGCACAGTACATGGCGGCGTTCCTCATCATGTCTGGTCTGCTAAATGGCGTGTTCGCCGCCCTGGACGCGATGCTGTTCTACGTGTTCTTCGAGGCGACGCTGATCCCGATGTACCTGGTGATCGGGGTCTGGGGCGGGCCAAACCGCGTCTATGCCGCGGTGAAGTTCTTCCTTTATACGCTACTTGGGTCGCTCCTGCTGCTGGTCGGCTTCCTCTACCTCTACGACAAGTCCGGAGGCAGTTTCTCCATCCTCGACTGGCACAAGCTGCCGCTGGCGATGACGCCGCAGATTCTGCTGTTCGCCGCCTTCTTCCTCGCGTTTGCGGTCAAGGTACCGATGTGGCCGGTGCACACCTGGCTGCCCGATGCCCACGTCGAGGCGCCTACCGGCGGTTCGGCGGTGCTGGCGGCGATTCTGCTGAAGCTCGGCGCCTACGGCTTCATCCGCTTTTCGCTGCCGATGCTGCCCGACGCGAGCCATGCGCTCGCCGGTTTCATGATCACGCTGTCCCTGATCGCGGTGGTCTACATCGGACTGGTGGCGATCGCGCAGACGGACATGAAGAAGCTGATCGCCTATTCCTCGGTCGCGCACATGGGTTTCGTTACCCTCGGTTTCTTCATTTTCAACGCCTACGGCGTGGAAGGGGCGCTGATCCAGATGATTTCGCACGGCTTCGTCTCGGCCGCTCTGTTCCTGTGCGTGGGCGTGATGTACGACCGCATGCACAGCCGCAACATCGCCGACTACGGCGGCGTGGTCAATACCATGCCCAAGTTCGCGTCGCTCATGATGCTGTTCGCCCTGGCCAACTGCGGGCTCCCGGCCACCAGCGGTTTCGTTGGCGAATTCATGGTCATCATGGGCGCGTTGAAACACAGCTTCTGGATCGGATTTCTAGCCGGGACCACGCTTATTTTCGGCGCAGCCTACACCCTGTGGATGTACAAGCGGGTGATCTTCGGCGCCGTGGCCAATGACCACGTGGCCGCGTTGAAGGACATCGGCGCGCGTGAATTCCTGGTGCTGGCGCTGCTCGCGCTCGCCGTGCTCGGCATGGGCCTGTACCCGCTGCCGCTGACCGAGGTGATGCACGCTTCGGTCAACGAATTGTTGAAGCACGTCGCCGTGAGCAAGCTGTAAGGTGATCGATCCCATGAATTTCACCATGCCCAATCTGCTGCCCGCCTACCCCGAGATCTTCCTCCTCATCATGGTCTCGGTAGTCCTGGTGGTGGACCTGTTCCTGCCGCAGCGGCTGAGCTACGTTACCTATGCGCTGTCGCAGTTGACGCTCGCCGGCTGCGCCTTGCTCACGCTCGACGTAAGCTTTCTTACCGAGGCTCGGATCACCTATACCTTCGGCAATATGTTCGTTGCCGACCTGATGGGGCACGCGCTCAAGCTCGGGGCCTATGTTGCCGTGTCCACGGTTCTGGTCTATTCCCGCACCTACCTCGCCGACCGCGGGCTGTGGAAAGGCGAATTCTTCGCGCTGGTGCTGTTTGCGCTGATGGGCATGATGGTGATGATCTCGGCCAACCACTTCCTCACCCTGTACCTCGGCCTGGAACTGCTGTCGCTGTCGCTCTACGCGATGGTGGCGCTCGACCGTGACTCGGCCCAGTCGACCGAGGCGGCGATGAAATACTTCGTGTTGGGCGCGCTCGCCTCGGGACTGCTGCTGTACGGCATGTCCATGATCTACGGCGCCACCGGCACGCTCGACATTTCCCAGGTGGCGAGATCGATCGCCGCCGCCAATCCGGACAAGACGGTGCTGACCTTCGGCCTGGTATTCCTGGTCTCGGGGATGGCGTTCAAGCTGGGCGTGGTGCCGTTCCACATGTGGATTCCCGATGTCTACCACGGCGCGCCTACCGCGGTGACCTTGATCATCGGTTCTGCGCCCAAACTGGCGGCGTTTGCCATGGCGATGCGCCTGCTGGTCAACGGGCTGCTCGATCTGGCGGTGGACTGGCAGCAGATGCTGGTAATCCTGGCGGTACTGTCGATGGCCGTGGGCAACCTTGCGGCGATTGCCCAGACCAATATCAAGCGCATGCTTGCCTACTCCACCATTTCGCACATGGGTTTCATGCTCCTGGGGCTTCTGGCCGGCGTGGTCAACGGCAACTTGCTGAATGCGGCCGACGCCTACAGTGCCGCCATGTTCTACGTCGTGGTCTACGTGCTGACCACTTTGGGTTCCTTCGGCATGGTGCTGCTCCTGTCGCGCGCCGGTTTCGAGGCCGAGAACCTGGACGACTTCAAGGGGCTGAACGCGCGCAACCCGTGGTACGCCTTCATCATGCTGCTGCTGATGTTCTCGCTCGCCGGGGTGCCGCCCACGGTGGGTTTTTACGCCAAGCTGTCGGTGCTGCAGCCGCTGTTGGCGGCGGACATGGCGTGGCTGGCGGTGGTGGCGGTGCTGTTCTCACTCATCGGCGCATTCTACTATCTGCGCATCGTCAAGCTCATGTACTTCGATGAACCGATCGATACCGCGCCGATAAAGCCGAATCTGGACATGAGCGTACTGATCTCGGCCAACGGCCTGGCGGTGCTCGCGCTTGGTCTCATGCCGCAGTCGCTGATGGCGCTGTGTTACTTTTCCATTAAATCCCTGTGAGCCCGGGCGCGGGCCTGCTGGTGCAGCTCGCCGCTTTCACCGCAGCCGATTTGCCTGCGCTCGGCTGCGCCGGGTTCGCCATTCTTGGGCGCCATCCGTGAAGTTCGTGCAGCGCCTTGAGCGGGCGTGGGCCGCCGGGGACACCCTGCTTTGCGTCGGCCTCGATCCCGATCCCGCCAGGATGCCAAAGCATCTTGCCGGTTCGAAGCACCCCATGTTCGAGTTCGGCCGCGCGATTGTCGACGCCACTGCCGATTTGGTGTGCGCGTTCAAGCCGCAGATCGCCTACTATGCGGCCGCGCGCGCCGAAGACCAGCTCGAAATGACCATAGACCACATCCGGCGGCGCTATCCGGACATCCCCGTGATTCTCGACGCTAAGCGCGGCGACATCGGCGGCACGGCTGGGATGTACGCGAAGGAAGCCTTCGAGCGCTACCAGGCCGATGCGGTTACCGTGAATCCGTATCTGGGATTCGATGCGCTGGCGCCGTTCCTGGACTTCCAGGAGAAGGGCGTGATCGTGCTTTGTCGGACCTCCAACCCCGGCGCTCGCGATGTCCAGGACATCGAGAGCGATGGCAGGAAGCTGTATCAGATCATCGCCGAAAAAGCGGCGCGCGAATGGAACGCGAACGCCAACGTGCTGCTGGTCGTGGGGGCGACTTATCCCGAGGAATTGGCTCAGATCCGCACCATCGTCGGCGACATGCCGATTCTGGCGCCAGGCGTGGGGGCGCAGGGCGGAGATGTTGCCGCCATAGTGGCGAACGGCGCGACCGCTGACGGGACTGGGCTCGTCATCAGCGCCTCGCGCGCCGTGCTCTACGCCGGCAGCGGCGCGGATTACGCCCAAGCCGCGAGGTCGGCGGCAAAAAAACTGCGCGACGAGATCAACCGTTGCCGCAAGGCCGGGCGATGAAGCACGGCGATACGAGGGAGAAAGAACTCGCCAGCGAAACCGTGTTTCAGGGGAAGCTCTTGCGCGTCAAATGCGATACGGTCAGCCTGCCCGACGGCAAGGTCGCGACGCGCGAGTACGTCGAGCACAACGGCGCGGTGATGATCATCCCGGTGCTGGATTCGGACGAGCTGGTGATGGAGCGCCAGTACCGCTACGTCATGCACCGGGATTGCCTCGAGTTTCCGGCCGGAAAAATCGATCCGGGCGAAGATCCGCTCGCCACGGGCAAACGCGAGCTGCTGGAAGAGACCGGCTACGTCGCACGCGAATGGACCTATCTCGCCACCATCCATCCCACGGTGGCCTACTCCACCGAGCGCATCCTGGTCTATCTCGCGCGTGGCCTCAGGCATGAGGGCGGCAAACTCGACGACGGCGAGTTTCTCGAAGTTCTCAATTTATCGCTTGAGGCCTTGCTCGATCTGGTTCGCGCAGGCGAAATCACCGACGTGAAGACGGTGATCGGCGTGTTCTGGATGGAAAAGCTCCTGCGCGGCGAGTGGCTTGCCGCGCCGGCTTTGCCATAGTCGGAGGCAATCTCTTCCCGCCAAAGGCGAATGGGTGTCGGCGTAGTGGTAGAATGCAGGAAAGGCTGAATTCTTACATCCGCAAGCTCTCTTCCTGCAAGAAAGAGTACCCCAGGATAATGGCTGTTCCATCTCCCGAGCATCGCCCAAAACACTTTGTCTCGAGCGGTCTCCCTGGCCTGGATTCGATCCTCGAGGGATTGCGCCTCGGCGACAACGTGGTGTGGCACGTCGATAGCATCGACGATTATCGCGCCTTCGTCGAGCCGTACGTGGCGGCGGCGCTGGGCGCCGGGCGCCGTGTGGTGTATATACGCTTCGCCTCTCATGCGCCCGTGGTGGAGGCTGACGCGGTCAGCGCCGTCTACAACCTCGATGCTCATCGAGGCTTCGAGTCGTTCAGCGTTCATTTGTACGCCATCATCGCTAACGAAGGGACGGAGGTTTTTTATGTATTCGATTGTCTCTCCAACCTGCTCGATGCCTGGGCTACCGATAGCATGGTGGGAAATTTCTTCCGCGTAACCTGCCCCTATCTGTTCGACTTGCGCACCGTGGCCTACTTCGCGCTGGAACGGGGCGCGCACTCGTTTGCGACCATCGATCGGATCCGGGCCACGACGCAGCTGCTGCTTGACCTCTACAACAAGGAGGGCGTGCTTTATCTGCATCCGCTCAAGGTCTGGCAGCGCTCCTCGCCGACCATGTTTCTGCCGCATCGTCACGCAGCCGGAGAATTCACGCCGATCACGGTGAGTTGCGAGGCAACCAGCCTGTTCATGGGCTTGCGTGGCGGTGTTGTCGGCGAGGTGGAGCGCCATCTGGATTCCTGGGAGCGTTTGTTCATCCGTGCCGCCGATCTCGACGCTTCCGCCGGGCGAGCCGGGGAACGGCAGGCGATGGTGGAGCAACTGTGCCGGTTGCTCATCGGGCGCGACGAGCGCATTCTCGCCTTGGCGCGCCGCCACTTTACCCTGGATGATCTTCTCGAAATCAAGGAGCGCCTGATCGGCACCGGGTTCATAGGCGGGAAGTCGGTCGGAATGTTGCTCGCCCGGGCGATCCTGCGTTCCGATTCGAATGGGCAGTGGGGCGAAGTGCTGGAGCCGCACGACTCTTTTTTCATCGGCTCGGACTTGTTCCATTCCTACATCGTCGATAACGGCTGGTGGCAGCTTTTCATGTGGCAGCGCGGCGAAACCGGCTATCTTAGCGGTGCCGAGCAGCTGCGCGAACTGTTTCTGCAGGGAGCCTTTTCGGTCGAGATTCAGCTCGAATTTCAGAAGATGCTGGAGTACTTTGGCCAGTGTCCGATCATCGTCCGTTCCTCAAGCCTGCTGGAGGATGGATTCGGCAACGCCTTTGCCGGCAAGTACGACAGCTTTTTCTGCGTGAACCAGGGTTCGCCCGAGGAGCGCCTGCAACAGTTCATTAATGCGGTGAGGCAGGTCTATTCCAGCACCCTCAGCGAGGAAGCCCTGCAGTATCGGCTGCAGCGCGGTCTGGCGCGCCAGGAAGAACAGATGGCGCTGCTGGTGCAGCGAGTCTCGGGTGCTTACCATGGCAAGCTGTTCTTTCCCGCGCTCGCCGGCGTGGGGTTCTCTTACAACACGTTCGTGTGGCGCCACGACATCGACCCGAGCGCCGGGATGCTGCGTCTCGTAGTCGGTCTGGGGACCCGGGCCGTGGATAGAGTGGAGGGAGATTATCCGCGCATCATCTCGCTCGACAAGCCGCTGCTGGTTCCCCATGCCGATGCGGAGGACAGACGCCGCTTTACGCAGCGCGATATAGACGTGCTCGATGTCGCACAGAACGGCTGGGTGACCATTCCCATGAGCGAACTGCGGGCGGAGGAACCGACGCTTCCGCTCGAGCTCTTTGCCGAACATGTGGACGGGGGCTGGCTGGTCACCTTCGAGCGTCTGCTCACGCAGACCAGTTTTGCCGCCACCATGCGCCGCTTGCTGACGACGCTGGAGCAGGCCTACGATTACCCCGTCGACGTGGAATTTACCGGTACCTACGCCAGCAATGGCCAGCTTTACCTCAACCTGATCCAATGCCGTCCGCTACAGACACGCGGGATCCAATCGAAGCGGGTCGAGATACGCCAGGACAACGATGCGGAAACGCTTTTTAGAAGCGAAGGCAGCTTCATGGGGGGCAGCATCGTTCAGCCCATCGCGCGCGTGATTGCAGTCGATGCACGGGCCTTCATGGGTCTGACACTCTCCGATAAATACGAACTCGCGCGGATCATCGGCCGGCTCAATCGCTTCATCAAGGCGCGCGATCAACTCCCGAGTCTGCTGCTCGGGCCGGGACGCTGGGGCACCTCGACACCGCGCTTGGGCGTGCCGGTCCGTTTCGCGGAGATCAACGCCATGACCGCGATTGCGGAGGTGGCGTTTTCCGCGGGAGGGCTGCAGCCGGAACTGTCCTTCGGCACGCATTTTTTCCAGGACCTGGTGGAAACGGGAATTTTTTACGTCGCGCTCAATCCCGAAAAGCGGGGTTGCCTGGTGAATACCGCAATGCTCATGGCGCTGCCGAACCAGCTGGCCGAACTGCTGCCGGACGATGCGCGCTTTGCCGAGGTGCTGAGGGTAGTCGATCTCCCGCCGGGATATGAACTGCTGGCCGACATCATGAGCCAACAGGTGGTATGCTCGCGAGAGCGGGAGGCGGCATTGAATGGGGGCGGTACCGTGGAGAATTCACGGAACGACATGGCGTAAATTCAATCCTGCTTGTGAAGCATACTGATCCGCACCAGATCAGGGATACTGCTGACGGCCAACTTGGCCATCAGATGTGCTTTATGTACTTCCACTGTACGAACGCTGATACCCAGTGCGGGGGCAATCTCCCGATTGTGCTTTCCCGTCACAACCAGATCCATGACCTCCCGCTCACGCGGCGTCAGATCTTTTAACACCCGTAACAACCTGTCACTACTCTGCATTTCATTCAGCACCGTTTCTTGCCGACGGAATGCCTCTACGATGGCGTCAATCAGCTTTTCATCGTCAAACGGCTTTTCGAGAAAATCACTGGCGCTGGCTTTGAATGCCTGTCGCGCCAGGCTGGCGTCGCCATGTCCGGTAATGATGATGACCGGCAAATGGCAACCCAAATCGGCTAGTTTTTTCTGCAGCGTCAATCCGTCCATACCCGGCATTCTGATGTCGATGAGCAGGCAACCGATCCAATCGCTTTGCCATGCGTTCAGAAAACCCTCGCCATTGGCAAATACCGCGGTGCGATAGCCTTTAACGCTCAGCAACAATCCGAGTGCGTCGCGTACCGAAGGATCGTCATCGACGATATAGACAGTAAGATTATTTTCTAACTTATTCGCCCACTGATTTGCCCACTTATATTTCAACGCTTTCTCCCAACTCGGCTGACGGAAGTACCAACCGGAAAATGCCATGGCTGCCCACTTCGGCCCACAAACTGCCGCCATGCGCCTCAACGATAGCGCGACTGAGAACCAGCCCCAGTCCAAGACCGCTCGACTTGGTAGACGCAAATGGCTCGAATAAGTGCGCCGCGGTGTTGCTCGATATGCCCAAACCGCTATCTTCCACCGAGATGCGTAGCCTTTCACCTGACAGCTTTTCGCTCGACAGCGTGATCAGACGACTTCCTGGTTGCCGTTTGACCACCTCGTCCAAAGCATTGGCAATCAGGTTGCGCAGCACCAATTCGATCTGCAGACGATCCCCTCGCAGGCAAACGGCCGGAACGGGCGCGATGTTGAACTCAACCCCATGTTCCTGGAATGTTGTTGCAAACTGTTGCGCAATTGCAGAAACCACAACGCCGACTTCAATGACTTCAAGCTGCATGGCGCCGCTACGGAAGAAATCACGCAGTCGCCGCACCACATCGGATGCTCGTCCCGACTCAATGATCATCTTCTGGATGGCGCCCGTGAGAACTTCTCCCGCTTCACCGCGCTCCAACAATTCCTTGCAAGCCTTGCCATAGGCCACCAGCGCGGTAATCGGCTGATTCAGTTCATGAGCCAGTGCCGACGCCATTTCACCTGCCGCAGCCAATCGCAAGGTGATCTTCAAGTCCTCGGCGGCCTGTTTTTGCTCGTCGACCACCACGCCAATGAAGAACCCCACCAGAGCCAACACCGCGCCGAGCACCTGCAATTCGACCAAGGGAATATTGGCGATGGGCATCCACTTGACGTTGACAATAATCCCGAATTGCAGGACGAAAGCAATCAGTCCTGCGCCATACAAACCTTGTCGCGTCGCAGCCCAAACAATCGGCAGGAACAGGAAGTAGAAATGCATGAACTCCACATTCGCGACATGCCCAAACACGATCCCCAGCATCAGGATTGCCAAAGCCACATAACCCGCCGTTTCCCAGCGCAGGATGATCGTTTGCAGGCGAGCACGACCCTGCTCACTCAGCAGCATCCAGAGCAGCGGCATCGATCCAACGATGCCGACAATATCACCAATGCCAAACCGCAACAGCGCCACGTCCCATTGGCCTTGAGGGATCAAGCCGGCGAAGTAAAGCAAAGAGATGTAGGCCAGACTATTCAGAACCGATCCGATGACGACGATCGATAGCCAGGTGAACAGGGTGGTCCGATTGTCAAAGGTATTGCCATCGCGGAAGCGATGCCGCAGCACTTCTCCTATCAGTCCGTAGCCAATGGTCACCAGGGCCGCCGCAACCGCTGTCATGAGCCAACCGGCTAGCAGGTCGCGGACCAGGATTTCAGCCAATATATTGGCAATGAACCAGGGGAAAGCAGCCCGCTTGCCATAACGCATCCAATAAGCCAGCCCCAAGGCCGGATCCGGATTCCAGGGAGTGATATTGAGTCCGTACAAGGCATCGACGTAACTCACCCAGTCGAACAACAGGAAAACCGCGACAAACAGAAAGTCAGGAATCCAACGGGTCTGGAGGGAGCGCATGGATAAAGATTTGCTAGGGCGTGTTCTCAATTGATCGACATTATGCATCGCAAACTAGCGAAGCGCATTTCGGATACCGCATAAGTGTAACGCTTATATTGGTTCTAAAACACTCTACTGGCGTGATCACTCGGGTCATGCTCTCAGGAAACTGAGCGGTTTCTGTTAAGTGTATTTCTGAAGCGACTCCCCTAATTTACGTTCGTTAAAACAAGTCATAACATTGCTGTGTCCTTTGCCGGCGTCTGCATGACCGCACTGCCGATAAGGTTTCTGATCAATTCTGCCGGGCATGCGGCCTTCCTCCACGAGATTTTTGGATTCATGGGCGCCGTCTTTGTCAATGGCGCCATATTTTTTCGTCGCGATTTGCATCGCTGTTAGCAGTTTTCTTCACTACAAGGAGGCATCATGGCAGCAGCATTAGAAGAGAAAATCGAAGCAATTTATCAGCAGGTCAAGGCGCGCAATCCTGGGGAAGACGAGTTTCATCAGGCGGTCAAGGAAGTACTCGAGTCCCTGGGGCCGGTTCTGGTGAAGTACCCGGAATTCGCGGAGCAGAAGATCATCGAGCGCATCTGCGAACCGGAGCGGCAAATCATCTTTCGCGTTTCCTGGCAGGATGATAGGGGCGAGGTGCACATCAACCGCGGTTTCCGCGTGGAATTCAACAGCGCCATAGGCCCGTACAAGGGCGGCCTGCGTTTCCATCCGTCCGTTTATCTCGGCATCATCAAGTTCCTCGGTTTCGAGCAGACTTTCAAGAATGCGCTCACCGGCATGCCCATAGGCGGCGGCAAGGGCGGATCGGATTTCGACCCGAAAGGGAAATCGAACAACGAGATCATGCGCTTTTGCCAAAGCTTCATGACCGAGCTTTATCGCCACCTGGGCGAATACATAGACGTTCCCGCGGGCGACATCGGCGTGGGCGGCCGCGAAATCGGTTACCTCTTCGGGCAATATAAGCGCATCACCAATAAGTATGAATCCGGCGTGCTTACCGGCAAAGGCATAGGCTGGGGGGGATCGCTGGTGCGCACCGAGGCGACCGGATACGGTGCCGTATATTTCGTGCGCGAGATGCTCAAGGCGCGTAAGGACACGCTCGGGGGCAAGACCTGCGTCGTTTCCGGTTCCGGCAACGTCGCCATCTATACCATAGAGAAAATGCACGAACTCGGTGCGAAAGTGATCGCCTGTTCCGATTCCAATGGCGTGATCGTTCACGAAAAGGGCATCGATCTCGCGCTGCTGAAGAAACTGAAAGAGGTCGAGCGGCGCAGGATCTCCGACTACGCCACTTACCATAAGGACGCCAAGTACATCGCGGGGGGCAACATCTGGGAAATTCCCTGCCAGGCGGCGATGCCTTCGGCGACGCAGAACGAGATCAACGGCAAGGACGCCAAGACGCTGGTGAAGAACGGTTGCATCGCCGTCGGCGAAGGGGCCAATATGCCGACGACGCCGGAAGGCGTGCGCGTGTTCCTCGACGCCAAGATCGCCTATGGCCCGGGCAAAGCGGCGAATGCGGGCGGCGTGGCGACCTCGGCGCTGGAGATGCAGCAAAATGCGATGCGCGACTCATGGACGTTCGAGTACACCGAGCAAAAGCTCGACAAGATCATGACCGGCATCCACCAGGCGACCTACGAAACTGCCGAGGAGTTCGGCGCGCCGGGCAACTACGTCATTGGTGCCAACGTCGCCGGATTCATCAAGGTGGCGCAGGCGATGCTGCCGATGGGCTTGATCTAGACGGGAGCCTGCGCTGTTTCGCGGCGTCGTCTGGCATTCGGCCCGACGATGCCGCGGCATCCTTTCCCGTCGGTTGTGAAGGTGGGTCCGGCGCGATCGATCGGGGGCGGCAAGCTATACTTGGCGACCCAAAATCCGCCCCCTTTGTAGCACAGGTGCGATGTTGCGCGAGTGAGAAGCAGTCCGTGCGGATCGTCGATTGCGCACGCATGAGAAGACCGTCCATGCGCAATCGACGATCCCGTAATAAATCTCCACGCCGCCCTTTCTGTCAACCGTAACCGGGTTTTCTATAGAGTGTTTTTGTCCGTACGGAAACCGCGGTCGGTGCGCGCGAGGGCGCAAATCCGCGGTTGGCATGCGGCAGCGTTGGCCACGCTGTATACTGATAACAGCGCATACATTAGGTAAAACCTTGAACGAGTCCGAACTTTCCGGGGCGCGTGGTCTTTACCATCCCAGGCACGAGCACGATGCCTGCGGCGTGGGCTTCGTCGCTCACATGAAAGGCGAGAAAAGCCACGGCATCGTCGAGCAGGGGCTGTTGATTCTCAAGAATCTCAATCACCGCGGGGCGGTCGGCGCCGATGCCAAGGCGAGCGACGGCGCCGGCGTGCTGATCCAACTGCCGGACCAGTTTTTGCGAGAGGAAATGGCCAAGCAGGGCATAGCGCTGCCCCGCTTTGGTCAGTACGGCGTGGGCATGGTATTCCTGCCGCGGGAACCGGCGTCGCGCTTTGCCTGCGAGTACGAGATCGAGCGGGCAATCAAGGAAGAAGGACAGGTGCTGCTAGGCTGGCGCGATGTGCCGGTCGATAGCAGCGATCTCGGCGATTCGGTCAAGCGGCTCGAGCCGGTTATCCGCCAGGTGTTTATCGGCCGCGGCAGCAGCGTGACCGTCGTCGACGCGCTGGAGCGCAAGCTTTACATCATACGCAAGTCGTCCGGCCACGCGATTCAGGCGCTCAAGCTTGCCCATGGCAAGGAATTCTATGTCCCGTCCATGTCGGCGCGGACCATCGTCTATAAGGGCCTGCTGCTGGCCGATCAAGTCGCCCGCTATTTCACGGACTTGCGCGACCCGCGCGTCGTGTCCGCTTTGGCTCTCGTGCACCAGCGCTTTTCGACCAATACTTTTCCCACCTGGGATCTGGCGCACCCGTTTCGCTTGATCGCCCACAATGGGGAGATCAACGCGCTGCGCGGCAACGTCAACTGGATGCGCGCGCGCCAGGGCGCGATTTCGAGCCCGATACTCGGCCACGGCCTGGACAAAATCTGGCCGCTCATTTACGACGGTCAGTCCGACTCCGCCTCGTTCGACAACGCGCTGGAACTGCTGGTGATGGCAGGCTATCCACTGGCGCACGCAGTGATGATGATGATACCGGAGGCCTGGGAGGGAAACGCGCAGATGGATGCCGGGCGCCGCGCCTTCTACGAATACCACGCGGCGATGATGGAGCCCTGGGACGGACCGGCGGCGATCGCATTTACCGACGGCAGGCGCATCGGCGCCACCCTCGATCGCAACGGCCTGCGACCGGCGCGCTACATCGTGACCGATGACGATCTGGTGATCATGGCTTCCGAAGTGGGCGTGTTGCCGATACCCGAGGAGCGCATCGTCAGGAAATGGCGCCTGCAGCCGGGCAAGATGTTCCTGGTCGATCTGGAGAAAGGCCGCATCGTCGATGACAAGGAATTGAAGGATGCGCTCGCCTTGAGCCGGCCCTATGGCGAGTGGATCGATCGCATCCGCATCAAACTCGACGATGTCGAGAGCGACTCGCCGCATGCCGATCCCTCAAGCGTGCCCTTGCTCGACCGCCAGCAGGCCTTTGCGTACACACAGGAAGATATCAAGTACATCCTGCTGCCGATGGCCGTGACCGCAGAGGAACCGGTGGGATCGATGGGCAACGATTCGCCGCTGGCGGTGCTGTCGAGCAAGAACAAGACGCTGTACCAGTATTTCAAGCAGCTTTTTGCCCAGGTGACCAATCCGCCCATCGATCCGATGCGCGAGGAACTGGTGACTTCCCTGGTTTCGTTCATCGGGCCCAGGCCGAACCTGCTCGGCATCGACGAGAGCAATCCGCCGCTGCGCCTCGAGGTTAGTCAGCCGGTGCTGAATTTCGAGGAGATGGACAAGATCCGGCATATCGACCGCTATACCGAAGGCAAGTTCAGTTCCTACGAGTTGGATATTTGTTTCCCCGTCGCCTGGGGAATGCGGGCGATCGAGGCACGTCTGGCGAACCTTTGCGCACAGGCCGAGGATGCCGTGCGCTCGGGTCTGAGCATCCTAATCCTCTCCGACCGGCGCGTAGACCAGGACCTCGTGGCCATTCCCGCGCTGCTGGCGCTCTCGGCGATACATCTGCACCTGGTCGACAAGGGCTTGCGCACTTCGGCGGGCCTCGTCGTGGAGACGGGCTCGGCGCGCGAAGTGCACCACTTCGCCCTGCTCGGCGGTTTTGGCGCGGAGGCGGTCCATCCTTACCTTGCCATGGAGTCGCTGCTGGAGATGGAAGATTTGCTGCCCGCGTCGATATCGGGGAAGCAGGCGATCAGGAATTTCGTGAAGGCCACCGGCAAGGGATTGAAGAAAGTCATGGCGAAGATGGGCATTTCGACTTACATGTCCTATACCGGCGCGCAGATTTTCGAGACCGTGGGGCTGTCCAGGAGCCTGGTCGACAAGTACTTCACCGGCACGACGTCCAATATCGAAGGTATCGGGATCTTTCAGGTGGCGGAGGAAGCGATACGCGTGCACCGGGCCGCATTCGGCGGGGATCCGGTGCTCGCCGGCGCGCTCGACGCCGGCGGGGAGTATGCGTTTCGGGTGCGCGGCGAAGAGCATATGTGGACCCCCGAAGCGATCGCCAAGCTGCAGCATTCGACGCGCACCAACAGCTACGCCGCCTACAAGGAATATGCGCGCATCATCAACGACCAGTCGCAACGGCACATGACGCTACGCGGGCTGTTCGAATTCCGTTTTGATCCGGCCAAGTCGGTACCGCTCGAGGAAGTGGAGCCGGCCGCGCGGATCGTCAGGCACTTCGCCACCGGTGCCATGTCCCTTGGCGCCATCTCGACCGAGGCGCATACGACCCTTGCGCTCGCCATGAATCGCATCGGCGGCAAGTCCAATACCGGCGAGGGCGGCGAGGATCGCAAGCGCTACGCGCCGGTGAAGGCGGGAGAGACGCTGGCGTCGCGCATCGGCGCAAACCGGATCGCGATCGACCTGCCGCTGCGGGAGGGGGATTCGCTCAAGTCCAAGATCAAGCAGGTTGCATCCGGCCGCTTCGGCGTCAACGCCGAGTATCTCGCGAGTGCCGAGCAGATCCAGATCAAAATGGCACAGGGAGCGAAGCCGGGCGAGGGCGGTCAATTGCCCGGGCGCAAGGTTTCGGAATATATCGCGGAGATACGCTACGCCACGCCAGGCGTGGAATTGATTTCTCCGCCGCCGCATCACGACATTTATTCGATCGAGGACCTGGCGCAACTCATCCACGACTTGAAGAACGTCAACCCCGAGGCTTCCATCAGCGTCAAGCTGGTTTCCGAAGTGGGCGTGGGCACGGTGGCTGCCGGTGTGGCCAAGGCGAAGGCGGATCACGTCACCATTTCCGGCCATGATGGTGGCACCGGCGCCTCGCCCTGGGGATCGATCAAGCACGCGGGCACCCCCTGGGAATTGGGACTCTCCGAGACCCAGCAGACACTGGTGCTCAATCGCCTGCGCGGCCGTATCGCGGTGCAGGTCGACGGTCAGATCAAGACCGGACGGGACGTGGTGATCGGTGCGTTGCTCGGCGCGGATGAGTTCGGTTTCGCCACGGCGCCGCTGGTTGTCGAAGGCTGCATCATGATGAGGAAGTGCCATCTGAACACCTGCCCGGTCGGGGTGGCTACGCAGGACCCGGTGCTGCGCAAGAAATTCGCCGGCAAACCCGAGCACGTCGTCAATTACTTCTTTTTCGTGGCGGAAGAAGCGCGCGAGCTGATGGCCATGCTCGGCATCCGCACGTTCAGCGAGCTGATCGGGCGGGCGGACCTGCTCGAGACGAGGAAAGGCATCGAGCATTGGAAAGCGCGGGGGCTCGACTTTTCCCGCGTCTTCCACCTGCCGAACATGCCGGCCGACGTGGCGCGCCGTCATTGTGAAGCGCAAGACCACGGGCTCGACAAAGCGCTCGATAAGCGGCTGCTTGACCTTGCCCGGCCGGCGCTGGAGCGCGCAGAGCGAGTCGCGATCGACATGCTCATCCGCAACGCCAATCGGACCGTGGGCGCCATGCTCTCCGGCGCCATCGCCAAGCGCTTTGGGCATGAGGGCCTTCCCGAAGACAGCATTCGTGTGCGCTTGGTAGGCTCGGCTGGACAGAGCTTCGGCGCGTTTCTCGCCCGGGGCGTCAGCCTCGAGCTGATTGGCGAGACCAATGACTATTGCGGCAAGGGGTTATCCGGCGGACGCATTTCGGTGCAGCCTTCTGCGAAATTTTGCGGCCGGCCCACGGAAAACGTCATTACCGGCAACGTGGTGCTCTATGGCGCCATCTCCGGGGAGGCGTATTTCCGCGGTGTCGCGGGCGAGCGCTTCGCGGTGCGAAATTCCGGCGCGGACGCCGTGGTCGAGGGCGTTGGCGATCACGGCTGCGAATACATGACTGGGGGTACGGTGGTGGTATTGGGCGGGACCGGCCGTAATTTTGCCGCCGGCATGTCGGGTGGAATCGCGTACGTTCTGGACGAAGACGCCAGCTTCGCGGCGTGCTGCAATACCGCCATGGTGCGCTTGGAGCCGGTGCTCTCCAGTATCGAGCAGCATGACAAGTTGCCGCGCGAGCTCCGGCACCGGGGCGAGCCGGATGAGGTGATTCTGAAAAGCCTGATCGAGAGACATCTCGCCTATACCGGCAGCGAGCAGGCGAAGCGCATCCTGGACGATTGGAAGGCGATGCGCGCAAAGTTCGTGAAAGTGTTTCCGAACGAATACCGGCGCGCGCTGGGCGATCTCGCCGCTGCGCGCCGGATGCAGCCCGTGGACGGAAAACTCGTGTAGGCGGATCGGTGAGCGAGGCCATGCGCTTGGCCGTTGCAGGCGCCGATGCCGAACTTTCAGAACGCCTGCGCGCACGCTCAGCCCATGCTCAGCTTCAGCGCCGCCGCGACGATGGGCTTGGCCCAGTCGGGCGTATTCTGCAGGTCGGCTGCGTTTAAAATTTTCCCCCGCTCCATGCGCAATACCAGCACCGGCTCGGGCGCCCTGCCTGTGGCCGGGTCCGCATCGGCGCTGTTGTCATAGACGTGCAGCGCGGCGGGATGCGGCAGCAGATCGATGAGATTGAGACGACTGTGTTCGTAACGCCGGCGGATGTCGGCTTCGCGAATGTCATGCCCGCCCTTCCGGACTCGCGACTTCACGCGCGCAAGGTGCAGCTCCGGGCTGGAGAGGCCGGCGTACCAGACGTGGACCTCGAAGCCCTTTTGCGCCGCTTCGCGCAGCAGCGCCGGAATGGTGTTCGCGCCCAGCGTGGACTCGAAGGCGAAATCGAGTCGATTGGCAATGGCTTTCTCGAGCAGGTTCTTACCAATCAGCCAAGCCTTGCTGTTGGCCTCGGTCTGCCCGAGCCGGGGGTTTGCGACCATCAGACTGCGGGCAGCCTCGTCGGGATTGTAGTAGTCACCGCCCAAATCGCGTACGGCTGCGCCGCCCAGGCTGCTCTTGCCCGCGCCGTTGACGCCGGCCAGCACATAAATGCGCGGCGGCGCGGCAAGCCCGGTCTTGGGGCCTGAGCGGCGCGGGCTACGTTCCTTGGAGGTCAAAGCGCGAAATGCTTCGCACTACTTGCGCGCCGCTTTCACCGCGGCGCGGCCCAGCGCCTTCGGCGAGGCGTTGAAGGCGGCGGCAATGCCTTTTCTTGCCGCGGGCGTTTGCATGCGCGCGAGCAGTCCCTCGAATTGCCCGCTCAGGGCATCGAGGCTGCGCGAGCGCTCGCCCACCAGGGCCTCGAATTCCTCCACCGAGATCAGGATGGCGCGGGCTGTGTCATGTTTGGTGATCGCGACCGCCCCGTTGCGAACCGCCTGTTCGAATATGGTTCCGAACTCGTTCTTGAGCCGGGTGGCGGGGACGGATCGGATATCGACTAGCTCGCCCAGCTTGTTGCGGAATGTCAGCGCGCTCATGGCAGGCCTCAATCTAAGTAGTCGTTCCGAACATTATATCCATATTATACGTTTTGTCCATATTAGCCAGGCAATCGTCTGGCATGGCCTACGGCGACACTTTGATGCGTCCAACTGCAATGCATGATCGAAAGTCCTGCCTACACCACAACAGTTGAAAACCTGACGTCCGTCTACCTCCCCACGTACCCGCAGGCGCTTCTGAGGCTTGGCACGTAGTCGTGCCGGCGATCACTTCGGCGATCACTTTGTGGCCTCGCACCGCGATTGCAGCGATTCCTTCTCGCCTTCTACGCGCGAAAACCCGCCGCTGCTTTGTAATTTGCGGCAGCCCGGTGAGGAACCAGTGGATGTGCCGCCGCGCGCGTCCGGGTAGGGCGTGCTGCCGGCGCACTGCGTTGTTAAGCGGCAACGGTCGTAACTTCCGA
>JAZDIA010000033.1:0-15315 GCA_043805375.1 Pseudomonadota bacterium
GTTGGGCAGACTGCCCCCGTATTCGTCCTTGCGGTCGTTGATGAAGGCGCAGCGGAACTGATCCAGCAGGTAGCCGTTGGCGCCGTGAATCTCGACGCCGTCGAAACCGGCCTTTTGCGCCATGCGGGCGGCATTGGCGAACTCACGCGACACGTTCTTAACCTCCTCGGTCGAAAGCGCCCTCGGCGCTTCGCAGGCGGTCAAGGTCGGCACCCCGTCCGGGCCAAGAATATAAGTCTCGGCTTTGGCGGCAATGGCGGAAACACCGGCCGGCGGACTCCTGTCCGCGTGCAGCGCGGAGTGGGAAATCCGGCCGCAATGCCACAGTTGGGCAAAGATTTTCCCGCCGTTTGCATGCACGACGTCCGTTATTTTCTTCCAGCCGGCGGCCTGGGCTTCGTTCCACAGCGCCGGCATGTTGACGTAACCCCGGGCGCGGTCGGAAACGGGGACCCCCTCGCTGACGATGGCGCCCGCCGAGGCGCGCTGACGGTAGTATTCGACCATCAGGTCGTTAGGCACCGCATCGCGATGATCGGCGCGGCAGCGCGTCATCGGCGCCATGACGATGCGATTGGAAAAGCTCAGCGCGGAATTGGAAAATTTGTCGAAAAGCATGATGACTCCCAGGAGAAAAAATGGAACGAAACGAACGATAGGAAATTCAATCCTGCTCTTTTCGCGCCCCTGGCCGATGGCGACGGTTTGGCGCTGATTCAGCGCTGCCGAGCATTGTGCCGAGAGCATGTTGTGCCTGCGCTCGGCCGATTGCAATGCCGATTACATCAAAATGGCGCGAATCCTTAGAGGCGTGGGGCAATCGCTTGGTGCGAGGGGCGAGTGCGGCCGCACTTATCTTTCCAAGTTGCTCGTCTTTCTTACCGACAATTTCGATCTGCCGGCCCTCACTATCGCCGAACTGTATCGCTGCCGATGGCAGGTGGAATTGTTCTTCAAGTGGATCAAGCAGCATCTGCGGATCAAGGCGTTCTTCGGCACTTCGGAGAACGCGGTCAAGTCCCAAATCTGGATCGCCATAGCGGCCTACGTCCTCGTCGCCATCGTCAAGAAACGCATCAAATCCGATGCCTCGCTCTACACAATCCTACAAATTCTGAGTTTGACCTTGTTCGAGAAAACACCGTTGATTCATCTGCTTGCAAACACAGAACCGACATCTGAAAAATCAGAAATGACTAACCAATTGAATTTATTTACGGAAATCTCCGGACAGTAGTGATGATGAGATAGTATGTCGATACATTACCCGTCCGGGTGGTTGTGTTCCGGTATCGCGGTTGCCGCGACGAGAGAGGGCGGACGGGAGAACTCCCTCTTGCTGAATGAACCTGCAGGAGATATTCCTTCCACGGAGGATCAACGGGCATGAAACGTGACATCGATTGGGCGAAGAGAGCGGTTTCGGCGGCGGATGCCGTAGGAGCGATTCAAAGCGGGACGAACGTCTTCGTGCACGGGGCCGCCGCAACCCCGACGCCGTTGCTCAAGGCGCTGGTCGCGCGGAACGACCTGGAGGATGTTCGACTTTACCATTTGCACACCGCAGGGGAGGCGCCGTTCGCGGAACCGGATTGCGAAGGGCGTTTCTTCTCGATTTCCCTTTTTACCGGCCCCGCTCTTCGGAAGCCGATCGAGGAAGGGCGCGCGGATTTCATGCCGATCTTTCTGGCGGATATCCCGGAGTTGTTCCTGTCGGGGAGAATCCGTCTGGATGCGGCCATCCTGCAGCTTTCTCCGCCCGACGTGCACGGTTGCTGTACGTTGGGGACATCCGTGGACACGGCGCTGGCGGCAGCCGACTCCGCCCGAATCATCATCGCGGAAATCAACGAGCAGATGCCCCGCACGCACGGACACACGGTGGTTCCATTCGAGCGGATCGGTGCCTTCATTCACACGGATCGTCCGTTGATCGAACAGCATGCGGAACCGGAGACGGAGGTGGATGCGCGCATCGGCGAGATCATCGCGGGATTGATCGAGGATGGCTCGACGTTGCAGATGGGCATCGGGGCGATACCGGACGCGGCGCTTCATCGGTTACGGGAAAAGCGGGACCTTGGAATCCACACGGAAATGTTCTCGGATCGCGTGGTGGAGCTGTTCGAGGCCGGCGCGATAACCAACCGCTTCAAGACCGTCCATCGGAACCGGATCGTGACGAGCTTCGTGAGCGGCACCCGGAAACTCTTCGATTTCGTTCACGACAACCCGCTCGTCGAGTTCCATCCGTGCAGCAGCACCAACGACACCTCGCAGATCCGCCGGAACGACAAGGTCGTGGCGATCAACTCCTGTCTTCAGGTGGATCTGACGGGGCAGGTTTGCGCCTGCTCGATCGGACACCGCATCTACTCGGGGATCGGCGGCCAGATAGATTTCATCCACGGCGCGGCGCTTTCCCGCGGCGGGAAACCGATCATCGCCTTACGCTCGACGGCTGCCGGCGGGAAAATATCCCGCATCGTGGGGGAGCTGAACCCCGGCGCCGGAGTCGTCACCACGCGTGGACATGTGCACTGGGTCATCACCGAATACGGCGCGGTGAATCTGCATGGAATGACCCTTCGTGAAAGAGGCGCCGCGCTGATTTCGATCGCGCACCCCGATTTCCGACCGGAGCTCGACAAATCGTTCCGCGGGATCCGGCACTTCATTCTGCCGGGTTCTCGCTGATCACGCCGTTAGTTTGGGAATTGCGGGGATCAGTCCCCGAAACAGACCCCGAGCGAGCGGGCCGAACGATAGGAAATTCAATCCTGCTCTTTTCGCGCGTCTGGCCGCTGGCGACGGTTTCGCGCTGATTGGCCGCTACCGAGCATTGCGCCGGGAAGCATGTTGCGCTTGCGCCCGGGAGGCGTGTTGACGGTCGAATCGATGACGATGAGCCTCCTAGCGCGGCCGGGATAGGTCGCGGCATACAGCGTCGATACCACGCCGCCCAGCGAATGCCCGAGCAGCACGAAATCGCGCAGATCGAGCTTTTCCACAGCCTCGTTTAGCATCGGCGGTTTTCCCGCTGTGCCGTAATCCTGATAGTGCAGCCGCGGACCGCCCGTTTCAACATGATGATCTGTGTATGAAGCGGGCTCGAGACGCATACCCATGCACTATCGCACCCACCATCTATTCATTTCCCAGTGGGACATACCGCCACCGAATATCGCAGCGATCACCGCGGACACTACAGCCCCGATGACAACCATGATAATTAATGCCGGTATTGCCGCGATGGCCCACTTGACCAAAAGCACTACCATCGACCAGAACGGAATCTTGACATCCGTAACGACGACTTCGCGTTTATCATCAGCCATGTGAGTTCTCTCTAGGTTGACCTTGCCCGACTATTCCGTAGATTTTAACCGACCTATCGTTTTTCCCTGCGCCACTCCCACGGCGGCACGGGCTCATTATCCGCCCACGGTCCGCGCTTTGCAGCTTTGGCCTCGGGCCTGCATCCCATAGAACGGCGAACTCTTCGGTGCATAGCGTTCATGCACCCACGCCATGCTACGCCGCATTTGCTCTGTGTTCGCATCAACACCGTCGCAATACACCCTCGCCAGGGTGCGCCCTTAAGCGCGAAAAGTTCTATACTAATCTTTAAATCCTGCTCGTCGCCTCGCAACTGTTGGCCGCGCGGCGGCGACATGAGCTGAACGCAAATGCCACTCTCGTATAGCGTTGTTTTCCCTCTCCTTGCCGCGACCCTCGCCGCGGCTGCCCCTGTTGAAGGAGGTGCCATGAGCCCGACCCTGACCTCTACCGCTTTCGCGCATCAGGACGCCATTCCGACAAAGTACACCTGCGAAGGCGCCGACGTATCCCCGCCACTGACCTGGATCGACCTGCCACCGGGCACCAAGAGCCTGGCCCTGATCGTGGATGACCCGGACGCCCCGGACCCGGCGGCACCGAAAATGACTTGGGTGCACTGGGTGCTCTACAACCTTCCGCCGACCGTGAACGGCCTGCCCGAAGGCGCATCGGTCTTGCCTCCAGGCACGCAGCAAGGGCTGAACGACTGGCAGCGCACCGGCTACGGTGGGCCCTGCCCGCCGATCGGCCGGCACCGCTATTTCCACAAGCTATACGCCTTGGACACAGCGCTGCCGGACCTGGGGCGCCCGACCAGGGTAATGCTGGAGAAGGCCATGAAGGGGCACATTCTCGGGCAGGCGGAACTGGTGGGTACGTACCAAAAGCGGCGTTAAGCGCGAGATCTATAAGGTTTGGATTCGCCCAGTGGCTAACCGCTCCCGCCCACTCAAGTAGGCTTGCGCAGGCCGGCGCACCGGCACCCGGATTTACGCCACGGGTGCGCGTCAATCCGCCGTGGTGCGATACCCCGCGGTGACGTGTTTCGGGGCGATGTTGCTGATGCGCCACCGGCTTGTATCCGAGTCATACTCGAACAGCAATGGCGTGGCATTGGCGATATGCTGCTCCAGCAGTTCGGCGCCGAGGCTGAAGACCAGAACGTATAGCGGCCCGCCGTGGGCAACCAGCATGGTCGAGGCTTCAGTGTCCAGAGCATCGCAAAAGCCGTCCTGGGTACGCACGACGAAGTCGCGCAACGATTCGCCGTTCGGCGGCTCGTTGCGCCAATCGAGGTCTGCGCACGAGGTGCCGACCAGATCGCCGAACCATCTTTCGCGCAGGCGCGGTTCCGCAATCACCGGCGCGCGCACGATTTCGGCCGCCGCCTGCGCCGTCTGCCAAGCGCGCCGCATGTCGCTGGCCAGGATCCGCTCGACCGGATACGCGCGCAGATACTCGGCCGCGCGCCTGACCTGCTTGAGCCCGACCGGGCTCAAGGGAATCTCTGGAGGCTGATAAACCCACTGGGCGTTGCCCGCGGTTTCGCCATGGCGAAGGAAGATAAAGCGCCGCGCTCGGGGCGCGAGCGGCCGCTCTGCCGCAAGCCGCCGGACCTCGTCCAGGCCATGCTTGATCAATTTGGATTGCCAGATCTGCAGGGCGTTGTCTGCCGTCATGAATCCGCCTACCTCAAGCGGGTTCGCCGGCCGCACTTTCCGCCCGGCACCCGTTCGGTGTTTTATTCCTTTTCCTCGGTGCTGACCACGCGGCTGACGAATAGCACGCTGGGGAATGTGCGATTCAGGGTCTTGCTGCGGAAATTGGTCATGACCATGTCATTGTCGAACCGGATCACATCGCCGCGCATAGACCTTAGCCGGCGATTCAGTCTTTGCCGCTCTGCTGCCACTCGAACGCGGCGCGCACGTAGTCTTCGCCTTCTTCGAGGAACTCCACCAGCTTGATATAGCGGCTGTGCTCGCCCATCATCACCTCGCACAATTGGCCGGGAACGTAGGTCTTGTTCTCCAGGATCATAACCGGATGGTCGTGCGACTTCAGCGCATCTGGCAGCATGATGGCGCGCATGTAATCGAAGGAGAATGAGCCGGTCGATGACGCCCAGTTGGCAGCCTGGTTCTCGGCCGCGCCGAGCACCCGCAGCCATACCGAAACCGGACGCTTGGAGAAAATGCGGATGCCGCAATGCAGCCCGGTGTCCGCGTCGATGCGGCGGACGATACCGACCCACCAGGTCTTCTCGCCGCTTAGCTGGATGCCGCAGAGCTTGCCCGGCTCGGCCCACTTGCCCAGATCCGGCGGTATATCGGCGCCCAGCCCCCATTCGCTCTGGTCCTGTTGCGCCCAGGTTTCGGGGGTGGATTCGATCTCCTCTGCGACCAGCTTCATGATGTTCGCCGTCTTCGCCTTCAGATCCATGTCTTCGCTCAGGGACACGCCGGAACCGAGTTCGATCCTGGTCACGCGCTGGCAGATCGGCTTCAAGCCGTGCACCACGCTCAGTTTGGCTGCGGCCTTGGTGCGCGCATAGTGCCGGTGCGGCGGCGCCACGCTGAGGTAGACGTGCAGATGCTTGATCACGGTGATGATCTGCGCCGGCGAGTACTCCTTGCCAAAGCGCTGCTCGTCGCTCAGCATGTTTTTCTCGCTCAACGCCCTGAGCTCGGCCAATTTGGACAGCGCCTGGCCGCCGCCAGTGAAGCGCATGTTGGCGCCGGCCGCTTGCTTGTCCCGCATGTGCATGGGCGGCCCGCCCGCGGCCAGATTGAAGACGAAATTGCACTCGGCCTGCGGAACCCGCGACCACTCGGCCGAGATCGCAAAACGCGCCAGAATGCGAAATGCAAGTTCAAGTTGCAGCGGCGAAAACTCGTGCGGCGCAGCCAGGTGGAGCAGCAGGATCTTCTGCAGCTCGGCGCGCACCGTGGTATGCACTTCGCGCGCATAGGCGACGACCGGAACATTGTCGAACTGTTTCAGTTCGGCGAACGCGTACATGCGGTACAACGAAGCCCACGCCTTGGGATCGATGCCGACAAAGCGCAAATAGCGCAGCTTGAAGCGCAGACTGGCCGCGCGCAGAGCTCGCGCCAGCACGAGCGGTATTTCTTCCTCTACGTTCTTCGCGCCCTTCTCGCCATGTTCGAAATCGGCGGCGCATTGGGCGTAGCCTTCGGCCAATCGGCCCCAGTACTCGCACAGCGCATCCCAGATGGTGCGCGTGGTTCGGTCCTGCTGGTGAATTTTCGAGAAAAACTGATCAAACAGGGGTCCGGTATGCGCCGCAGCCGCCTGGTCGAGTAGGCGCATCACCGCCAGCCGGTCGTCGCAGGCGAAGCCGGGGGTATCATTGACCGATGCGACCCAGTGCGAGATCTGCTCCAGGGTTTCAAGCGACACCTCTTCGGGCAGACCGGCGAGAACCTCCTGCGCAGCTTGCGCATCGCGCAACGGATGGTCGGGTTTGCCGCCAAATTGCTTGAACCAGTCGAGCATACGTGTTTCCCCCGTCCTTGCTCAGTGCATCCGACCCTCAGGCGACTTCGAAGCCTGCGTTCTCGCCCGCCCGGCGCAGATCGACGGCAGCGGGCGCAGCGCCATGGCCGCGAGCGCAATCAACGGACCGCACATGCCGACGCAATGCATACGGCCCCGGAGCCCGATCAGGAAGGCGGCCGCGAACCTGGCCTCCACCGGCTAAATTACCTTCGAATAACTCGCGCGCCGGCTTGCCTGACGCAGGTATTTGTCGAACACCATGCACAGGATGCGCACCAGCAGCCGGCCCCTGGGCGTGACCATGATCCAATCGCCGTCAATTTCCACCAGCCCATCCTTCGCATATTCGTGCAACTCGGCCAACTCGGTGGCGAAATAGCCGCGGAAATCGACCAGGTGCGCAATCCCGATCGCTTCCATCGATAACTCGAAGTGGCAGGACAGGGCCTGGATCACCGCCCGCCGCACCAGGTCGTCGGCGGTGACTTCGATGCCGCGCATCACCGGCAGAAGATCACGGTCGAGCCGGTCGTAATACTCTTCCAGAGTGCGCACGTTCTGGCTGTAAGTCGGACCGATTTTTCCGATTGCCGACACGCCCAGGCCGATCAGGTCGCAGTCGCCGTAGGTCGAGTAGCCCTGGAAATTGCGGTACAGCCGGCCCTGCCGCTGCGCCACCGCGAGGTCGTCATCCGGCTTGGAAAAATGGTCCATACCGATGTAGACGTAGCCCGCGGCGAGCAGCGTCTCGATCGCGCTGGTCATGAGTTGCAGCTTGACTTCCGGCTGCGGGATGTCGGCGTCCGCAATGCGCCGCTGCGGCTTGAACACTGCCGGCAGATGCGCGTAGTTATACAGCGCGATGCGATCCGGCGAGCACGCGATCACCAGCGCCAGCGTGTCGCTGAAACCCGGTAGAGTCTGCTTCGGCAGGCCGTAAATCAAATCGATGTTAACCGACTTGAAGCCGTACTTGCGCGCCGCTTCGATTACCTCCGTTGTTTCTTCCGCGCTCTGGATGCGGTTGACGGCGAGTTGGACCTCCGCATTGAAGTCCTGCACGCCGACGCTGATGCGGTTCATGCCGAGCGCGCCCAGCAGCGCCACCTTCTGCTCGCCGACCTTGCGCGGATCCACCTCAATCGAGTACTCGCCATGCGGATCGAGTTCGAAGCTCACGCGTATCATCTGCATCAACTCGGTAAGCTCGGCCTCGCTGAGAAAGGTCGGCGTGCCCCCGCCCCAGTGCATCTGCGTCACGCGCCGCCTCCCGCCCAGTTCGGCACTTTGCAGGCGAATCTCGCGGCCCAGGTATTTCAAGTACTTAGCTGAACGGCCGTGATCTTTGGTGACGATCTTGTTGCAACCGCAGTAGTAGCAAATGGTGTCGCAAAAAGGCAAGTGGACGTATAATGCCAGCGATCGGGTCATACCGCCCACATTGCGCTTCGCCAGCCAGCTGCGATAAGCAGCCTCGTCAAAGGCTTCGACGAAGCGGTCTGCGGTCGGATAAGACGTATAGCGCGGACCGCTGATGTTGAATTTTCTCAGCAGCCCGGCATCAACCTGCAGGTTGTCTTGGGACGGATTCATGCGTAGGACTTTTGCGTTCATCGGCCAAGTCTGCCTAATTCCGGGTTCGAAATGTTGATGTGGATCAAACCAATTCTTCCCCGCGTGCACTGACATGAGCGCCCCAAAGCTGGCTCAGGTCATCGACATTCATGCCCTCAAGAGTGCGTGCTCCAACTGCAGCTTGCGCGAAATTTGCCTTCCGACGGGCCTCACCCAGGACGAGATCGAGAAACTTGACCAGATAGTCTATACGCGCAAACGGGTCAAGCGCGGCGACAGCGTATACCGTTCGGAAGAGAAATTAGAGTTTCTTTACGCCGTGCGCAGCGGCTTCTTCAAGACCACGCTGGCGATGGAAGACGGCCGCGACCAGGTCATCGGATTTCACATGGCCGGCGACATGCTGGGCATGGACGGCATCGGCTCGGACCAGCACTTCTGCAACACGGTTGCCCTGGAAGACAGCGAGGTATGCGTCATCCCCTACGCCCGCCTGGAAGAACTGTCGCGCGAGCTTTACGTGCTGCAGCAGCACTTTCACAAGATCATGAGCCGCGAAATCGTGCGCGAGCACGGCGTAATGCTGCTGTTGGGCAGCATGCGCGCGGAGGAGCGGCTGGCCGCATTTCTGCTCAACCTGTCGCAGCGTTTCAGCTCGCGCGGCTATTCGCCCTCGGAATTCAATTTGCGCATGACGCGCGAGGAGATTGGCAGCTATCTGGGGCTGAAACTGGAAACGGTCAGCCGCACTTTTTCCAAATTCCAGGAAGACGGCTTGATCGGGGTGCAGCAAAAGTTCATACGCATCCTCGACAATGACGGCCTGAAGAGTGTGCTCGGCCGCAATGCGGGCTAGGATTGGTCTGAACAGGCACCGTGGGAAAGGGGTTCACCCTCGGACCCGGGCCCGGACAAATGCGCAGAAACCGCTAGCGGTACACCATAACCGGAATTTTGCTGTGGGTGAGTACCTTGTGCGTTTCGCTCCCCAACAATAGGCCGGACAGGCCGCTGCGCCCGTGTGAGGCCATGAAAATCAGGTCGCAGCCGCCTTTCTTGGCCGCGCTGATGATCCCCGCGTAAGGGCTGTCAGACTTCACCACCAAGCCGCTGTAGGCCAGCCCTGCGGCGCGCGCCGCGGCTTCGATCTTCTCAATGTACTTTTCCCCCGCCGCGCGTGCGTGGCGCTCGAATTCCTTTAGCGTGGGCATGTCGGGCGGCATGTAGTCCCCGAAATAATAAGGCCGAAACGGCTCGACCACATAGCAGCCGGTAACATGGGCGCGGATGCTCTTCGCGAAAGCCACACCCGACTTGATCGCCTTCAGCGACAATTTCGAACCGTCGGTGGGTATCAGTACGTTTTTGAACATGATGCCTCCTTTGCAGGATTGATCAGCAGCATCCGCCGGCGCAACCGCGCAAATTCGCGAGACGCATGCAAACCCAATTTCTTCGCCAATGATGTCAACACTCGATTCGTAGGTGACCAACTGCAGTGAATCTTAGCGCAAAACCTTTCCCGCTGCCGTTGGCCTAATGCTGCGATCGCCGGCGCATGCGGAAATCGCGCAGCTCCGGGACGCGCCAGTATGAGTCAAGTCGTCATCAAGAACCCGATCATCAACTCGCCTTTCGACGAGCCGACCCGCCACTTCAGGTTTGCGGCCGCAGACCGAACGCGGTACCGTGGCGCCGGGAAAACCCGCTAACAAAGGAAACGACATGCAGCAAAGCATTCGCCTCGACGGCAAGACCGCGCTCGTCACCGGCGCTTCCAGCGGACTCGGCTGGCGCTTCGCCCAGATTCTTGCCCGGGCCGGCGCCAGGGTCGCGCTGGCGGCGCGCCGCACCGACAAGTTGGAACAGCTAAAGCAGGAAATCGAGGGCGCCGGCGGCAAGGCCTGCGCCGTGAGAATGGATGTAACCGACGTGGCGAGCGTGCGCGCTGCGGTGGTCGCCGCCGAGTCGGCCCTGGGGGGCATCGACATCTTGCTCAACAACTCCGGCGTCAGCAAGCAGCAGCGCGCGATCGAGGTCGAGGAGCAGGATTACGACTACGTCACCGACACCAACTGCAAAGGCGCGTTTTTCGTAGCCCAGGCGGTGGGCCGCAGCATGATCGCGCGCAACTGCTCCGGGCGCATCGTCAATGTGTCCTCGGTCGCGGGACTGCGCGTCGTCAGCCGTCTGGGGATATACGGCATGTCCAAGGCGGCAGTGATCCAGATGACCAAGACGATGGCCTTCGAATGGGCACGCTACGGCATCAACGTCAACGCCATCTGCCCCGGCTATATAGAAACCGAACTCAACAGTTTTTACTGGAACACAGAGGGCGGCAAGAAACTGGTAAGCATGCTGCCGCGCCGGCGCGTCGGCCGGCCGGAGGACCTGGATGGCTTGGTGCTGCTGCTTGCCTCGGAGCAGTCCGGTTTCATCAACGGCGCGATCATCACCGCCGACGACGGGCTGGCAGCGGGATAGGAAGCCGGTCGGCAATATCTTGCCGACAACCTTGGCGCAGGGCGAGTTGAGCGCGCATACCGCGTAAGCTACTTCGACGGATATTGCTTTTCGAACTGATCCGCGGCATCGGGATTGAGCCTGCGCAGCCCGAGTAGCGCTTCGTCCCTGTGTTCGCGTTGCCCGGTGATCTGGTAAGCAGCGGCGAGCCCGAGCCAGCCTTGTGCGGAATCCGGGTCGTAACGCACGCACTCCAGATAATTGGCAATGGCGAGGTCCGGCCGTCCCTGCCGCTGGTAGGTGTCGGCCAGCGCCAGATAAGCCAGCGCCGATTCGGGGCGATAGCTTAGCACCTGCCGATACGCCTGGATCGCGCGCTCCATCTGACCCAGCGCGCTCTGGCTCTGGCCGAGAGCGAGCCAGGAAGCCTCGTCTTCTGGACTGATGCGTATCGCTTCCTGATACGACGCGACGGCTTCGGCGTGCTGCCCCCGGCGGGCGAGCGCGTAGCCCTGCAGGAACCACCATTCGGCGCGGCCCGGCTCGCGCTGCAGATGCAAGCGCGCCAGGCTGAGCATGCCGGGCCAATCCTGTTCTTTCTCCAATTCGACGATCTCGCTCGCGCTGCGCCGGTCGAGATGGCTGGCGAGCGCGGCGATCACCGGCGTCACCGACAGCAGGGCGACTTGCGCGCAGGCCACGCAAAAAACAAGGCAGGCGATGACGCCTGCCCGTTTGAGACCCCGGTGCATTAACACACCTCAGACTTTGTTCTGGTACACGTACGCCTGCTGCCGGACGCGGGACTCCTCTTCGCGCTTGAGCGTCTCCAGGTCCTGCTTATGGTCCCACCAAATGGCGCGGCTTTTCCTCTGCTCCGCCTCGAGTTCCGGCCGTTGTTGCTTGAACGCGCGCATGAATTTTGTAAACTCGGATTCGTACATGGCCATACATTTCCCCTTTCAGAACTGCTCTTCGGTGAGCGCCATCACGCCGGCGGCGCCGCGCATGACGGTGTTGCGCAATCCGGGCGCCTGCGACAGCACGTGATCGGCGTAGAAGCGCGCGGTTGCGATCTTTGTCTGGTAGAACGAGGCGTCGCCGTCCTTGTCGGCCAGTTTTTTCTGCGCCACCAACGCGGCGCGTGCCATCTGCCAGCCGCCGCAGACGATGCCCATCAGCCTCAGAAAAGGCACCGAGCCGGCATGCACCGCCTTGATATCCGACGCGTAGGCAGCGACGATCCAGGCGACGCATTCTTCGACCGCCTTGATCCCGGCGGCAAGGGCGGCGCGGATGGCCGCCATGTCCCCGCCGCTCGCCTGGGCAAGCTCGCCTTCGACCACGCGCATCGCCTTGACCACTTCCTTCGCCGTCGCGCCGCCCTCGCGCGCCATCTTGCGCCCGACCAGGTCGTTCGACTGAATCGCGGTGGTACCTTCGTAAATGGTGGTGATGCGCGCATCGCGCAGGTGCTGCGCCGCGCCGGTTTCCTCAATGTAACCCATGCCGCCGTGCACCTGAATGCCGGTGGAGGCCACCTCGATACACGTTTCGGTGCTCCAGCCTTTGACCACCGGAATCATCATGTCGGCAAATGCCTGATGCTTTGCGCGCAAGGCTGAATCAGGATCGCGATGGGCGATGTCCATCGCCGCCGCCACGACGTAGGCAAGTGCGCGCATCGCCTCGGTCTGCGCCTTCATGCTCATCAGCATGCGGCGCACGTCCGGGTGGCGGATGATGGGCACGGCTTTGCCGCCGCCGGCGAGATCGCGGCTCTGGATGCGCTCCTTGGCGTAGGCGAGCGCAAGCTGGTAGGCGCGCTCGGAAATGGCGACACCCTCCAGCCCCACGGCGAAGCGCGCTGCGTTCATCATGATGAACATGTACTCGAGGCCGCGGTTTTCCTCGCCGACGAGATAGCCGATCGCGCCTTCTTTTTCGCCGTAGATCAGCACCGCGGTAGGACTCGCGTGGATGCCGAGCTTGTGCTCGATGGAAGCGCAGTGCACGTCGTTTCTCTGGCCCAGGCTGCCGTCGGCATTGACCAGGAACTTGGGCACGATAAACAGGGAAATGCCTTTCACCCCTTCGGGCGCATCGGGCGTGCGCGCAAGCACGAGGTGGATGATGTTTTCCGCCAGGTCGTGCTCGCCGTAAGTGATGAAAACCTTCTGCCCGTAAATGCGATAGTGCTCGCCCAGTCGTTCATCCGAATGGCGCACTGCCTTCGCTCTCACCAGCGCCAGGTCCGATCCCGCCTGCGACTCGGTCAGGTTCATGCTACCGGTCCAGGTGCCTTCGACCATTTTCGGCAGATAGGCCTGCTTCAGCGCGTCGGCGCCGCGCAGCAGCAGCGCCTCGATCGCGCCGCCGGTAAGCAGCGGGCACAGCGAAAACGACAGATTGGCGGCTTTCCACATTTCCGTTACCGGCGTCGCCACCAGCTTCGGCAGTCCCTGGCCGCCGAATTCGGGCGGGAACTGCAGCGCATTCCAGCCGCCCTCGACGAACTGCCTGTACGCTTCGATGAAGCCCTTGGGCGTGGTGACCCGGCCGTTATCCCACTTGCAGCCCTCCAGGTCGCCCGACTGGTTCAGCGGCGCGAGCACCTCGGCGCAAAACTTGCCGCTCTGTTCCAATATCTGATCGACCAGCTCCCGGCTCGCGTCCTCGCAGCCGGGGAGCTTTGCCACCTGGTCCAATCCGGCGAGTTCCCTCAGCACGAACTGCATGTCTTTCAACGGCGCGACGTAATCCCTCATGATGACCTGCCTTGAATGCGACACATAGGCCTTAGCCCAACTCTTTCACCAACTCCGGCACGACGCGGAACAGATCGCCGACGATGCCGTAATCCGCTACCTGGAAAATCGGCGCTTCCTCGTCCTTGTTGATAGCGACGATGACGCGGCTGTCCTTCATTCCCGCCAGGTGCTGGATCGCGCCGGAGATGCCGATCGCGATATAGAGCTCAGGAGCGACGATCTTGCCGGTCTGGCCGACCTGCCAGTCATTGGGCACGAAGCCCGCATCGACCGCGGCGCGCGAAGCGCCCACGGCGGCGCCGAGTTTGTCGGCGAGCGGACCGAGGAGCTTGAAATTTTCCGCCGAGCCCATGCCGCGACCGCCTGAAACGATGACTTCGGCGGCGGTCAGCTCAGGCCGTGCCGATTTCACCAGTTCTCGCCCGACCAGGCTGGACAATCCCGGGTCAGGCACCGCGGCAACGGCTTCCACCGCGGCCGAACCGCCGCTCGCCGCAACCGCGTCAAATCCGGTGGCGCGCACCGTGATGACTTTCACCGCGTCCTTGGACTGCACCGTCACGAGTACGGTGCCGGCGTAGATCGGGCGCACAAACGTGTCGGCAGAGTTGACGGCGACGATTTCGGAGATTTGCGCCACGTCGAGCAGCGCGGCGATGCGCGGGGCGACATTCTTGCCGAAACTCGTCGCGGGAACGAAAATATGGCTGTAGCCGGCGGCGATCGACACGACCAGGGCGGCGAGGCTTTCGGCGAGTTCGTCCTTGTACTGGGGCGCGTCCGCGACCAGCACTTTGTTCACGCCGGCGATCTGCGCCGCTGCCTGCGCGGCGGCGGCACAACCGCCGCCTGCGACCAGGAGCACGATGTCGCCGCCGATTTTCGCGGCCGCAGCGACGGTATTGAGCGTGGCGCCCCTGATGGTGTGATTGTCGTGATCGGCGATAACGAGTATCGGCATTCAGATCACCTTGGCTTCGTTGCGGAGCTTTTCGACCAGCGTCTTCGCGTCCGGCACCTTAACCCCGGCCTTGCGCTTGGGCGGCTCTTCCACCTTGAGGGTGGCGAGGCGCGCTCCGACATCGACGCCGAGCGCGTCGGGCTTGAGCGTCTCGAACGGCTTCTTCTTCGCCTTCATGATGTTGGGCAAAGTGACGTAACGCGGCTCGTTCAGGCGCAGGTTGGCGGTGATGACTGCCGGCAGCTTGACCGAAATCGTTTCCATGCCGCCATCGACTTCCCGTGTGACCTCGGCCTTGCCGTCGGCGATTTTTACTTTGGACGCGAACGTGGCCTGCGACCAACCCAGCAGCGCGGACAACATCTGCCCGGTCTGGTTGCAGTCGTCGTCGATCGCCTGCTTGCCGAGGATGGCGAAACTCGGGTTTTCCTTCTGCACCACGGCTTGCAGCAGTTTCGCCACGGCGAGCGGCTGCAGTTCAACCGCGGTTTCGACCAGAATGGCACGGTCGGCGCCGAGGGCGAGCGCCGTGCGCAGTGTCTCCTGGCTCGCGGCGCTGCCGCAGGACACCACCAGAATTTCCTTCACCACGCCCGCCTCTTTCAGGCGCACCGCTTCTTCGATGGCGATTTCATCGAAAGGATTCATCGACATCTTGACGTTCGCGGTCTCAACGCC
>JAZDIA010000034.1:0-102280 GCA_043805375.1 Pseudomonadota bacterium
GCCTGGTGCTCCCGGATGGCGCGGAATGAGGAATTGGCGGATCTGTTGCGTGGTTCGATGGGGATAATTGGTGATCGTGTGAAAAAGCGCCTTGGTGTTGACTCGGCGGAGGTGGATCGGGTCATTGAGTGCTTGAAGGCCGATCGGTGCGGCTGTGATCGATGTCGTTATGGGGTGTAACTGAGGGTAGTTGGTGCGTGAGCTGGGCACTGAGTTGGTGCGTGACCTGGTGTCTGAGTTGGTGCGGGGGGCGATTGGGTGCGCATTTAACATTGTCACTCTACACATATGCGCATTAAAACCAAGGCCGGGTTTCCTTAGTTCCATCGATCCTGAGGCGGAATCGGCAGCGAAAATACAGGAATCCCCTCTTCGTGCAGATCTTCTGCTTCCGTTCGGGTGGTGACGCCGCGTATGCTGCGCTGGGTCGTTTGCTGGTAATGGATCTTGCGCGCTTCTTCGGCAAACCTCGTGCCGACGTCCTCGCTGTGCGTCAGGACGTAATCGATGAACCGTGAAACATCGATCCGCTCGGTTTCCCTGGCCTCCGCCACGCTGGTCTGCGCCGGCATGGCCGCCTCCGGCTGTTTCCTGATCTTGGCCGCCGGCAGCTTTTCCACGTGCGCGCCGCCGCATACCGGACACGCCAGTAAACCGAGACTTTTCTGCGCGGTAAAATCCTCGCCTGAGGCAAACCAGCCCTCGAAGCGATGCTGATCCCTGCAGATGAGGTCAAAAACAATCATGGACACATTTCCACTCGCATTGTAGCTCATATCGTGTCAATAGCCGGAAACTCAAGCACTTCGCCGCGAATGGGCGCGCACGTTGATCTTCATCGACGCGCTTGCACTCCTCCGCTCGCATGGTGGCGTTGACCGCCGCAAGAGCTTCATAGCAGGCTGCGGTCAACGCTCTTTGAAATTGAAATATGACCTCAATATTATGGTGCCAGGGACCGGAATCGAACCGGCATGCCGGGATTAGCGGCGGCGGGTTTTAAGCCCGCTGTGTATACCAATTTCACCACCCTGGCGGACAGACGAATGATACTGGAGGACGGCGTCATCTTGGAAGCAACTGGCATTTGCCCATTTTGATCAAAAAATGTGCTAAATTAAAACCACACCAAGAAATGTCAAATAGAAGCTGCATCCATCTGAAGATGAGATCAGGATCCAGGCAAACCGGCGTACACCTATGCCCGTCCGGCGTGCTGTCGCAACTGGAAAAAAAAGGGTCTCTCTACTCGACCAAGACCAAGCTCTGGGGGTAACAAATTCATGGCGAACTTATTTTCGGTCAAACGGATATTGCTTGCGCTGGGCGGCTTCTGTTTGTGGGTGGCGGGAAATTGCGCGCTGGCGGCGGATCCGGATCTGGAAAAAGCCGATGCCCTGATGAAACAGGGCAAAGCCGCCGAAGCCTACTCTCTGCTCGATCCGTTTGAGTTCGAGCAATCCGGCAATGTCAAATTTGACTACCTGCTGGGCATCGCGGCGCTCGACAGCGGCAAGCCGGACAAAGCCACGCTCGCGTTCGAGCGCGTGCTGGCAGCCGACCCCAATTTTGTCGGCGCGAGGATAGACATGGGGCGCGCCTACTTTCAGTTGGGCGACTTTACCCGTGCCAAGACCGAATTCGAAACCGTGCTGACGCAGAACCCTCCTCCGGCGGCCAAAGCGACCATCGACAACTACCTGGCAGCGATCGAGAAACAGGAAAGCGCCAAGAAAACCAAGGGAACGGGCTATTTCGAGGCCACCGTGGGCCACGATACCAATGTCAATTTTGCCACCAGTCAAAGCGAGATAGCGGTGCCGGCTCTGGGCAATTTGATTTTCACCTTGAACCCGACCGGTGTTAAGGCCCCCGACGATTATCTGGGATTCGCGCTCGGCGGCGAAGTCAACCACCAGGTCAATCCGAAGCTTGCTCTGTATGCCGGAGCGGATGTGCGCAACCGCACCAACAGCACCCAGGACCGCTTTGATTCCACCAGCTTCGACGCTCGGGCGGGCGTTGCCTTGGGCGAAGCGGCAAACATAGTGCGCTTGGGCGTCCTGGGCGGCAGATACGAATTGGACGGCAAGAACAACCGCGACACCGATGGTGTCAACGCCGAATGGCGTCATCTGCTCAACCCCGCCAACCAATTGAGTGCGTTCGGGCAGTACGCGCGTTACCGCTTCGAACCTACGATCAGCGTCAATAACTTCGACCAATCGACGTACGGCGGCAACTGGCTGCATATCATCAACGACGGCAAAGGCTTGGTTTCAGCCAGCCTGTTTACCGGGGACGAACGCGCGCCTGAGCGCGCCGACGGCGGCAAGCGCTTCGACGGCCTGCGGTTGGGCGGGCAGGTGCAGCTCAACGAAAAAACCGAGTTGTTTGCGGGGCTTGGCGCGCAGTTCAGCAAGTACGACGTGGCCAATCTCGCATTCACCACTACCCGCGACGACAAGCAGTACGACGCCAACTTCGGCCTCAACTGGCATTACGACAAAGCTTGGACGGTGCGGCCGCAGATCTCGTACATACGCAACAACTCCAATATCGTGATTTACCAGTTCGACCGGACCGACGTTTCAATCACGATCCGCCGCGACTTCAAATAATTCTTGCAGAGGGTGAATGCCATGCAATTTTCCTGGAAACATCCGCTAGAGGCCCTTCCCGTTCTGCTGCTGCTCGCCGCCTATGCCGGCGCCGCTTTCGGCGTGGCCGGCAATGTGCAGTTTGTGATCGGCGATGTAAAGCTGATCGACAGAGCGGGCGAGTCCCGCGCCCTGCAAAAGGGCGCCGCAATCAATGAAGGTGACCGGATAGTCACGGCCGCCGGCGCCTCGGCGCAAATCAAGATGGTGGATGGCGGATTCATCGCAATCCGTCCCAATACCGATATGGGTTTCGACACCTACCGTTACAGCGGCAAGGAAGACGGAACGGAAAATGCCATCGTTTCTTTGTTGCAGGGTGGTTTTCGCACCATCACCGGCATCATCGGCCGCACCAACAGGCAGAATTATCTGGTAAGAACCGAAACCGCCACGATCGGCATTCGCGGCACGGACCACGAGCCCATGGTAATCCTGCCGCCGGCACCGGGACAGGTCGCGATCGCCCCGCCCGGCACCTACGACAAGGTCAACGTCGGGATTGCCTATATCCGCAACGATGCGGGCAGCGTCGATATCCACCGCAACCAGGTGGGCTTTGCGCCGGAAACCAAGGCGCTGCCCATGGTTTTGCCCAAGATACCGCTTTTCTACAAGCCCACTCCCGCGCCGGGACCGCAGAAGGCAGCGGCGCCGGCAACAGCCGGCGAGGAGCAGAAGGCCGAGGCGCCCGCGCAGATTCGGGATACAGCGGTGGTCGATCCCACGAGCACCGTCACCGCGGCACCGGCGGCGACGACTGTAGCCGCCGCCCCGGTGGCGGTCGCGCCGGTGGTTGCGATAACGGCAACGGATGCGAGCGGCACGACCTTGAACACCACCACGCAGACGCAGACGACTTCGACCGGGGTCACGGCGCCGATAACGTCCAGTGTCGTAACCAGTTTCCCGAGCACCGTGTTGGTCGCGAACTATGGGTACAGCATCGCCGGAGGCTACACTTTTGGCGGCGGCCAGACGTACTGGGTCACTCCTCCGGTGGGAAGTCTGGTGACCGATGCAGCGGGGAACCTGGTCTCGGTCACGGAGGGTAACAACTCGATGCACGGGGACGACAATGCGGTCGCGTTGTCCGGCGGCACGGCCTATCCCGCTACGCCGATTGCGCTGGCCATAGGGAGCGCCGCGACCGCGACCGACGGTACCATTTTGCTCGGCTGGCGAGCGCCCACGCCGAGCTTGACCGTGAGCGGCATTGACTTCAACGGTTGCTTCGGGACGAGCGGCTGCATCGCGACTGCGCGGACCGTCCTTGGCGACGGACTGTCGTGGGTGAAAGGCCCGGCGCCGTTCCCCGACTACTTGCCCGGCGCAACGGATAGCATGGCCACCTACAATCTCGGGGCCTCGATTTTGCACGACCAGACCGGTGCCACCGGGACGGTCAATTCGGCATGGCTGACGGTCGACTTTACTCATGCGAGTGTCGACTTCGACATGGCGGCGACCACCGCGGCGGGCAACTGGACCGCTTTTACCCCAACCCCCATCAGAATGAATCAGGACGGCACGTTCTACGCCTATGGCAGCAGTGGCGGGACACCCACACTTATCTCCGGCACAACCGTGACGCCGGGCACCATCCATGACAACCTGAGCGTTACGCTCAACAGCAGTTCCATGGGCACTTGGGGCAACATCTCGGGACAGTTGATGGGGAGCGGCTTGTCCGGCGCCGGAGTCACCTACGATCTGAACAGTTTGTACTGCCCCGGCCCCTGCAACGTGACCGCAAGCGGGGCGCTTGCTTTCAGCAACACCCTGCCCCTTAGCACGCAGACCCCGTATCAACTCGTCGCGTTTGTGACCGGCATGAACGCCGCGGGCGAGTTTGACCCGGCGGAAAACAGCCGGATTCAGGGCGGCTTCGTGGCGCCGTCCCGCGTTCAGACGGACGTAAATGGCTTCCCGGTCAAGATGGACGGCGAACTGCCGGTTGCTGTGACTTACGGTTCTCCATGCACGATCAACTGCGGTCCGTATATCAATAACATTCCCGTGGAGTATGCCGTCGCGGGGGCGAGTCCGCCGTCGATCGGGACTGCAACGCTGCTCCAATCGGGGTCCGACCCCGCCACCGGCATAAGCTGGGGCCGCTACGGTGGCGGTACCATCGGCGTCAACGACCGCATCAGCGGGGCATCGTTAGGCACGGTAGATGCGACGCTGCAGAACGTGCACTTTATTATGAGCGCTGCTCAGTCGGTGCCGACGGTGCTGCCGCTAACCGGCACGTTCAACTATACGTTCGCGGGCGGTACGTTCCCGACCGATAGCAACGGAAATGTGGGTGCGGCGCTTACCGCGGCCAAGGCCAGTCTTACGGCTAACTTTTCCACCCAGAAGGTCGACGCTACGCTCAGCAACCTGGTGGTGGGGGGCAACACCTGGGGCGCGAGCGCAACCGGCATTCCGATCCAGGGCAATGTGTTCCAGGCCGAGAAGAACCTCGGTGGCGGCGGCAACCTGACCGTAACGAGCACGCTGGGCACCAACACCGCGGGCGTGATCGCCGGCGGCTTTACCGGGGCGACCGGCAATGGCGTAGGGATGCTGTACTCGCTCAATCACGGTGGCAATATCGTGAATAATTCGGCCGCGGTCACCGTATCGGGCGTCGCCGCATTCAGGCGTTAGCAATCCCCCCGAAAGAAGCCGTTCGTGGCTGGCCACGAACGGCTTTTTTTCTATGCTGATTGAGTCTGCTCGTCGGGGCACTCAATGGCACCGGTAGCCGGAGACTGCCATTCGGCGGGGATCGGCCCGTTGTCTGAGGGTTTGGAGGCGGGGGTCGGAATCGAACCGGCGTACACGGCTTTGCAGGCCGCTGCATAACCACTCTGCCACCCCGCCACTCTGAGCGCGCGCCAGCCAGGCGCCAATCTGAAATTGAAAAAGGGACCGCGCCGTTGGTTACGGCGTGCGCCGCCGGCGGTCAGGCGCTTTCCCGTGGAATCTTGGAGCGGGAGACGAGTCTCGAACTCGCGACCTCAACCTTGGCAAGGTTGCGCTCTACCAACTGAGCTACTCCCGCGGGAGGATGCGGATTATACCGAGGTTTGGCCTCGGCGATCAACCATGCTTTATCACCGTGGGCAGGGCCATCTTGAGATAATAAAACATGGACCACAGGGTGAGCGCTGCCGCGAGCAATATCAGCCCGGTGCCCCACTGCTGCGGCCGGAACAGGCCGATCGCGTTGTGGTAGAGCAGCATCGGAATCGCAACCATCTGCGCCACGGTCTTGATCTTGCCGATGAAGGACACCGCGATGCTTTTTGCCGCGCCCAGATGAGCCATCCACTCGCGCAGCGCCGAAATGGCGATTTCCCTGCCGATGATGATCACGGCGATGACTGCATTGAGACGGTCGAGATCGACCAGCACGATCAGCGCCGCCGCCACCATCAGCTTGTCGGCCACCGGATCGAGAAAGGCGCCGAAGGCGGAGACCTGGTTCAGCTTGCGCGCGAGATAGCCATCGAGCAGGTCGGTGAGCGCGGCGACAGTGAAGAGGACGGTCGCGATCAGGTTTTGCTGCGGCAGCGCGAGCCAGGTCGAGGGAAAATAATATACGCCCACGAACAGCGGGATCATCACGATGCGCATCCAGGTGAGCGCGTTGGGGACATTGAAACGCATGGGTGAATATCCAAATAAGTGCGTGTTTCCTCGCTCGCAAGCGGCGCCGGAAAACGCTGTAGCCGCTAGCCCGAAATCGCGAAATCGGCTGCCAAGATACCTCAATCAGCCGATTGTTAGTGCAACTCCCGGTAAATTTTTTCCGCCAGCTTGCGGCTGATGCCGTGCACCTGAGCCAGGTCGTCTATGCTCGCGCCGGTCACGCCTTTCAAGCCGCCGAATCGGGCCAGCAACTCCTTGCGCCGTTTGGCGCCGATGCCGCCGATGCCCTCGAGCGACGAAGTCAGGCGGGCCTTGCCGCGGCGCGCGCGGTGACCGGTGATGGCAAAACGGTGCGCCTCGTCGCGGATGGCCTGGATCAGATGGAGCCCGGGATTGTCGCGCGCCAGATGGATGGCGGTCTTCGCATCGGCGCATATCAACTGCTCCACCCCGGGCTTGCGCTCCTCCCCCTTGGCCACGCCGAAGAGGAAGATGTCGTTCATTCCCAACTCCGCCAGAACTTCCCGTGCCACCTTCACCTGGCCCTTACCGCCATCGATCAGGACCAGGTCGGGCACGACACCCTCCCCGCGCGAGATCTTCTCGTAGCGGCGCTGCAGCACCGAGCGCATGGCGGCGTAATCGTCCCCTGCCTGAATGCCGGCGATGTTGTAGCGCCGGTATTCCGAGTTGCGCATATCGAAACGGTCGTAGACCACGCAGGAGGCCACCGTCGCCTCGCCCTGGGTATGGCTGATGTCGAAGCACTCGATGCGCTGCACCGTATCCGCCAGGCCCAGGGCGTCGCGCAGGGCGGCGAGCCGAACCTCCTGGTTGCTCGCGTGTGAAAGGCGCTGCGACAGCGCCAACTGGGCGTTTTTCTGCGCCATCTCCAGCCAGGCGCGGCGCTGTCCCTGTGGCCTGGTGACGAGTTGCAGCGTGTGTCCCGCCTGCTCTGCCAGCACCGATTCGGTCTCCTGGGCCTCGAACTCTGCGCTGAGCACGATCACCGCCGGCACCTGTCGGTTGACGTAATGCTGCGCAAGGAAAGCCTGCAGTACCTCAGCCGCAGTGCCGCCCTCCGCGTTGTGCGGGAAAAAGCTCTTGTCGCCCAGATGGCGGCCTTTGCGCACCATCACCAGGTTGACGCAGGCTACGCCGTTCTCCTCGGCGCTGGCGATCACATCGGCATCGCCGCCGGTGCTGCTCTCCGCGTACTGCTTTTGCTGCGTGGTCGATAGCGCCTGAATCTGGTCGCGGTAGAACGCGGCCTGCTCATAGTGCTGCAGCTCCGCCGCCTGCTGCATTTTTTGTCCCAGAGCCTGCAGCACGTCGTCCTCGCGCCCCTGCAGGAACAGTTCGGCATTCTTCACGTCCGCGGCGTAGCGCTCGCCGTCGATCAGCCCCACGCAGGGCGCCGAGCAGCGCCGGATCTGGTGCAGCAGGCAGGGGCGCGAACGGTTCTGGAACATCGAATCCTCGCAGGTGCGCAGGCGGAATATTTTCTGCAGCAGTTGGATGCTCTCGCGCACCGCGCCGGTGTGCGGGAACGGGCCGAAGTAGCGATGCTTACCGTCGAGCGGGCCGCGGTGAAAACCCAAGCGCGGGTAGGCGTGACCACTCAGCATCAGATAGGGGTAGGACTTGTCGTCGCGGAACACGATGTTGTAGCGCGGGGTGAGCGACTTGATCAGGTTGTTTTCCAGGATCAGCGCCTCGGCCTCGGAGCGCGTCGCAGTAATTTCGACCGCAGCCACCTGCGCCAGCATCAATTCGATGCGCGGGCTGTGCGCGGTCTTCTGGAAATACGAACTGATGCGCTTTTTCAGGTCGCGCGCCTTGCCGACGTAGAGCACATCGCTCTTGGCGTTGAGCATGCGGTACACGCCGGGCAGGTGCGGCAGGCTGATTATCAGCGCTTGCGCGTCGAAGGCCGGCGCGGAATCGGCCGGCTTCGTCACCGCGGCTTCAACCCGGCAACGATATCTCGGAATACTGCCTGGAACATGGCCTCGGTAAGTCTTTTGGTCTGCGTATTGTAGCGGCTGCAGTGATAGCTATCGTAGAGCCGGATGCCCTCGGGCGAACCCGACGTTGGCGGCAGCTCGTGCATGGCATGATGTCCGAACTTGCAGCTCGCGCGCTTGAGCCCGCAGGCCATGAGCACGGCCTGATGGGCGACGCTGCCCAGCGCCAGGATCACGCGCGGCGGCCTCCGGCGCAACTCGGCGGCCAAGTAGCGGTTGCAGCGCTGGATCTCCTCCCGCAAGGGCTTGTTCTGCGGCGGCAGGCATTTCACCGCATTGCTGATGCGGCAATTCTTCAGCACCAGAGCGTCGTCGGCGCGCGCGGATGCCGCCTGGCTGGCAAAGCCGAACTCATGCAAGGTGCGGTAGAGCAGGATGCCGGCATGATCGCCGGTAAAGGGGCGTCCGGTGCGATTGGCGCCGTGCATGCCCGGCGCGAGGCCCACGATCAACAATTCGGCTGCCGCATCGCCGAACGCGGGCACCGGCCGCGCGTGATAGGAGGGATGATCCCGCCGCACTTGATCGAGGAATCCCGCAAGTCGCGGACAGTCGCGGCAGGCAAGACTGAAACTATCCGCCATGAGACGCTTGGTGTTCAGTCACTTGCGAATCAAATAGAGGCACGACAGGCGAAGAGCGCAGCTTCTTCTTGGGGCTGTATACGTCTCCCGAATTTGCACAGTTGCGCGAGCGCAACTGTGCAAATTCGGGAGAAAAAAATTCTCGGCACGAGCCGATCTGTTTGCATCCTGCTAGTCCGATTTAGGCGGATCAGCGCTCGCCGCTCAAGCCAGGCCGGCAACGAAGTGCTCCACCCCCGCCTTGGCTTGCGCATAGCGAGCGTTCCGCTGCAGTGCTTCAAATCCTTGAGCGAGGTGCGCCCCACGCATCGCCTCGGCGCGATGCTGGTTCAGACCGCCGGCAAGCCCGTCGAGAAGCCTTGGTGCCGCTTCCGGTGCATTGCACAACAGCACCATATCGCAACCGGCGGCAAGCGCGGCCGCGCCCCGCTTCACCACGCCCCCGGCCAGGCTCGCGCCTTCCATCGACAGGTCATCGCTGAAAATCATGCCGTCGAAGGCGAGCTGTCCGCGCAGGATTCGCTGCAGCCATTTGGCCGAAAATCCGGCCGGATACGCATCGACCTTGGGGTAGATCACATACGCCGGCATCACCGCCGACAGTCCATGCTTGATCAGATCTCTATAGGGAAGCAGATCGGCGGCCTCGATTTCGGCATGGGCGCGCTCGTCGACCGGCAGGGCAAGATGGGAATCGGCGCGCACATGGCCGTGCCCCGGAAAATGCTTGCCCACGCTCGCCATCCCGGCTTCGCGCAGTCCCGCGATCAGAGCAGCCGAAAGTTGCACGATCGCCACGGGGTCGGAGTGGAAGGCGCGGTCGCCAATCACGCCACTCTCGCCGAAATCCACGTCCAGCACCGGGGTAAAGCTGAAATCGACGCCGCAGGCGAGGAGTTCACCCGCCAGCACATAAGCGATGTCGCGCGCCGCCGCGTACGCCCCGGCGTGGTCGCGGTCCCAGGCCTCGCCCAGGCGCCGCATCGCCGGTATGCGGGAAAAACCTTCCCGAAAGCGCTGCACCCGGCCGCCTTCATGATCGACCGCGATCAGCAGCTCGGGCTTGCGCAAGGCACGGATGGCAGCCGTCAGTTCGCATAGCTGCTGCGGCGAGCGGTAATTGCGCGAGAACAGGATGACGCCGCCGACCAGGGGGTGGCGCAACAGTTGGCCCTCGGCCGCGCTCAATTCCGGACCCGCTATATCGAGCATCACCGGACCCAGGGCTTCACTCATGGTCTTGGCCCTCGAGGACCACGAAGGCACAGGCCATCTCGACTTCGTCGCTCAAGCTCAAGTGCGCGCGGCTGACGCCGCGCTCCTCGAGCAGCGCGGCGAGCGGCTCCGAAAACTCCAGATACGGCCTGCCCGAGCGCTCGTTGGCGACGCTGACGTTGTGCCAGTTGACCGGAAAACGGATGCCCGTGCCCATGGCTTTGGAAAATGCTTCCTTGGCGGCGAAGCGCTTGGCGAGGTAGTGGGCCGGCTTCGCATGCGCGCAAAAGCGCCGATATTCGTCATCGACCAGGACCCGCTGCGCGAAGCGATGGCCGAAGCGCGCCAGCGCCCGCTCGATGCGGTGGATATCGATCAGGTCGGTGCCAATGCCGAGGATCACGCGCGCCGGGCTTCGGTCATCAGCCGTTTCATCTCGCGCACTGCCGCCTCCCAGCCGATGAATAGGGCCTGTGCCACGATCGCGTGGCCGATATTGAGTTCGGCGATGCCCGGCACGGCGGCGATCGGCCCGACATTGTCGTAGTTCAAGCCATGGCCCGCGTTCACCTTCAGGCCGACGCGCTTGCCATACTCGACCGCGCCGCAGATGCGGCGTAACTCGGCCAGTTGTTCTTCTCCTGCCGTGTCGGCGTAATGACCGGTGTGAAGCTCGATCACCGGCGCGCCGGCGGCCTTGGCCGCGTCGATCTGGGCAGTATCGGCGTCGATGAACAGCGACACGCGAATGCCCGATCCGCCCAGCATTCCGCAGGCGTCGCGCACGCGCTCGAACTGGCTGACGACGTCGAGCCCGCCCTCGGTGGTCAGCTCCATGCGCCGCTCCGGCACCAGGCAGACATCGTGCGGACGGATGCCGAGCGCGATCTGCAGCATTTCGGGCGTCACTGCGGACTCCAGGTTCATGCGCGTGGTCAGTTGCGCGCGCAGGGTCTCGACATCGCGGTCCTGGATGTGACGGCGGTCCTCGCGCAAATGCAGAGTGATGGCATCGGCGCCGGCGCCCTCGGCAAGCAAGGCGGCGCGCAGCGGATCCGGGTATGTCGTGCCGCGCACCTGGCGCAGCGTGGCCACGTGGTCGATATTCACGCCGAGTTCGATCACAGTTGTTGCAGCTCCTCGAATATGCGCCGGCTGTTGAGCGGCTTTTGCTCCAGCAGATGGCTGATCAGCAGGCGCATCAACGCCTTCGCCTGCTGCAGGGTCAGCGGATCGCTGTAGTCATCGCGCACCATGTCGAGCAGCGTCTGTCCCGACAGCACCAGTCCCGGGTGCGCAGCGCCATTCACCGCTATTGGCCCGCGTTCCGCTTCGTAAGCATAAGACCGGTACGGGTCGATCTCCCCGCCGCTGACGCTGTCGCGGTCCAGCGCCAGCGCATATCCCAGTTCGCGCAGCAGAGCCTTTTCGAAACGGCGCAGCACCGCACCGGGCTCCGGTTCCTCGGCCAGGCGCGCGAGCGCCGCCTGATAGTCGAGGAACAGCTTCTCGTGCGCGTCTTCACGCGGCAGCAGCTTCAACAGCAACTCGTTGAGATAGAAGCCGCACAAGAGCGCCCTGCCCTGCAGGCGCGGCTGCCCGCCTTGCCATTCGGCGCGCAGCAGCAGGCGCAGCTCGCCGCGCCCGGACCAGGACAGGCCCAGAGGCTGGAATGCCATGATGCTGCCGCGCAGCGCTGAACGCGGGCGTTTGGCCCCGCGCGCCACCATGGCGACGCGGCCATGCGAACGGGTGAAGGTTTCCACCACCAGACTGGTCTCGCGGAAGGGGTAGGTATGCAGGACGTATCCGGGCTGATTGTCCTGTCGTGCGTGCGCGCTCATTGGACTACCTTGCCGCTGCGCGTCAAGGATTCGCCCTTGGGGCGGCCCGTCGGGCTCATGGCTCGAATCCCAGGTTCCTGAGTGCGCGTTCGTCGTCGGCCCAGCCCTGTTTGACTTTGACCCAGATCTGCAGGAACACCTTGCCGCCGAACAGCATCTCCATGTCGCGCCGCGCCTCGGTCCCGATCAGCTTCAGCTTCTCGCCGCCCTTGCCGATGACCATCGCCTTGTGGCTGGCTTTGTCGACGATGATGGCCGCATGGATGCGGCGCAGTTTCCCCTCGGTTTCGAATTTTTCGATAGCCGTGCTGGCGCCATAAGGCAGCTCGTCGCCGAGCTGTCGAAATAATTTCTCGCGCACCAGCTCCGCCGCGAGAAAACGCTCGCTGCGATCGGTCACCTCGCCAGCCGGGTAGATCGCCGGCTGCTGCGGCAGGTGCGCTCGCAGCGTTTGCAGCAATCGATCCGTCTGCTCCCCGCTCTTGCCGCTTATCGGCACGATGTCCGAGAAAGCACGCTCGGCCTGCGCTTTGGCAAGCAAAGGCAACAACAGCTTTTTGTCCGCGAGGCGATCTATTTTATTTACCGCCAGCACCGCCGGGTGTCCCGCGGGCAGAAGAGCGAACACCTGTCGGTCTTCGCGACTGATGCGTCCGGCTTCGATCACCACAAGGATCGCTTCCACGTCCCGCAGCGCCTGGGTGACGCTGCGGTTCATCAGGCGGTTCAGGGCGCCCGCGTTCTTGGTTTGAAAGCCAGGCGTGTCGACAAACACGTACTGCGTGTCCGCACTGGTAAGAATGCCGGTGATGCGATGGCGCGTGGTCTGCGCCTTGCGCGAGGTGATGCTGATTTTTTCCCCGACCAGATGGTTCAGCAGCGTCGACTTGCCGACATTGGGCCGGCCGATGATGGCGATGGTGCCGCAGCGAAAACCTGCGGGCTTCATTTCTGCGTCTGTGCGAACGCGCGCCGCGCCGCTTCCTGCTCGGCAATGCGCCGGCTCGCGCCAAATCCGGTGGCACGGATCGCCAGTTGCGGGATCTGGCATTCCACCTGGAACAACTGATTATGCGCCGCGCCCTGGGTCGCCACCACGTCGTACTGCGGCAGCGCCAGTTTGCGCGCTTGCAGCAGCTCCTGCAATAAGGTCTTCGGATCTTTGCCCAGGGTTTGCGGATCGAGGTGTTCGAGCAGGGACGCGTACAGGCCGCGGATCACGCCCCCGGCTGCGGCGAAACCTCCATCGAGAAAGACTGCGCCGAACAGGGCTTCAACGCTATCGGCCAGGATCGAAGGACGGCGGAAACCGCCGCTCCTTAACTCGCCTTCGCCCAGGCGCAGGTAACTCCCCAGATCGAGTTCCTGCGCCAATTCGGCCAGGGTCTCCTGCCGTACCAGGTTGGCGCGCAAGCGCGAAAGCTCGCCCTCCTTCAGATCGCCAAACCGCTGGTACAGTTCCTGCGCGATGCAGCAATTTAGGACGCTGTCGCCAAGAAACTCGATACGCTCGTTGTGCGGCGTGCTGTGGCTGCGGTGGGTCAGCGCCTGTTGCAGCAGGGGCGCTTGGGCGAAGCTGTAACCCAGTTTGCGTTGCAGCGGCCCGTAATCCATCGCGCCGGGGGCGGGTGCTACTCTTTGTCCGCGCGGCCGCCGGGCGCGGTGCTGGCGGCAAAATCGATAACCACCGATACGTTGGAGAACAATGGAATCTTCTTCGAATACGCAAACGAGATGACGACTTCGCCGGCGTCCTTGGTTACTTCCAGTTCCCCCGGAGTCACCGCCGTAATATTGTCAACGTTGGAGCGGCGCTCGAAAGCCTTGCGTATGTCGCTGACGCTTCCGGTCCGCCCTTCGCTGGCGGCGATGCCGACGATGGCCTTCTTGGCGGTCGTGAATTCAGAGTAGGCGGGTCCGATTTTCATGGCGCCCACGGCGGCCAAGGCCAGCATTACGCCGATCAGGAAGACCACCAGGAAACTGACTCCGCGTTGCTTGTTGCGCATGATTGCAAGCTCCCTATTTGAACTGTCCGAAGCGTCTCAGTTCACTGAAATTGAACCAGATAAAAAACGCCTTGCCGACGATATTCGCCTCGGGCAAGAAGCCCCATACGCGACTGTCGCTGCTGTTGTCGCGGTTGTCACCCATCATGAAGTAATGACCCGGCGGAACCGTGCACGCCATGCCGTTACTATTGTAAATGCAATTTTCCCGTTGCGGGAACTGTTTTACATAGGGCAGCGCTGCCGCCTCGCTCGTATCGACCAGGATCGCGTGCTCGGTCTTCCCCAGGGTTTCGGTGTAGCGCTTCAGGTACTGAATCTTGTCCCTGAGCAGGTAGTCGCCGGCCTCCTTCAGCGGCACTTCCACGCCGTTGATGGTGAGACGCTTGTTCTGGTAGTCCAGTTTGTCTCCGGGCAGGCCGACGACGCGCTTGATGTAATCGACCGTCGGATCGTCGGGGTAACGGAACACCATGACATCGCCTCTTTCGGGTTCGTTCATGTCGATGATCTTCTTGTTGCTCACTGGCAGGCGGATGCCGTAGGTGTACTTGTTGACCAGGATGAAATCGCCGACCAGCAGGGTCGGGATCATTGAGCCCGACGGGATCTTGAATGGCTCCACCAGAAACGAGCGCAGCAGGAATACGATCAGGATCACCGGGAAAAAGCTCTTCGGATATTCGATCCACCAGGACTCTTTCGCCCCGGCGGCGCGGCGCTTGCCGAAATAGACCGCATCCAGAGCCGTCACGGCGCCGGTGATCACCAGCAGAACGAAAAGCAGTAGTGCGAAATTCATTGGTTTTCCTAATCCACCTGCAAAATGGCAAGGAAGGCCTCCTGCGGAATTTCCACGTTGCCCACCTGCTTCATGCGCTTCTTGCCGGCTTTCTGCTTCTCCAGCAACTTCTTCTTGCGCGTGATGTCTCCGCCGTAGCACTTGGCGAGCACGTTCTTGCGTAGCGCCTTGACGTTCTCGCGCGCGATGATGTCGGCGCCGATCGCCGCTTGCACCGCGACATCGAACATCTGCCGCGGGATCAGCTTGCGCATGCGCGACACCAGCTCGCGGCCGCGGTAGCGGCTGTTGTCCTTATGCACCATCAGCGACAGTGCGTCGACGCGTTCGCCGTTGATGAGAATGTCGAGCTTCACCACCTCGGATGCGCGATATTCCTTGAATTCGTAGTCGAGCGAGGCATAGCCGCGGCTTGCCGACTTCAGCTTGTCGAAGAAATCCATCACCACTTCGCTAAGCGGCATCTCGTAGGTCAGCATCACGTGCCGGCCGGTGTACTGCATGTTTTTCTGCACCCCGCGCTTCTGCGTGCACAGGGTCATGATCGAGCCGACGTGTTCCTGCGGCACGAAAATGGTGGTGCTGATGATGGGCTCGCGTATTTCCTCGATCTTGGACGGGTCGGGCATCTTGGCCGGATTCTCCACCCGCTGCACCGTGCCGTCTCCGAGCAGCACCTCGTACACCACCGTCGGCGCGGTGGTGATCAGATTCTGGTCGTACTCGCGTTCCAGGCGCTCCTGCACGATGTCCATGTGCAGCAGGCCGAGGAAGCCGCAGCGAAAGCCGAATCCGAGCGCCTGCGATATCTCCGGTTCGTACTGCAGCGAGGCATCGTTGAGCTTGAGCTTGGTCAGCGCGTCGCGCAGCCCGTCGTAATGGTTGGCTTCGACCGGGTACAGACCGGCGAATACCTGCGGCTTGATCACCTTGAACCCGGGCAGCGCCGCCGCCGCCGGACGCTCGGACAGGGTGACGGTGTCGCCCACCTTGGCTGCCTGCAGTTCCTTGATGCCGGAGATGATGAAACCCACCTCGCCTGCGGCGAGCCGCGGGCGCGACTGCGACTTGGGCGTGAACACGCCGACCTGCTCGCACAAGTGCACCGTACCGGAGGACATGAGCAGGATCTTGTCCTTGGGGCACAGCGTCCCGTCCATCATGCGCACCAGCATGACCACGCCGACATAATTGTCGAACCAGGAATCGATGATGAGCGCCTTGAGCGGCGCCTCCGGATCGCCCTTGGGCGGCGGGATGCGCGCGATGACCGCCTCGAGAACGTCCTGCACGCCCTCCCCGGTCTTGGCGCTGACGCGCAGCGCATCCTTGGCGCCGATGCCGATCACGTCTTCGATCTCGCGTATCGCCCCCTCCGGGTCAGCCGAAGGCAGGTCGATTTTGTTCAGCACCGGCACCACTTCCACGCCTTGCTCGATCGCGGTATAGCAGTTCGCCACCGTCTGCGCTTCCACTCCCTGCGAGGCGTCGACCACCAGCACCGCTCCCTCGCAGGCGGCGAGGGAGCGCGACACTTCGGAGGAAAAGTCCACGTGCCCGGGGGTGTCGATCAGGTTGAGGTTATAGAGGCTGCCATCGCGCGCCTTGTATTGCAGCGCCGCAGTCTGCGCCTTGATGGTGATGCCGCGCTCGCGCTCCAGATCCATGGAATCGAGCACCTGCTCCTCCATCTCGCGGTCGGACAGCCCACCGCACAACTGTATGAAACGGTCGGCAAGCGTCGACTTGCCGTGGTCTATGTGGGCAATGATGGAAAAATTACGGATGTGCTGCATCATGAAAAAGGGTGCCTGCATGGCACCCTTTGAAGAATAACATTCGGTATTTTAACGGATTTTGACCAGATGAGCACGAACTTTCCCGGCATCCAGATGATAATGGCACAACTCGGCGCCGGCGTGCATCAGCACCGGCACCAGGGTATCGAAACGCTGTTCCAGAACCGGATCGCTGTCGATATCGATCACCTCGAGCGCGAACCCGAATTCGCCGCGCAGGGTGCCCAGCGCGGCGAGCATTTCATCGCACAGGTGGCAGTAGCTGCGGCTGTAGAGCGTCAGCCGCAGCGTCGCCGCATCGCCTTCGCGCGTGAGCACAGTGTCGGACTTACTTGTCGTTCAGACCCGTGATGGTGACGAAACTCTGGTTCTCGCCGCGGCGCACGTGCAAAGTGATCGTGGCGGCTTTGTCTATGGCGTTTAGCGCCTTGTTGAACTGCGCCACGCTCTTGGCCTCGGTATTGTTGCCCTTGTGGATCAGCGCCAGGATGATGTCGCCCTTGCGCAGGTCTCCGTGCGGTTGGCCGCGCACTTCGTCCACCACCAAGCCGCTCGCGATCTTCAGTTCCTTGCGCTGCTCGTCCGTGATCTCAGACAACACCAGACCTAGGCGGTTGGCGGCCGCTTCCGCCGGCTTGGCGCGTCTGCTTTCGCGGCTGGCCTGCTTCTCCTCCGGAATCTCGCCCACGCTCAGCGTCAGATCCTTGACCGCACCCTTGCGCCATACCTGCAGGACCACTTTGCTGCCCGGGCGGGTTGCGCCGACGATCCGCGGCAAGTCGCTCGAGTTCGAGACGCTCTTGCCGTCGAACTTGATGATGACGTCGCTTACCTCCACTCCGGCCTTGTCCGCCGGGCCGCCTTTCTCCACCGCGTTGATCAGGGCGCCCTCGGGCTTGGCCAGGCCGAAGGAATCGGCCAGTTCCTTGGTCACCTCCTGGATCACCACGCCGATGCGGCCGCGAGTGACGCGTCCGGTGCTGCGCAATTGGTTTTGCACGTCCAGCGCGAGGTCGATGGGGATGGCGAATGACAGCCCCATGTAGCCGCCGGTACGGCTGTAGATCTGCGAGTTGATGCCGACCACCTCGCCGCGCAGGTTGAACAGCGGGCCGCCCGAGTTGCCCGGGTTCACCGCGGCGTCGGTCTGAATGAAGGGCACCAGGTTTTCCTGCGGCAGCGAGCGGCCCTTGCCGCTGACGATACCGGCGGTCACGGTGTTGTCGAAACCGAAAGGCGAACCGATCGCCAGCACCCATTCGCCCACCTTGAGCTTGTTCGGATCGCCCAGCTTGACCATGGGGAGCCCGGCCGCCTCGATCTTGATCAGCGCCACGTCGGTGCGCTTGTCGGCGCCGATGACCTTGGCCTTGAATTCGTGTTTATCGTTGAGGCGTACCGTGATCTCGTCTGCTCCATCGACGACGTGCGCGTTGGTAAGAATGTAGCCGTCGGCGCTGATGATGAAACCCGAACCCAGCGAGCGGGTGGAGAACCCGTGGGGCCCCTGGCCGGGATTCGGGGGGGCAAAGCGGCGGAAGAATTCGTAGAACGGGTCGTCCTCGTCCAGATTCGGCATTTGCGGCATTTTCGCTTGCTCGCGCACGTTTTGCGCGGTGCTGATATTGACCACCGCCGGCCCCTGCTTTTCCACCAATTCGGTGAAATCGGGCAAATCGCGCGCTTGGGCAAAGACGCTCAGCGGAAGCAACAACAGCCATAGGAAAAGTAGTTTTCGCATCGTTATGTCCTTTCTTGCGCTTTATGGAGTATTACAGAAAAAAGTTCTGCTGCGGACCTGCGTGCTTTGTTTGATCAAGGCTTGCGGTATACCACCGATTCCGCAAATTTCTCCACGCTTTCGGCCGGCGCTTCCCCGACCACGGTGACCAGATGATTGTCTATCTGCCGGCTGTAGATGTGGATCGCGCCCTGGCGCGATAGTCCCGGGTGCAAGGAGGTCTTGTTCGCCATCGGCTCGATGAACACCGAGACCGCCGCCAGCCCGTCGGAATAGACCACATGGCCGACCTCGCTGGAGCCGCCCTGGGTGCGTTTCATCTCGGTTATTTTCCTGAAGCCGTGCAGTTCCGGTTTGATGGTCCAGCCGGATGCGGCCAGACTGGCCGCGACGGCCCCGGAATTCTCGACACGCCAGGCGCGCGACTTGGCGAGAAACTTGGACTTGAGCTGGCCGTGGTCGATCTTGCCGCCGATCTCGATCTGGGTGAAAGCGAACTGCTCGACCACCTCGTTTTTGTCGTCTAAGGTCTGGGACTTGAGCAGCATGCCGGTGTCGGTGTCGGCCCACAACCTGCGGCCGTAGCGTAGCTTGTCCTTGGGCTCGAGCACGATCGCCTGGCAGTCGTAGCCGGCGATGCGCTCGATCCCTTCCTTGGTCACCCCGTAGTGCTCGCCGATATCCTGCAGGTTGGCTGGCAACAGCGCCGGAAACACCTTGTGATCGGTCTGCCGGTCGACTCTCACCGTTTTGCTGTCTGGCAGGTAGCACTTCACCTCATCGCCGCTCCGGACGATCTCGCGCGACTCGCCTTCCAGCGTCTCCAGTCGCTCGTTCACCCCGTGCCGCCCAGCCACGTGGACGATGCGCAAAGTTTCGGCCTGGTCGCCGCTGTGGTAGACAAAAGTTCCCGTATAGCTGAGCGTTTGCGTTGCCGCACGGATGCGTTCCAGCCACGACAGCGCATCGCCCCCGGCCCACGCCGACTGAGCCGACAGCGCGAGCAACAGCACGGCCGCGATTCTCATCGACGCACGCCGCTCCGCTCTTCGGCCACGGTGCGCACATAGGGCGCAACCCCCTGCATCGCGTTGCTGGGGGAATAGCGCTGATGCGCGAGCAGATAGTCCTTCGCGCCCTTGCCTGCAGGCACCGCGACCCGTCTGACTTCGGTCTTGGCAGCAATCTGCAGCGAATCCTGCTGCAGACCAGGCAAAGCCATCCAGCCGACGAATGCCACTGCGGCGATGCTCGCCGCCACCGACAAGGCTAACCAGCGCAGCTTCTCCGCCGTGTTGCGCCGCCTCGGCGCAAGCACCGTGGGCTCAGCTTCGAGCTGGGCGCAGATTCTGGCACACAGATCCGGACCCTGCACGCCGCGCAGGGCATCCCCGATCAGGTGATAGCAGTCCCAGTCGCCGCGCAAATCGGCATCGCGTTTGAGTTGCAACGGAAGCTGGCGGGCGTGCTCGCTCTCCAACTCTCCATCCATCCAGGTGGATAAATTTTCTGTCATGGCGTCACCATCTCTTGTCTTTGGATAGGTCCAGCAGCGGCCGCAACTCCCCGGCGATCGCCTCGCGCGCACGGTAGATGCGGGAGCGCACCGTGCCGATGGGGCAATCCATTATTTTCGCGATATCTTCGTAGTTCATGCCATCGATCTCGCGCAGAATTATCGCCGCCCTCAGTTCCGCAGGCAGCCGATCCATGCTTCGGTTCACTGTTTGCGCGATCTGCTTGCTCATCAGCAGATTCTCCGGCGTATTGAGGTCGCGCAACTGATCACCGTCGTCAAACCCTTCCGCCTCTTCCGCGTCGTAGTTGGTTGTTGTAGGCACGTGCCGGCCCATTGACGCCAGGTAGTTCTTCGCGGTATTGATGCCGATCCGGTAAAGCCAGGTATAGAAAGCGCTGTCGCCACGGAACGAAGGCAATGCCCGGTAGGCCTTGATGAAAGCCTCCTGGGTCACATCCTCGACCTCGGCCTGATCGTGGATGAAGCGTGATAGCAGACGCCCGAGCTTGCGCTGATATTTGCTGACCAGCAACTCGAAGGCATACTTGTCGCCCTGTTGTGCACGCTCGACCAGTTGCTGGTCAATGTCGCGCTCACCCATGCACCGCCCTTCCCCGAAGCCCCGAGTCTGCTTTTCGTTCGTCCTGCTCAGGTGGGGTTCAGTATACGCCAACTGCGCAGGCGCCCGCGGGAACACGGCGCCCTGGACGAAGTCCAGTTCAAGCATTTCGATCGGCGCCGCACTGCTACCGGGAAACTTCAAGTCCTACCTCGCACACATAGGAGCACATAGTACGATGAATGTCTGACCGCAGCGCGCGCAGTAAGTTCACGGCCGAGCGCATCGCCAGCGCAGCCAGACACGCAGCCGGCGCAATTCCTCCGCCGCGGCGCAGTCGGGCAATAGCACCAGGCGCCGGCCGCGCCCTCCGGGCGCACCCAGATTCACCACTACCAGCCAGTTCGATACGTAATTGCCGGGCTGTATCTCGGCCTCGTTCCATTGCCCCGAGCCGTCTTGCCAGCGGGCATCGCTTTTCGCCCTCACTTCCAGCGCGCGCACGGCGCGCCGGCCCAGTTGCAGGGCCGGTGCAAGGTGCCAAATCCAGGCTAAAACTATGCCTGTCGCGGCCGGCAGGAAACCAAAGCGCGGCAGGCTGATCCAGGTACAAGCAAGCGCCGCGCCAGCCATGAGCGTCAAAGCCAATGCAAGAACGCGGGAAGGTCTCAGCGTGACGGTGAGAGTCTGACTCAAACCCGGCCGAATACCAGGGTGCCGTTGGTGCCGCCAAAACCGAAGGAATTCGACAGCGCCACGTTGATTTTCATCCGGCGCGCCGTATTCGGTACATAGTCCAGGTCGCATTGCGGATCCTGATTGAAGATATTGATCGTGGGCGGCGCCGTCTGCTCGGACACGGCAAGCGCCGAAAACACGGCTTCCACCCCCCCCGCGGCACCCAGCAGGTGCCCGGTCATGGACTTGGTCGAACTGAGCGCAACTCTTGTCGCGTGCGTGCCGAGGCTGCGCTTGACTGCAGTGGTCTCGGCGAGATCCCCCAAGGGGGTCGAGGTGCCATGGGCGTTGATGTAATCCACCTGGTCGGCGTTCAGGCGCGCGTTGCGGAGCGCGCTGTTCATGCAGCGTGCCGCGCCTTCGCCATCCTCGCGCGGAGCCGTCATGTGGAAGGCATCGCCGCTCATGCCGTAACCCGCAAGTTCGGCGTAAATTTTCGCGCCGCGTGCCCGGGCACGCTCGTACTCCTCCAGCACCAGCACGCCCGCGCCCTCTCCAAGCACAAAACCATCGCGGTCGCGGTCCCAGGGACGGCTGGCGCCGGCTGGGTCGTCGTTACGGGTCGAAAGCGCGCGCGCCTGGGCGAAGCCGCCCGTGGCAAGTTCGGTGACCACGGCCTCGGCGCCGCCAGCGACCATCACATCGCAATCGCCGTATTCGATCAGGCGTCCGGATTCGCCGATGCAGTGCGTCGCCGTGGCGCACGCGGTCACCATGGCGAGATTCGGGCCTTTCAGGCCGTACTTGATCGACAGGTTCCCGGAAATCATGTTGATGATCGTGCTCGGGATGAAGAACGGCGAGATCTTGCGCGGCCCGCTCGCAAGCAACTCCCTTTGGGTTTGCTCGATCATCTGCAGACCGCCGATGCCCGAGCCGATGTTGACGCCGATGCGATCCGCGTTCTCCGGCGTAACCTGGATGCCGCAATCCCGCATCGCCTGAATGCCCGCCGCCATGCCGTAATGGATGAAGGTATCCATGTGGCGCGCTTCCTTGCGCTCCAGGTACTGGGTGAGGTCGAAATTTTTCACCTCCCCCGCGATCCGGCAGGCGAGCCGCGACGGGTCGAAACGGCTGATTTTGGTGATGCCCGAATTGCCGGCGAGGATGTTAGCCCAGGCTTCGGTAACGCTGTTACCTACCGGGCAGATAATGCCCAACCCGGTTATCACGACTCTGCGGCGGGACAAATTTGCTCCGGAAAAAAGCGCGCTGGCCGCTGGAAGTCAGGCTTTCTTGGTGTGGCTTTTGACGTAGTCGATCGCCTGTTGGACGGTGGTGATTTTTTCGGCGTCTTCGTCGGGAATTTCGGTTTCGAATTCCTCCTCCAGGGCCATGACCAGCTCGACCGTATCTAGCGAGTCGGCGCCCAGGTCATCGATGAAGGAGGACTCGTTCTTTATTTCCGCTTCGTTTACGCCCAACTGCTCGGCGACGATTTTCTTCACCCTTTGATCGACATTTTCCATTTTCTACTCCTTCCTTCTTTTTTGGCTTCGGAAACAGCCCGGCATTTTAGCAAGATTAACTGCCGCGCGTTTGATAATTCCGTGCTCATGCCATGTACATGCCGCCATCAATATGCAGTGTGGCGCCGGTTACCAATGCGACTTGTCCTTGCAGCATGATCACACCCCCTTCGATTGGCCTATGCCCTGCTCAATGCTGGCCTTGTCCAGCAGGGCAAGGGACTCCAGGCTGCCGTCATTGCGCTTGGTCATGCCCGCCAGCACTTTGCCCGGCCCACATTCGGCGACGTGGGTGATGCCCTGGGCTGCAAAAGCCTGGATGGTTTCCACCCAGCGCACCGGGTTGCAGGCCTGGCGCACCAGCGCATCCTTGATTCGCGCCGGATCGCCGTAACTTGCCACGTCGACATTGTTGATCACCGGGACGCGCGGCGCGTTGAATGCGATGCCCCGCATGTATTGCTTCAGGCGTTCCGCGGCGGGCTGCATCAGCGCCGAATGAAAAGGCGCGCTCACCGGCAAGGGCAGCGCGCGCTTGGCGCCTTTGGCCTTGGCCGCGTCGCAGGCGCGCTTCACCGCCGCGGCATGGCCGGCGATGACTACCTGGCCGGGCGAATTGAAGTTTACCGCCTGCACCACCTCGCCCTGCGCGGCCTCGGCGCAAGCGGCGCGCACCGCGTCTTCGTCCAGCCCCAGGATCGCGGCCATGGCGCCCTGCCCCTGCGGCACCGCTTCCTGCATCGCCCGGGCACGGAAGCGCACCAGCGGCAGCGCATCGCGAAACGGCAACACGCCCGCGGCCACCAGCGCGGTGTACTCGCCCAGGCTGTGTCCCGCAACCACCGCCGGCTCCGCGCCGCCCAGGCTGATCCAGGCGCGATAGGCTGCGTAACCGGCAATGAGCATGACCGGCTGCGTGTTGACCGTCATGTTGAGTTGCTCCGCCGGGCCTTCGGCCATCAGCTTGCCGAGGTCCTGGTCGAGCGCGTCAGAGGCCTCGGCGAGCACGTCGCGCACTGCGGCAATATCGCCGTAGGCCTGCATCATGCCCACCGACTGCGAACCCTGCCCGGGAAATACCATTGCGAGTTTCATCGATTCCAGTTCAATATCGGATTACATTTGCACCAAGGTCGCGCCCCAGGTGAAACCGCCGCCCACGGCCTGCAGCATGACTCTGTGCCCGGGCATGATGCGGCCGTCGCGTATCGCCGCATCCAGCGCCAGCGGCACCGAGGCGGCCGACGTGTTGCCATGCGTATCCACGGTCACGATCAGCTTTTCCGGCGGCAGACCCAGCCGCTTCGCGGTCGACTCGAGGATGCGCAGATTGGCCTGGTGCGGAATCAGCCAATCGATGTCCTCAATCCGCAGGCCGCATTTTGACAGCGTTTCGCGCGCAACCTCATCAAGCACGCGCACTGCGAATTTGAACACCGCCGGGCCGTCCATGCGCAGGAACGGATCGCCGATTGCCTTGCCGCCGCAGACACTGCCGGGAACGGACAGAATGCCGGCGTAGCTGCCGTCGGCGTGCAGGGCGCTCGCCATGATGCCGGGCTTGTCGTTCGCCCTCAGTATTACCGCCCCGGCACCGTCGCCGAACAGCACGCAGGTGCCGCGGTCGTTCCAGTCGAGGATGCGAGAAAACACTTCTGCGCCCACCACCAGGGCGCAGCGGTGCTGACCCGAGCGGATGAACAGGTCGGCCGTGACCAGTGCATAGACGAAGCCGCTGCATACTGCCTGCACATCGAAGGCCGGGCCGCCCTTGATGCCGAGTTTGGCCTGCAGCAGGCACGCGGTGCTGGGAAAGATGTAGTCCGGGGTCGAGGTGGCAAGGATGATTAGGTCGATTTCCTGCGCGGCGATGCCGGCGCTGGCAATGGCGGCTCTGCTCGCCTCCAGCGCAAGACTGCTCGAGGTTTCCCCCGCTTCCGCGATATGCCGCTGGCGGATGCCGGTGCGCGAGCGTATCCACTCGTCGGAGGTATCCATGCGCCGCGCCAGGTCGCCGTTGGTAACGACATTGCGCGGCAAATAGCCGCCGCTGCCGATGATTCTGGAATAGATCACGCCGCTTCCACAGTGTTATGGCCTGCTGCCGCCAGGCGTTGGGAAATGCGCTGCAGCACACCCTCGCGCACTTCATCGAACGCGCGCTCGATCGCGTTCTGGAACGCTAAACTGTCGGCCGAGCCGTGGCTTTTCACCACGATGCCTTTCAGGCCGAGCAGGCTGGCGCCGTTGTAGCGCCCCGGGTCCACCCGGCGCTTGAACGCGGCGAGCACGGGCACAGCCATGATGCCGCAGAGATATGTGAACCAGTTGCGCTTGAATTCATCGGTGAGGAAAGAGCGCAGCATCTTGGCCAGGCCTTCGGCGCTCTTGAGCGCGACATTGCCGACGAAACCGTCGCACACCACCACGTCGGTAGTCCCTTTGAAGATATCGTCGCCTTCGACGTTGCCGTAAAAATTGAGGCCGCTCGCGCGCAGCAGCTCCGCCGCCTGCTTCACCACCTCGTTGCCTTTGATTTCCTCTTCGCCGATGTTGAGCAGTCCGATGCTGGGGCGTTCCTTGTGCTGCATGGCCGACACCAGCGTGGCACCCATGATGGCGAACTGCAACAAATGTTCCGCTGTGCAATTGACGTTTGCGCCCAAGTCGAGCACGTAAACCTCGCCTTTCATGGTGGGCAATATGCCGGCAATTGCGGGACGGTCGATTCCGGGCAGCGTCTTGAGAACGAAGCGCGAAATCGCCATTAGCGCGCCGGTGTTGCCGGCGCTGACGCAGGCGTGCGCGGTGCCGTTCTTGACCAGATTGACGGCGACGCGCATGGACGAGTCCTTTTTTCCGCGCAGTGCCGAGGCTGGTGCCTCGTCCATGCCAACTTCTTGGCTCGCATTGTGCACCAGCAAATGCGGGCCGGGCTCAGCATGGCGCGTACGCAACTCGGCCTCGATCGCGTCCCGCAGACCGACCAGAACGATGTTGCTGCGCGGATGCACATTCTGGAAACTGAGGGCAGCGGGAACGGTAACGCTGGGGCCGTGATCGCCCCCCATGCAATCGATGGCTACCGTGGTCTCCATTTAGTTATAGCGGTAGTCAAACCGGCCTGCGGCCGCGCAAACGGGCACGCTGCCCGTTTGCAATGCGCCGGACGCGCCTATTCGCCCTTGGTCGCGACGATTTTCTTGCCACGATAATAGCCGCCGGGGCTGATATGGTGGCGCAGGTGAACCTCGCCCGTCGTCGGTTCGACTGCGAGGGGCGCTTGGGTGAGAAAGCTGTGCGCGCGATGCATGCCGCGTTTCGAGGGTGATTTCTTGTTCTGCTGAACCGCCATGTGTCTATGCTCCTTACCCGTTCAATTTTAGTTCCGGCATAACGCGCTTCGCGCATTAGCCTCCACCTGCCTGTACAGTTTTAGTTCCGGCATAATGCGCTTCGCGCATTAGCCTCCACTGAAACTTCGTTTTCCGAGGGCGGCGAGCGCCTGAAAAGGCGTCGGATCGGCGCTCCCACCAGACTCTGCCGCTGCGCTGCATCGCTCGTGCTTGGGCACCATCGGCAAACCGAGCAAAACTTCGTCTTCCACCAACGCCGCAACGCTCATTTCGCGGCCGGCCACCACGCGCTCCATGTCATCCTCGTCCGCCGTGATTTCGGCCTCGCTCAAGGCCAATTCCAACCGCGCCTCGAGATGCAGCGGCAAGTCCAGTTCGCCGAGACAACGCTGGCATTCAAGGCGCACACTGCCGTTCACGGTCAGCCTGAGCGCCGGCTTGCCGCGCTCGTTGATTTCGCCGGTCAAAACAAAATCAAGCACCGAACCCGAGCATCCGGATTGGGCGAGCCGCGGCAGGGATTCCATGCCGAGCCGCCCCTTGAGCACCGCCGCATTGCGGGCAAACGCCAAGCCATCAACGGCCGCCGGTTGCAACATAAGGGGCGCATGATATTATTTTTACCCTCTACTGTCAAAGGAAAAACAAAATTTTCAACACCTTGCCGAAGGTTTACGTGGTGTGGGCGCTGATCATTTCAGCGACCGCGCAAATCCGTGGTTAAATCCGGTTCCATATGCAAGCGACGCCCCAAATCGTTCTCGCCTCGACCTCGAAATACCGCCGCGAGCTGCTCACGCGGCTGGGATTGGCGTTCGAGACGGCATCCCCGGACGTGGACGAGATGCCGCTCCCGGATGAGGCGCCGCAGGACACGGCACGGCGACTGGCCGTAGCCAAGGCGCGGGCAGTGGCGGCGCATTTTCCCCGGGCAATCGTCATCGGATCGGACCAGGTGGCGGTACTTGAGGGGTTGAGACTGGGCAAGCCGGGAAATCACGCCAACGCCCTGCTTCAGCTCAAGGCCATGCGCGCCAAGGAAGTGGTGTTTCACACCGCGTTGTGCGTGTACTCCGCCGCCAGCGGGCAGGCACAGACGCGAGTTGTGCCCTACTACGTGCGCTTTCGCGATTTCAGCGATGCGCAGATCGAGCATTATCTTCGGCGCGAGCAGCCCTACGACTGCGCCGGCAGCGCACGGTCCGAAGGACTGGGCATCGCACTCATCGCGGCGATGCGCGGCGATGACCCCAACGCCCTGATCGGACTGCCGCTGATTGCGCTCACCGAAATGCTCGCCGCGCAGGGCGTGAGCGTCTTGTAAATGGCACGCTGATCATGCCGGCGGGTACGCTGTTTCTCATCCCCACCACGCTCGGCGACAGCGCGCTTGCGGCAGTCATTCCGCAGGAAGTGCAGCAGCGCGTGCGCACCCTGGACTACTTCGTCGCTGAAAATCCGAAGACTGCGCGCGCCTATCTGAAGAGAATCGGCACGGTAAGACCATTGCAGCATCTGCACATCGCCAGCCTGAACGAGCATACGCCGGATGAGGCCATCGCCGGCCTGGCAGCGCCCTTGCGCGCCGGATGGGACGTGGGCGTAATGTCCGAGGCGGGTTGCCCCGGCATTGCCGACCCCGGCGCCAAACTGGTGCTGCACGCGCACCGGCACGCCATCCGGGTCGTGCCTATGGTTGGTCCGTCCTCCATTTTGCTCGCGCTTATGGCCTCCGGCCTGAACGGACAGAGTTTCGTATTTCACGGCTATCTGCCGGTAGCGGAGGTCGAGCGGGAAAAAGCGTTGCGGGAACTGGAAAAACAGTCACGGCGACTGAAGCAGACGCAGATCTTCATTGAGACGCCGTACCGCAACCAGAAACTGCTGCACCGCATCCTTGGCGCCTGCGCGAGCGCTACCCTGCTCTGCGTGGCTGCCGATATCACGCTTGCCGGGGAGGACATCCGCACCATGACCGTTGCGGCATGGAAAAAAAGCCCGCCCCAGCTTGATCGCCGGCCGGCCTTGTTCTTGCTGCTGGCGGCCTAAAGGCTGTTCCCGTAACTCGAGCTCAGCGCAGCCGAATGCTTTCGCGCAGCGTATACTCGGCGAAGCCCTTCGCCGCAGCGGCGCCGAAGCGCCTGGCGATGCGCTCGACCGGATTGGATTTCTCGGTATAATCGAATATCGTCTCGGCCTTGACCACGTCGCGCGCCACCGATTCGACGCTGCCGAAGCCGTCCGCCAGACCCAGTTCCACGGCTTTCTGTCCGGTCCAGACCAGGCCGCTGAACAATTCCGGATTGTCCTTCAGGCGCTTGCCGCGGCCCTGCTTCACCACAGCGATAAACTGCCGGTGAATGTCGTTCAGCATACCCAGTGCGTACTCCTTCTGCTTCGGATCCACCGGGGAAAACGGGTCCATGAAGTTTTTGTTCTCGCCCGCAGCGAGCAATCGCCGCTCCACGCCCAGCTTCTCCATGCCGCCGGCGAAGCCGAAACCGTCCATGAGTACGCCGATTGAACCGACCAGGCTCGCCTTGTTGACGTAGATCTTGTCGGCCGAGGCGGCGACGAAATAGCCGCCCGAGGCGCAAATGTCCTCAACCACCACGTACAGCGGCGTGTTGGCATAGATGCCGCGCAAGCGCCGCACCTCGTCGTTAATGATGCCCGATTGCACTGGGCTGCCGCCGGGCGAGTTGATGCGCAGAATCACCCCTTGCGTGTTCTTGTCCTTGAACGCGCGCTGCAGCGCGGCGGTGACCTTCTCGGCGCTGGCGTCGCCCTTGGCATCGATCACTCCGTCGAGTTCAATCAAAGCCGTGTGTCTGCCGTCGGCGAGAATGTCGCCGTCGCCACGCCACTCGAACACCATGACGATGAGGAACGTGATATAGGCGAAAGTCAGGAGCTTGAAGAAAATGCCCCAATAGCGCGCCCGCCGCTGCTCCTTCAACGCAGAAAATGCGAGCTTCTCCAGTACTTCGCGCTCCCAGTTCTTTTCCGATTCCGCCATCGCTTCAACCTTTCACTTTCATATGGACCTTGCCATCGGCCTCGAACACATTCAAGCCCACCAGCTTCGCGCCGCCGCACGGCCCGCCGCGGCATGCACCACTGCCCGGCGCATACAGCGCGCCATGAGCGGAGCATATCAAATACTCGCCCCGGACGGGCGTTCGCTGACTTCGCTCAGGCGTTCTTTGCCAGCCATGACGCCAGTTCCCGCGGCGTATCGATGCAGGCGAGTGGATGGAACGCGGTCAGACCGTCCCTGGAATGGGCGCCATAGCTCACCGCCAATGCCGGCACGCCCGCATTCACCGCCATCTGCAAGTCGTGCGCGGTATCGCCTATCATCAGCGTCGCTTCCGGCCCGATCAGCAGCTCCTGCATCAGCTCATGCAGCATCGCCGGATGCGGTTTGGAATGGGTTTCGTCGGCGCAGCGCGAAGCATCGAAGTACTGCTTCAGTTGCCTAGCCTCGAGCACGCGCTCCATGCCAGCGCGGGTTTTGCCGGTAGCCACCGCCAGCATATGCCCTTTCTGTTTCAGGACGGCCAGCATCTCGCGCATGCCCGGGAACAGTTCGAGGTCGGGGTCGCGCGCCAGATAATGATGGCGGTAGCGCTCCACCAGCCTGCCATAATCGCTTGGCGGCAGCTCGGGCACGGCATAGGCCAGCGCATCTTTCAGCCCCAGACCGATCACATGGGCGGCGCGCTCGCGCTCCGGCACCGGCAGGCCCAGATCGCGGCAGCTCTCCTGGATGCTGGCGACGATGGCCGCGGCCGAATCCATCAGCGTTCCGTCCCAGTCGAAAACCAGCAATTCAAATCGTTTTGGCATCTACGTCCTATTCGATGGTGGATATGAAATTCTCGAGTTCGGGCGGCAGCGGCGCTTCGAGCTTCAGCCTGTCGCCGCTGAGCGGATGCACAAATGCAAGCTTCCAGGCATGCAGGAACATGCGCTTCAAGCCTTGTTTGGCGAGACGCTTGTTCAAATCGAAGTCGCCGTACTTGTCGTCGCCCACGATCGGGAATCCTAAGTGTGCGAGGTGCACGCGAATCTGGTGCGTGCGCCCGGTCTTCAGGTGCGCCTGCAGCAGACTGTAGTCTCCGCAGGCACGCTCCAGCTCGAACACGGTGTGCGACTCCCTTCCTTCATCGGCCACGCTGACGCGGCGTTCGCCTGCGCCGGTTACATAGCGTTGCAGCTTGAGTTTCACGTGCCGCTTGCCCGAGGGCCACTTGCCTCGCACCAATACCAGATAGCGCTTGTCCATTTGCCCGCCGCGGATCAGTTCATGCATCGCCGTGAGCACCGAGCGCTTCTTGGCGAGCAGCAACAGGCCCGAGGTGTCGCGATCGAGCCGATGCACGAGTTCGATGAACTTCGCCTCGGGGCGCGCGGCGCGTAACTGCTCGATCACGCCGTAGCTGATACCGCTGCCGCCGTGCACCGCCAGGCCAGCCGGCTTGTTGGCGGCGATCAGGCCTTCGTCCTCATACAGCAGGGGGAGGTCGATTCTTGGCGGCTTAGATGGGGCCGCCTTGGCCCCCAGCCGCAAAGGCGGGATGCGCACCCGGTCGTCTTGCCGCAAGCGGTAGGTCGCGTCCACGCGAGCACTGTTGACCCGCACTTCCCCGCTTCTGAGGATGCGGTAGATATGGCTCTTGGGCACGCCTTTGCACTCGCGCAGAAGGAAATTGTCGACGCGCTGGCCCGCGGTTTCAGAGCCAATATGCACCTGTCTCACGGAAACTTTACTTAAATCCTTCATTTTGCTTATAATGTTGCCACTGGCTCAGTCGCGGGACAGGGTTTGTTACGTCAAAATGACATTTTCAGACCTGAACACGTCCCCGGTTTTGCGGCCCGGAAGGCCGTAACCCTGGGCAATGCGGTTAATATCGCTCACCGGAAGTAGCGAGAGTGTAATTGATTTGGCGCGCTCGAAGCAGCGGCAGATTACGACATCCGGTACGCGTACCGGAAACAAGTTCGACAGACCCAACCGATTCTCCTTCCACTTTTCTTATGCAAGGCTGGAACGCATCGCTAAGCCACTGAACGTCTAGGCCCAGGTTTGTCCTGCCCGAGGTTTGTCCTGCCCATGCGCGCGCGGGAGCAATATTTAATGAAGCGCATGCTGTTTAATGCGACACAGGCCGAAGAACTCCGTGTCGCCATAGTCGATGGTCAGAAGCTGGTTGACCTCGACATTGAATCGGCCTCGAAAGAGCAACGCAAGAGCAATATCTACAAGGGTGTCGTTACGCGCGTCGAGCCCAGCCTCGAAGCCGCGTTCATCGACTACGGTACCGAGCGTCACGGTTTTCTCCCGTTCAAGGAAGTTGCCCGCGCCTACTTCAAGCCCGGGATCGACGTAGGCCACGCGCGCATCCAGGACGCGATCAAGGAAGGTCAGGAACTGATCGTCCAGGTGGAAAAAGACGAACGCGGGAACAAAGGCGCAGCGCTCACCACTTTCATCAGCCTGGCCGGGCGCTACCTGGTGCTGATGCCGAACAACCCGCGCGGCGGCGGCGTGTCGCGGCGCGTCGAAGGCGAGGAGCGCGAAGACCTGCGCGACACCGTGGGTCAACTCGAGATCCCGCCGGGGATGAGCGTGATCGCGCGCACCGCGGGCATCGGCCGCTCGTTCGAGGAACTCGATTGGGACCTGAAGTACCTGTTGCAGCTTTGGCACGCAATCGAGGAAGCTTCGACCACCCAGAAAGGCGCCTTCCTGATTTACCAGGAAGGCAGCCTCGTCATCCGCGCGATCCGCGACTACTTCCATCCGGAGATCGGCGAGATCCTGATCGATACCGATGCGATCTACGACCAGGCACAGCAGTTCATGGCGCACGTGATGCCGGACAACGTAAACCGGGTGAAGCGTTACCGCGACGACGTCCCTCTATTTTCGCGTTTCCAAATCGAGCACCAGATCGAGACCGCCTACTCACGCCAGGTGAACCTGCCCGCAGGCGGAGCCGTGGTCATCGACCACACCGAGGCGCTGGTGGCGATCGACGTCAACTCCGCGCGCTCCACGCGTGGCAGCGACATCGAGGAGACGGCGTTCCGCACCAATCTCGAGGCAGCCGAGGAGATCGCGCGCCAGTTGCGCCTGCGCGATCTCGGCGGGCTGATCGTCATCGATTTCATCGACATGGAGTCGCAGCGCAACCAGCGCGAGGTGGAAGACCGCCTGCGCGAATCGCTGCGCTTCGACCGCGCCCGGGTGCAGATGGGAAAGATCTCACGCTTCGGCCTGATGGAACTCTCGCGCCAGCGCCTGCGCCCTTCCCTTGGCGAAGGCAGCACCATCACCTGCCCGCGCTGCAACGGCATCGGCCATATCCGCGGCATTGAATCCACTGCGCTGCACATCCTGCGCATCATCCAGGAAGAAGCGATGAAGGAAAACACCGCCGCCGTGCATGCCCAGATGCCGGTCGATGTGGCGACATTCCTCCTCAATGAGAAGCGCACCGATATCCACGGCGTCGAGGCCCGCCTCAAGGTCAACGTGGTACTGATACCGAATACGCACCTGGAAACGCCGCATTACCAGATTTCGCGTCTGCGCCACGACGATCTCAATCATGCCGAGCCCCTGGCCGCGAGCTATAACATGGTGCAGGTGCCCGTCGAAGAAGAGGCCAAACCGCTGGCGAGCATGGAGCCGAAGGCGCCGCGGCAGGAGGCCGCAGTACAGAGCATCACCCCGAGCGAGCCCGCGCCTGCTTCGACGCCCAAGATGTCCGAGTCGGAAGCGCAAGCCAAACCTGGGATCATTTCGCGCATCATGGGTTGGCTGAAGGGCGAGACGCCGAAAGCGAAAGCCGAACCAAGCAGCGGAATCCGTCCCTCGCGCCGAGAACCAAGGCGTGAAGCGCAACGCGAACGTGGTGAACGCGGCGGGCGCGGCGGACGCGGCGGGCGTGATCGCATGGAACGCGGTGGTCGCGAAGGCAGGCCGGCGCAAGGCGAAGTCGACCGGCTGGAGCCGCGCGAGCCGCGCCAGGATCGCAACCGCGGCGAACGTCCGGAGCGCGAAGCGCGCCCCGAGCGCCCACCGCGCGAACCGCGTGAGTCACGCACCCCACGGACGCAGGCGCTGGGCGAAGCTCAGGCAGGCCCTGAAGCCAGGCCGCAGGATGAGCAAAGCCCGGAAGGCAGCAGTGACAGCGGGCGCAGCCGCGGCCGGCGCGGACGTGGTGGGCGCGGCGGTCGCGGGGAACGCGGTGGTCGCGGTGAGCGCGTTGAGCCGGGGGAACGCGGAGAACGCACGGAGCAAGCGCAGCACGCGGCGCGGGCGGAACGTGCCGAGCGCGAAAGCGAAGCCCAAGGCGAAACGCTGACGCCTGTGCAGCCAATCATGCCAGAGGAAAGTCTTGCCGCCCCTGCCTATGCGGCTGCACCGGTGGAGCTTGCGATCCACGCCGTGGCGGACGAAATGCCGGCGTCGGTCGCGGTCGCCGAACCGGACCTGGTACCCACGCCCGCGGCACCGGCAGCTCCTGCCGAAGCGGTCCAAATAGCGGCACCGGTTCGTTCTGCGCCGGCTCCACTACCCGCGCCTATCGCCGAGATGGAGACGGCGCTGCAGGAAAGCGGTCTGGTGATGATCCGGACCGATCCGAGCAAAGTGAAGTTAGCCGAGCCGGTGGCCGAGCCGCAGTTGGTGGCACCGCGGCCGCGGCCGCGGCGTGCACCGCCCCCCGACACCGGGCCACTGCAGATCGTCGAAACGAAAAAATAGATTCGTGTCCAGGCAACAGCGCAACGACTCGGCCATCCTGATGGCCGAGCAGGACGCGCAGGACGCGCAGTCCGCGTTGCGCATGGCGGATCGCGTCTACGTGCTCGAATACGGGCGCATTGGGCACGAGGGCGCAAGCGCCGAACTCGCAGCCGACGACTATATCCACCAGGCCAGGGTCGAACGGGACAGCCGCAAAGTCGCCACATCGGGGAACTATTCAATGTTCTTCAGTTCAAACTGGAATCTGTCCCGATCGCAAAAAACTCCATGACACTAGATGAATCGCATCGGCGTTCCCTTGCCTATGGGCGTACTAATAACGATAAACCCAATTTCGATTCGCTTGTCGGTTCCGATTTGACGCTATTGGTCGAACAAAATCAGAGCTTGCAAATCCATGTCTTTCCCGGCATGGAACCGCCGTGTGAACAAATCGTCAACACGAACAACTTCGTCATTACGACCCACGCCAACGGGTTGATCGTGGTACACTCACCAATAACGATTTCCTGGAATAAACAGATCGGGGCGCGCACAATTCCGGCGTCATCTGGTCCGAACAAAGCAAGGGCACGAACCCAATCGGAACTGCAATCGTGAAGCAAGCGCCGACCGTTATTCATGCCGATCGGATGCGAATTCCGTCAAGCTATCCGCCAACAATCACTCCGCCATATCAACAGGGAATAGAGCGTGACGCTGAAAGCGACTTCAATTTGCAAATCATTTGGGAACATCAAAGCACTTGATGACGTCAGCCTGCACGTTGCCGCCGGCGAATTCGTGGCACTGCTCGGCCCTAACGGCGCCGGCAAAACCACGTTGTTTCAAATACTTTCCGGGCTCTTTACCGCGGACCAGGGGAAAGCTGTTATTTGCGGCGCGGATATCCGCATAACGCCGATTGCGGCCTTGTGGCAACTGGGGATCGTGTTCCAGCAGCCTGCATTGGATCTGGATCTGAGCGTAACAGCCAATCTGCAGTTTCAGGCCGACCTGCACGGCATCGCGCGCAAAGAGGCAAAAAAGCGCATCGCCTCTTGCCTGTCGCGCTTCGGACTGTCGGAACGCGCGCGAGACACGGCGCGGGTTTTATCCGGCGGTAACCGGCGCAAGGTGGAATTGGCACGCGCCTTGATGACACGCCCCAAGTTGTTATTGATGGACGAGCCCACCGCCGGCATCGACCCGGCTTCGCGCACGCAGATGATTGCGGATGTCAAAACCCTGTGCAAGGAACAAAACATGGCTGTCTTGTGGGCCACGCACCTGGTGGATGAAGCCGACGGTGCGGATCGCATCATTGTGATGGCCAAAGGCCGCGTGCAATTCGATGGACTGTCGGCGCAACTGGTTGCCGCTCAGAAATGCGCATCATTGACGGATGCCTTTTTACGCCTGACCGAATAACGACAAAGAGGAACCCAGCATCATGACCATTACGCTACAAAAGATTTTTCCGGTCTGTGCCCTGACTGTGGCGATAGCGCTTGCAGCGCCGGCATCGGCCAAACAGACCGGACAGGTCTTTGTCTCCAGCGAAAAAGACAATGTGATCGTTGTACTGGACGGCAAGACCCAGCAGCAGATCGCATTGATCAAGGTGTGCAAGCGCCCGCGTCCCCTGCAACTGACGAGCGATCGCCAGCGGCTGATCACCGCATGCGGCGACGATGGCCTTGCCATGATGATCGATGTCGCCAGCCGAAAAGTGGTCGAGACGATCAAGCTGGGAGAGGGCGTCGAAATATTTGACCTATCGCCTGATGGCAAAAAGATCTATTTTTCCAATGAAGACGAGGACGTCGTCATTGCCTTTGATCTTGTCGCCAAGAAGGTGATCAACCAGATCAAGGTAGGCGCAGAGCCGGAAGGCCTGCTCGTCACGCCGGACGGCAAGACGCTCTATGTGGCCTCCGAAGGGACCGATCTGGTCCATGTGATCGATCTTGCCAGCGGCAAGATCGTCAAAAATATCGAGGTCGGAAAGCATCCGCGCCGCTTAGCGCTGACCCCGGACGGCAAGGAACTATGGGTCGGCTGTGAGCTTAGCGCGTCGGTAAGCATCATCCGCACCGCTGACAACACTGTCGTCGGCAACGTCAAATTCGAGCCCAGAGGATTCCGCATCGACGATATAACCGCCGTGGGTATAACGATCAGCGCTGATGGCAAAACAGCATACGTAGCGCTGGGCAGAGCGAGTCACGTGGCGGTGGTCGATGTGGCGGGCCGGAAGGTGCGCAATGTGATCCTGGTCGGCAAACGCGCCTGGGGTTTGGCCCTGTCGCGCGACAATAAGACGCTGTATGTTGCCAACGGCTTGTCGGATGATGTCTCGGTGGTCGATGTCGCCAGCGGCCGCGCGGTGAAGACGGTGAAGGTCGGCCGAGTACCGCATAGCGTGGTGATCGATGACTAAGCCGACAATCGATTCCGGATCCGGCCGCTGGCGCAAGTTGCTGGTTTGCGCCGCGCTGGCAAGCGCGAGCTTCGCAGTGCAGGCGCGCGAATTGACCATCGGCGTCGTCTATGTCCCGGATGATCCGAGCTATGAATCGAAGCGGCTGGAAAAAAGCTATCCCGGCCACCCGCTGGGCCGGCCCAAAGCCGGCGCCGAGGTCGCCATCGCGCAATCGAGTTTTCAGCTCGCCAAGGGCGGCTTGAAAATCGCGTTGCAGGATGTGCCGCTTGATGACGTACAGCAGGCGCGGGCGCAGATCCTTGCGCTGGCACAGAAAGGCGTCAGGCATTTTCTGCTCGATTTGCCGGGTGCGACTGCGGTAGAGTTGAGCAAAGCGCTGCGGACGACCGACGTCCTGCTGTTCAACGTATCCGCGCCGGAGGACAGCTTGCGCCGTGCCGCCTGCAGCGCGAACCTGTTTCATACGCTGCCGGACGAATCGATGACGGCGCATGCGATCGCCCAATTCCTGACCGCGCGCAGATGGACCAAAGTGCTGCTTTTGACCAGCACGGTAGCTGCCGATGCATCGCGCATCGCCGCGACCCGGCAAGCGATCAAGCGCTATGGTCTCAGACTGGTGGCCGACAAAACCTTCAAGCTCTCCAACGATCCGCGTGAGCGCGAATTGGGCAACGTCGCGTTGCTCACGGCAGGGATCGATGCCGATGTGGTGTGGGTAGTCGACACCGACGGCGAATTCGCGAACAGCGTGCCTTACCGCACAAATCTGCCCCGTCCCGTGGTCGGTAGCGCCGGACTGGTGGCCGAAGCCTGGCAGACCTCATGGGAGCGCTATGGCGGACCGCAGTTGTCGCGGCGTTTCCAGAAATTGACGAATCGGCCGATGGCGGGCGCCGATTGGGCGGCATTGATTGCCACCAAGGCCATCATCGAGGTCGCGCTTAAATTGCCGGATGCGCGCGAACATCGGCGCGCATTGCGCAGTCCGGATCTGGTACTGGATGCCTTCAAGGGGGTGCGCTTGTCGTTTCGCCCATGGGACCAGCAATTGCGGCAGCCGGTGTTTCTGGCGCACGGCGGCATCGGCGGTGGTATCGCGGCGGTGGCGCCCATCGAAGGCTTTTTGCATCCCAAGAATAACCTGGATACCCTGGGTGCCGACGAGAAGGAATCGCCCTGCAGGTTAAGCGATGACGCAATCGGCGGAAATAAATGAAAACCGCTCACGCCTTGCTCGCATTGCGTGCGATCGCCGGCCGCGAAATCGACAAGTTCCTGCGCCAGCCGGGGCGGCTGATTTCGACGCTGGTGCGCCCGGCCTTGTGGCTGGTGGTGTTTGCGGTCGGATTCCAGAACGTCTTTGGCGTCGCGATCCTGCCGCCATATGACACTTACGTCGAATATCGGGTCTATATGGTGCCCGGGTTGGCGATGATGGTATGCCTGTTCAACGGCATGCAATCCTCTTTGGCGATGGTGTACGACCGCGAGATGGGCGTGATGCGCCTGTTGCTGACCGCGCCGTTGCCGCGCGCCTATTTGCTGGTGTGCAAGCTGCTCGGAACCACTTTCCTGTCGCTGTTGCAGACCGCGGCGTTTTTCCTGCTGGCAGTGCTGTTCGGCATCAATCTGAGCATCACGCAAATCATCATCGCCATGCCGATCGTGGCGCTGGGCGCATTGATGCTGGCTGCATTCGGCCTGATGCTGTCGGTATACATCAAGCAATTGGAAAATTTCGCCGGCACCATGAACTTCGTGATTTTCCCGATGTTTTTCTTTTCGACGGCCCTGTATCCGTTGTGGAAGATCGAGGAATCGGGTGCGCAATGGATCTATGCGATTACCCGTTTCAATCCGTTTACCCACGCAATCGAAGCGCTGCGCTTTAGCTTGTATGGACAGATCGAGCCGACTTCGCTCGCCGTGGTTGCCGCAAGCACCGTCGTGTTTTACCTGATTGCCGCAGTCGGATATGACCCGCAACGGGGTTTGGTCAATTCCGCTTGAGACCACTCCCCACTATTTCCCATGGAGCAGCGTTATGCCCATTCGTTTCCTGCTTTGCATCCTCACCGCACTGCTGTTGCTGCTGCCGCTGACCGGTCCGAACGCGAAGGACAAGCCCTTGACCCCGGTGCGTGTCGGCGCGCTGGAATTCGGCTCGGTCAATTGGGAACTGGAGGTTATCCAAAGCCGTGGACTGGCCAAGAAGCGCGGCATTGATTTGCAAATCGTTCCGCTTGGGTCGGGCGACGCCTACACCGTCGCGCTGCAGGGGGGCGCGGTTGACATAATGGTCGCCGACTGGATCTGGGTCAGTCGCCAGCGCGCCGAGTCCTATCCATATACCTTCGCCCCTTATTTCAACGCGGTTGGTTCGGTGATGGTCAAGTCCGATAGCGGCATCAGGCAATTGGCGGATTTGCGGGACAAAAAGCTGGGCATCGCCGGCGGCCCGTCGGATAAGACTTGGCTGTTGCTGCGCGCCTATGCGCAACGCAAGCTCGGCGTCGATCTGACGCAATTCACCAAGCCGACCTATGCGGCGCCGCCATTGCTGAATGAATTGGTTTCGCGCGGACAAGTGGATGCGGCACTAAACGCCTGGCATTATGCGGCACGCCTGGAAGTGGGCGGTATGCATGCATTGATCGAGATGCCGGAAATTCTTGCAGGGCTGGGAATTGAAAAACCGATTCCGCTGATCGGCTGGGTGTTCCGTGAAGATTGGGCGGCGGCCAACAGTGAAGCGGTCAAGAACTTTTTGGCCGCATCGTATGAAGCGAAAGCAATTTTGGCCAGTTCCGATGCGCAATGGGACCAGATCAGGCCGAAAATGCGGGCTGAAAACGATGCGGTATTCAAGGCGCTGCGCGCGAAATTTCGCGCCGGCATTCCGGTCTGCTCCGATCAGAACACCATGACGGCGGTAGCCGCCACCTTCAAGATTCTGGCAGACACCGGCGGCGAAAAACTGGTCGGCAAGTCAAAGAGCCTGACAAGCGGCACTTTTTGGCCCGGTTTTTCACTTCCGCCATGCAAGACGGATTGAAACTCGGCGCGCAATTCGCGCAAAGCAGGTGGGCCCGCATCGTACCTGCGTTCGTGTTTGTATGCGTGTGGCAAGTGCTGGCGATAGCACTGGAGAGCAAGACCTTGCCGCCGCCAAGCGCAGTGCTGTCAATGCTGTGGCAAGAGATTCATACCGGTAAGTTACTGTTTCATCTCGGCATGACGTTGATTCGGGTCGCGATCAGCTTTGCCGCCGCGATGCTGATTGGCGTAGCCCTGGGCATATTAATGGGCGCATCCAAGACCTGGGACCGCCTGCTCGATGCTTTCCTTATTCTTGCGCTGAATATCCCTGCCCTGGTAACAATTATTCTGTGCTACATCTGGTTTGGCCTGTCCGAAATAGCGGCCGTGATCGCCGTGACGGTGAATAAGATCCCGATGGTTGCCATCAGCTTGCGCGAAGGCGCCCGCGCGGTCGACCGGAACCTGTTGCAAGTGGCCAGGGTCTATCGTTTATCGCGCCGCGATACTTTCTTCAAAGTGTATTTTCCGCAGCTCTTTCCCTACCTGTTCGGTTCGGCCCGCAATGGCCTGGCGATAATCTGGAAAATCGTGCTGGTGGTAGAACTGCTGGGACGCAGCAACGGAGTTGGCTTTCAGATCGGCAGTTTTTTCCACTTTTTCGATATCACCGGGATTCTGGCTTACACGCTGGCCTTTGCACTGGTCGTCTTCAGTATCGAAGCGCTGTTGTTTCGCCCGCTGGAAACGTACCTCAACCGGTGGCGCCCATGACTTTCCTAAAGGTGGGTATCCGTAAGAAAGTGTATGCCAACGGCTGCTGCGCGATCGAAAACCTGGCATTTGGCGCGCGCTCTGGCGAGTTTGTCGCTATTGTCGGCCCTTCCGGCGCCGGCAAGACGACGCTGCTCAATCTGATTGCCGGGCTTGATCGGGACATGGAGGGCAGCATCGCCTTTCAGTCCGGGCAAGGAAGGCAGGCCGGCCCCAGGACCAGCTTCATGTTCCAGGAGCCGCGCCTGATGCCGTGGCTGAGCGTGCAGCAAAACCTGGAACTGGTTCTGGCCCCGCAATCGCGCGCGCATCAAGTCACGCCGCTGCAGGATTTGCTGGCACTGGTGGGTCTACCGGGTTGCGGCGCAATGTTTCCCGGCCAGTTATCGGGGGGCATGCAGCGCCGGGTTGCGTTGCTGCGTGCCTTCATCGTCGAGCCGCATTTATTGCTCATGGATGAGCCGTTTCAGTCGCTCGATGCGCCGACCGCCAATCAGCTCAGAATCCTGCTGCAGGACCTGTGGCAGCGCACTTGCCCCACCGTGCTGTTCGTCACCCACAGCCTGCGTGAAGCGATCAGCCTGGCCGACCGGATTCTGTTTTTCTCTACCCAGCCTTGCAGAGTCATCTTGGATCTTCCGGTCGATCTGCGGCGCCCACGCGCAATCGAGGACTTGTGCGTCCAGAAATTGCATGAATCCCTGCTGGATCAATATCCCCAGCTACTGGGAGGGCTGATTACGCCTTCCCCGAAAAAAACGACGGATAGCGCATTCCCGCATGCGGCAAGAGGCAAAACAGGCTGAGTTGAGAATAGACATCCACGCCTTACCGGCGAAGTATCAGCGTTAGTTGAACACCCCGAAACCCGCTTTTCGCTGGTTTTCCTTTCGATCAGAAGTCGTACTGAGCACGCAGCACGATGGCGTTTTCGGTCTGGTCAGCCCTGCCTGAGACCTTTATCGGCGTATCAAATTTGGTATGCACGTAATTCAGGATAAGCCGCGCATTCGGGTTAAATATCCATTTGGCAGCGGCAGTCCAGGCGTCCGCCTCGCTCGTGTAGGACGTAGAAGCTGTCGCCGTCGGCAATAACGACTTGAAGTCCGATGCATCGTATTTGCTGTAGAGCAGGCCCAACTCAAACGCGCCCCAGCCGCCTTTTTCGTCAAAGTTACGTTTGGGTTTGATCCGCCCGAACACCCCGCTCTTGTAGCTATCGGCCCAGTTTTCGCCTGTGACCAGCCAATTCAAATCGGCGTACCAAACATTGATGTCATTATCGTAAAGCATATCGGTATTCGGAGTGTCGGTCGTATTACCAATCCGCCGCCCTGCAAAATTAGCATTGATATGCTCAGCCTGAAGTTTAACGGGTCCATATGCAACAGCCGTTTCCAACCCCCGGCGGCTGCGATCAGCCTGGGCGTCGCCCAGCCTAGTAACAGTAAAGAATGTTGCGCCGTTTCCTTCCGTAACCTGGCTGATACTGCTGCCGGTTGAAGTCGAGAAACCGATACGCCCTTTGCTCGCCGACGCCCCCACATGAATCACCGCATTCTTGATTTCCGCCAGACTGGCAAAATTGGCGTTGACGCGGCCTGCGATATCCTTTGCATTACTCACATCATCATTGTTCTGCCCGGTCCCATTCACGGCATATATGTTGTAATTGAGCCAAGGCAGCGGGTCGCCGTACAGCATCACGCCGCGATCGTAGGTCGATGTAAAAATGGTGCCGTTGTTGGTTGCCAGAGAAGGCTCGGTGAAATCGTAGAAATTGCTGCTATGAGCACGCTCAAGCCCGAAAAAAGGCTTGAATTGGCCGGCGCGGATCTTGGCGCCTTGCCATCGGGTAAAATCCAGATGGCCGTAGGTCAGCGCTGTCGTACCTTTGGCTCCTGTATTGTCGTTGGCATATTCGCCCTCGACACGCACCGCGAAATCCTTGAGGAACGAGAAGGTACCACCGAGGCGCGCGCGCCGGATGCTGAAGGTATCGTTTTTCCATTGCGTGGGTTCGTAGGTGCGGTAATCAGTCTGTATCCGCCCGTTGATCTGCAGTTTCCAATCGCCGCTGCCATCCTCAAATACCAGCCCGTCCTTGAACGAGGCGTACGCCGGGTTAACCATGCCCATGCCTTTTTCTGCAATCTTCTGCTCCTTGTTCTGCGCCAGTTGTTGCTGCACCGCCGTCAATTCCGCGCTGAGCGCCTGCATCTGCTTTTCCTGCTCCGCGCGCTGCTGCTGCATTTGTTGCATCATCTGTTCGAGCAGTTTGATACGGGCTTCCGCATCGTTCTGCTCTTGAGCCCGCGCAGCCGGTATTGCCATTACTGCCAGCATGCCCAGCAGCACCACGCGTTTGCCCGACTCCAAGAAATAGTTCATGTCCATCCCCTAAGTTCGCTCTGAAATCAGAATTTCGGTGAAATCCGACTGGCTGTTATGTTTATAGGATACAGCGTTGCTGTCAAGCACCGCCAAATATGAATGCACATGCATGTTCCCGATGCAGTTGAGCCTGCGGTCGAACATGGTCGGTGGGTAGAAGAAATGCAGAGATTGAGCGCCAAATGTCTGGTTTGCGCTAACGCTTCTGAACATTTGCCGCACCGGCTCCCCTGCCGTCAATCTGGCGCCGGGCATCGCGGCATGCGATTTGCCCAAGGCTCGCACTGCCTGTAACATCCCGGTTCATTTTGAGTTCACGCAAACACTTGAACAATAAGCCCCCATTGCTGCCTGTGCTGTTGCAGATGTTGCTCGCAGCCTGCCTGCTCGGCGCGTGCGCAACGCAAACTTACCGGGCCAAACCTATCGCACCCGAACAGGCAGCCCGGCAATGGCGCGAGCGCAGCCTGCAAAGTCCGTTGCTGCAGGCATACATGGCCGGGCAGGGCCATGCGGAAAACCGGCTCCCGGTCAAGGAATGGGGATTGCCGGAACTGACCATGGCAGCGTTCTTTTTTCACCCGAATCTAGAACTGGCACGTGCCCAATGGCAAGCCGCGCAAGCTATGCAAGCCACCGCGGCGCAGAAGCTCAATCCGTCCCTGAATACAAGCGCGGAGCACCACAGCAAGGCCAGCGGCGTTTCCCCTTGGACGCTTGGCGTCGCCCTGGATTTTACGCTTGAAGCAAGCGGCAAACGCGAAGCACGCATGGAGCATGCTGCCAGCCTGTCCGAAGCGGCGCGCCTGGATTCCGGCCAGACTGCCTGGCAGGTGCGCAGCCATTTACGCCTGCGGCTGCTCGACTATTACGCTGTGCTGCGCCAGGTAGAACTACTGCAAGAAGAAACTGCTGCGCGCGCGGAAATTGTCAGACTGTTGGAAACCCGCTTGGGCGCGGGCCTGATTTCCGACGTGGATGTGAGCGACGCACGCCTGCAATTCCAGAAAACGCAGGCAATTCTGGATGCCGAAACCAGCCGTATCCCTGAATTGCAAGCCACCCTGGCCGCTGCCGTGGGGCTGCCTGCTTTGGCGCTCGCCACTGCAACGCTGCAGCTTTCAGCGTTCGACCGGATCGTGGCGGCTGATCGACTCCCTGCTGCTGAAATACAGCGTGCTGCCCTGCTCAACCGCCTGGACATTCGCGCTGCGCTGGCCCGTTACAGCGCAGCGGAAGCCAAGTTCAGGCTGGAAATCGCCAAGCAGCGGCCCGACATCGCCCTTGGTCCCGGTTACAGTTTCGACCAAGGAGACAACCGCTGGTCGCTGGGTCTTTCTCTGGCGTTGGCCTGGCTCAACAAGAACGAAGGTCCGATTGCGGAAGCCCTGGCGCAAAGGGAGGTCGAGGCGCGCCGGTTCGAAGCCTTGCAGGCACGCGTCATCGGCGAGCAGGAACAGGGACTGGTGCGCTATCTTGCGAGTCTGGACGAACTGGCGAAAGCCGAGGGGCTGCGCAACGCCGTCACTGCCAAAGCAGCGCTGATCGAAAAGCAGTTCGATGCCGGTTATAGTGATCGTATCGAACTCGCCGGCACGCGGCTGGAAGGCATCAGCGCGGAACAAGCGGTATCCGACGCGCGCATCAGGACGCAACGTGCGCTCGGCGCATTGGAGGATGCCGTGCAGCAGCCCTTGGACGGCAGCGCGCCGTTACCTGATCTTTTCGCTGCAAGGAATTCCGAACCATGAACCGCAAGATACTCGCCATTATCACGCTGCAAACCCTGATCATCATCGTGCTGTTCTGGGCGCTGGTGTTCTATGGCAAGGACGAATATGAAGCCTATACGAGTGAGGATGACAACCAGATAGCCAGCGTGTCGCGCATTGCCGAGGATAAAGGTTCCACCGTGGTCACGCTGTCTGCGGAATCGCAGCAGCAGAGCGGCATTGCCGTTTCCGTCCTGCAAGGCACGGCCTATCAGCCGACGCTGGCCTCGTTCGGCTCCGTGCTTAGCATCCAACCTTTGATCGAGTTGCGTTCGCGTTACCTGGCCGCGCGAGCGGATGCCAATGTAGTGCGCGCCTCGCTGAACAATTCGCAACAGGATTACCAGCGTTTGCTCGCGCTCAACCGTGACGGCCGCAACGTATCCGACCGCGCCCTGCAAGCTGCCGAAGCGGTGTGGAAAGCGGATGAGGCAAAACTCGCCGCCGCAGAAACCGTGGCCGTCAACCAGCGCGATACCATGCGTCAGCAGTGGGGTGACACTCTCACGGCATGGGCAACGCAGCCGCACAGCCACGCGGAATTGCAACGCTTGATCGAACAGCGCGACGTGCTGATTCAGGTAAGTCTGCCGTTTGAAGCAATCACACCGGAAAAAAACAGTTCTCTTAGCGTGGAACCTGCCGGAATGCAAGGCAAGGCGATCCGCGCCGGCTACATTTCGCCTTCCCCGCAGACCGACCCGACGATTCAGGGCCGCACTTTTTATTACTTCGCCCCGGCAGACAAGCTGCGTGCCGGCATGCGCGTGGCAGTCAAACTCGCGGGGCAAGGCAAGGCCGTCGGCGGCGTGATCGTGCCGGCGAGCGCAGTGGTATGGTATGCCGGCAAAGCCTGGGTTTATCAGCAGCAAGCCGCGGAACGCTTCGTGCGTCGCCAGGTCGGCACGGACACGGAATCCGGCGAGGGCTGGTTCAATGCCGGTAATCTCAATGCAGGAGACCGCGTGGTAACCAGTGGCGTACAGTTGCTGTTGTCGGAGGAATTCAAGTATCAGATCAAGAACGAGAACGAAGACTGATGACAAATCCGGCTGGTATGAGAAGAATGAGCGAGCACGCGGCACGGCAATCGGACGGGACTGCGGGTTCATAAGAGTTTCGGCATGATGTCGGCCATCGTCCGCTTCTCCATCCGCTTCTACGGCGTCGTCATCGGCCTGGCAAGCCTGGTGGTGGTTTACGGCCTTTACACCCTGACGCGCACCAATCTCGACGTTTTTCCGGAATTCTCGCCGACGCAGGTCATTATCCAGACCGAATCACCTGGGCTGTCTGCGGAACGGGTGGAGGTGCTGGTCACGCAACCGATAGAAAACAGCATCGCGGGCACGGTGGGCATCGACATGATGCGCTCGCAGTCGATTCCCGGCCTTTCCGTGGTGACCGTGATCTTCAAGGAAGGCTCCGATATCTACCGCAACCGGCAAGTTGTCGCGGAACGCCTCGCCGGGCTGGCCGGCCGGCTGCCGCGCGGCATCACGCCGGACATTACGCCGCTAACCTCCTCCGCCAGCACGGTGCTGGGCGCGGGGATAACCTCGGACACGCGCTCGCCGATGGAGCTGCGCTCCCTGGTGGACTGGACCATCCGCCCGCACCTGCTGGCGGTGCCCGGAGTGGCTGACGTCAACGTTTTCGGCGGCCAGGTGCGTCAGTTCCAGATACAGGTAGAGCCGGACAAACTGATCCGCTACGGCCTGTCGTTACAGGACGTGCTGGATGCAGCCGGCCACGCCACCGGTGTGCTCGGTGGCGGCTACATCGAGAACCGCAACCAGCGCATCGTCATCAATTCCGAAGGTCAAGCCACCACTCCCGCGCAACTGGCGCAGGCCACGCTGCTGCACCGCAACGGGCAGACGGTGCGGCTGGGAGATATAGGCAGCGTGATCGAAGCCGCCGCGCCTTCGATCAGCGCTGCCGCCATCGACGGCAAGCCCGGCGTCTACCTCTCGGTGCAAGGCCAACTCGGCGCCAACACCAAAGCGGTCACCCAGGCTACGGAAAAGGCGCTGCAAGACCTGGCGCCGATGCTGGCAGCGGAGCAGGTCACGCTGCATGCCAGGCTGTTCCGGCCCGCCAACTTCATCGAAACCGCCGTCTCCGGGGTCAAGAGCGACATTCTGGTCGGTTCGGCGCTGGTGGTGACGGTGTTGTTCCTGTTCCTGTTCAACGCGCGCACCGCGTTCATTTCGGCCACGGCGATTCCACTATCCCTGCTTGCCGCCATTCTCATCCTCAACCGCTATGGCATCGGGCTCAATATCATGGTGCTGGGCGGGCTGGCGATCGCGCTGGGCGAAGTGGTGGACGACGCCATCATCGACACCGAAAACATCTTCCGCCGCCTGCGCGAAAACCACCAATTGGCCACGCCGCTGCCGCTGCACGAGGTGGTGTTCAACGCCTCGATGGAAGTGCGCAATTCGGTAGTCTATGCCACCATCATCGTCGCCCTGGTGTTCATGCCGCTGCTGACCCTGTCCGGCGTGGCGGGCCGGCTGTTCGCCCCGCTCGGAATGGCCTACATTTTTGCCATCATGGCCTCGCTGGTGGTGGCGCTGACCCTGACGCCGGCGCTGTGCTATATCCTGTTCGCGCGCGCCGATCTCGAAAGCGCCGACCCGCCGCTGATCCGGATGATCAAAGGCGGCTACGTGCGCACGTTGCACAGAATCGAACGGCATTACCGCCTCACCATCGGCCTGGTGGCCTTGTTCATCGCCCTCGGGCTGGGCATCCTGCCGCTGTTCAAGAGCCAGTTCATTCCCAACCTCAAGGAAGGCCATTACATCCTGCACATGACGGCCGTGCCCGGCACTTCGGAGAAGGAATCGCTGCGCATCGGAGAACGCGTTACGCAAGCCATCGGCAGCATCAAGGGGGTGAAATCGGTGGCCCAGTGGGTGGGCCGGGCGCAGAACGGGGCCGACACCTTCGGCACGCACTACAGCGAATTCGAAGTGGAAATCGGCACGCTCTCCGGAGAGGAACAAGGGCGCATCCTGCATCAGATCCGCGAGACCCTGACCGGCTACCCCGGCGCAAGCTCGGCCGCGCGCAGCTACCCCGGCGTCAACTTCGCCATCAACACCTTCCTCACCGAGCGCATCGAGGAAACCATTTCCGGCTTTGCCGCGGCGATGGTCGTCAATATCTACGGCAGCGATCTTGACGCGCTTGACCGCGATGCATGGGCAGTGGCAAACGTGCTGGCAAGCATCCCCGGCGCCACCGACGTACAGGTGCAGTCACCGCCGGGAACGCCGCAGTTGAATATCCGCCTGCGCCCGGAACGCATGGCGCAATGGGGGCTGAAACCGCTGGATGTTCTGGAAAACATCCGCGTCGCCTACGAGGGCGTGCCGGTAGCGCAGGTATACGAAGGCAACCGCATTGTCGGTGTCAGCGTGGTGTTGGCCCCTGCGGTGCGCCAGCATATCGGTGATATCGGCAGCCTGCCGCTGCGCAACCCGGAAGGACGTATCGTACGTTTGGCCGATATCGCCGATATCGTCCAGGCCAGCGGTCGCGGCAAAATCATGCACATAGGAGCAAAGCGCATCCAGATCGTCACCTGCAACGTTGCCAAACGCGACATCGGCAGCTTCTCGGCGGAAATGAAAAAACGCGTGCGCAGCGAGGTGAAATTCTCCCCCGGCAACTATCCTGCCTTCACCGGCGAGGCCGAGGCCCAGGCGCAATCCCGTGAAGACCTCGTCGTCCATTCGCTGCTGGCCGGCGTCGGCATCTTCCTCATGCTCTACATTGCTTTCGGGCGGTTGCGCAACCTGCTGCTCACTTTCGCCAACTTGCCCTTCGCCCTGATCGGCGGGGTGCTGGCCGTGCTGTTTACCGGCGGCTGGATATCGCTTGGCTCGCTGGTCGGGTTTGTCACTCTGTTCGGCATCACGCTGCGCAACTCCATCATGCTGGTGTCGCATTACCAGCACCTGATCGGCGAAGAAGGCATGACCTGGGGGCTGGAAACCGCCATCCGCGGCGCTTCCGAGCGCCTGCCGTCGATCCTGATGACGGCGCTGGTCACAGCTCTCGGTTTGCTGCCGCTCGCCCTCGGCAGCGGCCAGCCGGGGCGCGAAATCGAAGGCCCGATGGCGACCATCATCGTCGGCGGGCTGATCACTTCGACCATCCTGAATCTGCTGATCCTGCCGACCATCATGCTGCATTTCGGACGCTTCGAAAAAGACACCCTCAAATAGTCAGAGGCTGTTGAGAAGAGAGCATCACGACCATTGAGCCGCTTATTGACTTCTTCAGCAGTTATTCAACAGCCTGCTGACGCTGCTTTGGGGCTATTTGATCGAGGCCGGATCTCTCGCATAAACCACGAACCATCTCTCGGGCATGCCGGCCCCCTGGGGATTGTTCTTACCCTGGAAAATATCGTATTCGCCGACAAGATGAAATCCGACGTTTTCCATCCAGGTCTTTACCTGCTCCTTCTTGATCCTGTCTTCGGGAAGATCCCACTTTTTTGCAATCGGGTCATCGTATTCCTGTTCGACGATCGCGATTCGCCCGCCGGGTTTGAGGTCGGCGGCGAGCACGCTCAGGTAGCCCTGGCGATCGTTCGTGTTATGAAAAACATCGTGAAAAAAAGCTACATCCACCTCGTCTTTCGGCAGCTTAGGCTTATCCTGCTCGGAGAGGATCGTCTGCAGGTTGCTTACGCTTTCTTTTCTTGCCTTTGCCTTGACGTGATCCAGAAGATCCGGCCACAGATCGACAGCCAGAGCTTTTCCAGATGGCGCAACAGCCTTGGCAAATGACAGGGTGAAAGCACCAACACCTGACCCGATATCGGCAACCACATCACCGGGTTTTAGCTTCAAGCATGAGATTACTTCGTTGACCTTAAGACCGGATACTCTTTCGGGCCTCTCCAGTCGTTTGATCCAAGTCGCGGCGTCGGTTAAGTCCTGGTGAGTACCGGGCTTCTTGCCCCCCTGATCTGGATGCATTCTGACTCCTCTGATGAAATTCGCTGGTGAACAGGACAAACCAATCAAAGCCTATAAACTTCTTCTTCGATCATGCAATAATCATAACAGAAAATCGGCCTATCCCTCTGTCCCGGCCGCGCCAAGCGCCGATGCCAAACATCGCTGCGGCTCGAGTGCGCGGTCGAGCTAGCGTAACCGCAGACCGAACAAACCATGCCCAATCAGGTCATCGAATTCACTACGGACAAGCGCTTCGTCCGCCGCGCGCGCGAACTGAAGACCATGGCAGCAATGGTGCGCCTGTACTGCCGCGGACACGATCACCCGGGCCGTTCTCCGCTTTGCGAAGCGTGCGCGGCGCTCCTCGATTACGCCGCGCGCCGCCTCGATCGCTGCGTCTTCGGAGATTCGAAACCGACCTGCACCAACTGCTTGGTCCATTGCTATAGCGCGGACCTGCGCGAACAGGTCAGGGTGGTCATGAAATGGGCCGGTCCGCGCATGCTGTGGCGCCATCCGGTCCTGAGTTTTTTCCACGCGCTCGATGGGCGCCGGCCGGCGCCTATGCTGCCTGCTAAGCCGGCGCAGGGTACAGATGATTCTCGCGCTGAATGACTCCAAGGCGTCGCCCCGGGGCATGCGGCAACGCCAATTCTTCCCGCTTGAATCCAGCGTTGGAGCGCAGGACGTATCCGCACAGACCGTCGGGATGCCGCACTCGCCTGGCGAGGACTAGCGCCAGCGGCAAATCAGGACGCGCGCAGGCCACCGGCTCCGCGCCCGCGTGGTTCTACGCGTGTACTCGCGACAACGTAGGCCCGCTTCCGGCCGACAGCGCGCAGTGGCGAACTGGCGCTACCGACACTACGCGATCACTCCGGATTTCGGATCGCCGAACCGAATCGAATTTCGCCCTGCCGCTTTCGCCTGATACATTGCCATATCCGCCTGCTTAATAATATCTTCCCTGCTCGCTTCGTGATTGATAAATAGCGCCACTCCGATGCTCGCCGTACCATGATATTCAATAGCGGCTTCTACCTCGTTCTCCCGCTGACATTTCAGCTCGTACCGTCCGGCCAGGACGGCGTGGACTTTTTCCGCCACAACTCTGGACAGTAGGACAGACTTGGCTTTGTCCTTATCCAGTTCACAGAGAACCAGCACGAACTCATCGCCGCCAAAACGCGCGACCGTATCCATCTCACGTAAGCAACCGGTGATGCGCCGGCCCACCTCCGGCAGCAGCAGATCCCCGATGGTATGACCATGCGTATCATTGAGCAGTTTGAAGTTGTCCAAATCGAGAAACATCAGTGCGCCGTACCGTCCACTGCGTTTGCTGGTCGCCATGGCTTGATCCAATCGATCGCTCAGCAGACGCCGATTGGGAAGTTGCGTCAACGCGTCATAAAACGCCAAATTGTGAATCTTCTGCTCATTTTCCATACGCTCGCTGATGTCGCGGGAAACAACGACAACACGCGACGCTTGGCCTTGGCTATTTCTAATCAGCGTGCCGCAGGATTCCATGTAACGGATATTGCCGTTTCCCAGCACAAAGCGAAAATTCAAGCGATGGCCGCGGCCCGATTGCACGGTGTCCTTGAATGCCCGTTTCACAAGTTCCAAATCAGCTGGATGTATCTCGGCGAAGGAGTCCGAGCCCTTAAGGGGTTCGACGTCGCCAAAAAGGCCGGCGTAAGAGGGGCTGTTGTAGAGCCGCCGGCCTTGCAGATCAATCACCGCAAAAAAGTCTTCGCTGTTCTCAACGATCATGCGAAAGAACTCTTCACTTCTTGGCTCGCGTCCATCGGCCCTCTTGGAGGCCGCGCATTGAGGTGCTTCCGTCTGCATTTGCCGGCTTGGATCGTTGTGCTTCCGCATGTCGTCCCGGTTCACGGGCTTTCCCTCCGTATCCGCGTGCCGACTGTCTTTTCCAGTATACATCATCAGTAGAATCCGGTATTGCCGATCAGCGTAACGGGAACAATCGGCGTGCATTCTGCGCCATGTCATTCGACACTTCAATCCGTCGACCGCCGCCAAAATGGCGGGCCTCGCGATTGCCGGCCATGAAAGAAATCCCCGGTACAAGCGCGACGACAGTCGCGAACGCGGCTGCCACAACGACCAAGGCGAAGGGGCTCATTAGACTCTTTTTTCGGAAATTAGGAAACCAATTTTATGCGCCGCTTGCGATCGGAATGTTGACGAAAGTCACGATATGGGGGGGAGGGGGAAGGCGGACGCAGTCAGGCGACATCAGTCCGGTTTCCGCTGGAACGCCGGATAGATCGCGGCGACGATTTCCCCGTCCGCCGCCCAGGCCTTGCAGCCGTCGATGAAATACGGGCGCTCGGCCTTGTCTTCGGGGGCACGGGGCGCGACCGGCTGGCCGTCTTCGGGCCAACTGCCCAGCGTCTGAAACGCCACCGTCGCAGCCGGGAGCAACAGTTCGCGCAGATGGGTGCAGCCTTTCACGCCGCCAACGCACGCCTGCACCGCGTGCCGCCAGCCCGCGCCTATCTTCTTGCCGATCAGTTCTTTAAACGCCGGCGCGACCGCGAAACAAGGCGCGTAAGGCGCCGACAGCGTCGCCACCTCGATGTCGCGCACGACCATATCGTTGTCGATGGTCAGCCGCAGCGCCATGTCATGCACCGCTTCGCCCGGTTCGCGCAAACCGCGAAACGCCTCGCGATAGCTGAAGGTCTTGGTATCGACGATCCGCGCCTCGATGTCCCAGAGGCCGTCCTCGCGCTGGTAGCCCTCGCAGCTTATGCTTCGCGCGTGCTTATGGCTGCGCGGCGCCGGTGGCAGCAGATTCATGGTCTGGTTCCTTTGATCAAGTCGCTTTTTGCGCGGACGAAAAACCGTCCGCGCGGATCGTTGATTGCGCCCGGATGAAAAGCACATCCGCACGCAATCAACGATCTTGTATAAAACCCCAGCACTGTCTTTGGTTTTTTGATAATAACCGTGTTTTCTGTGCGGATACGCTTTTCATCCGCACAGAAAACACGGTTGGCGCGCGCAGCGCGCAAATTCGCTCGTCGCATGCGGCGGTATTCAGAACACCGTACATCGTTTCGCTCATCCGACTTTCCTGATTTCCCCTTCCGCGGTCACCACGCCGAAGACGGATTTCTTCAGTTGGGTAAGCTGGTCGCGCGCGTCGGCCGCTTTTTCGAATTCCAGGTTCCTGGCATGATCGAGCATCTGCCTCTCCAGGCGCTTGATTTCCCGTGCCAGTTGTTTCTCGCTCATGGCCTCGTAGCGCGCCTGCTCCTGCGCCGCCTTCAGGTTGAACTGCGCCTGGTCGCGGTCGTAGAAACCTTCGATAATGTCCTTGATACGCTTCGAAATGCCTACGGGCGTGATGCCGCGCTCCTCGTTGTAGGTGATCTGCTTGGCGCGGCGGCGCTCGGTTTCGCCGATGGCGCGCCGCATGGAATCGGTGATCCGATCGGCGTAGAGGATGGCCGCGCCGTTGATGTGGCGTGCAGCACGGCCTATGGTCTGAATCAGCGAGCGTTCGGAGCGCAGGAAGCCTTCCTTGTCGGCATCGAGGATGGCCACCAACGACACCTCCGGCAGGTCCAGCCCCTCGCGCAGCAGGTTGATGCCCACCAGCACGTCGAACTTCCCGAGGCGCAGGTCGCGGATGATCTCCACCCGCTCCACCGTTTCCACTTCCGAGTGCAGGTAGCGCACCTTGATGCCATGTTCCAACAGGTACTCGGTCAGGTCTTCGGCCATCTTCTTGGTGAGCGTGGTCACGAGCACGCGCTCCTTTTGCGCCACCCGCAGGCTGATCTCGGACAAGAGGTCGTCCACCTGGGTCAAGGCCGGGCGCACTTCGAGCATCGGATCGACCAGGCCGGTCGGGCGCACCACCTGCTCCACCACCTGGCCCGAATGCGCACGCTCGTATTCGGCCGGCGTGGCCGAGATGAAAAACGTCTGTTTCATCATCTGCTCGAACTCGTCGAAGCGCAGCGGCCGGTTGTCCAGCGCCGAGGGCAGGCGAAAGCCGTAATCAACCAGGTTTTCCTTGCGCGAGCGGTCGCCTTTGTACATTCCGCCGATCTGGCCGACAGTGACGTGGCTCTCGTCGATGATCATCAGGGCGTTGCGCGGCAGGTAATCGATCAGCGTCGGCGGCGGCTCGCCCGCCTCGCGCCCGGACAGGTGGCGCGAATAGTTCTCTATGCCCTTGCAGAAACCCATCTCGCTCAGCATCTCCAGGTCGAAGCGGGTGCGCTGCTCGATGCGCTGCGCCTCGACCAGCTTGTTCGCCTTGACGAAGAAGTCGATGCGCTCCCGCAGTTCCAGCTTGATCGCCTCGATCGCGCGCAGCGTGGTCTCGCGCGGCGTGACGTAATGGCTGGAGGGATAGACGGTGAAGCGCGGCACGCGCTGATGGATGCGGCCGGTGAGCGGATCGAAAACCGCCAGGGCCTCGACCTCGTCGTCGTCGAGGCTGATGCGCACCGCGGTTTCGGAGCTTTCCGCGGGAAACACGTCGAGCACGTCGCCGCGCACGCGGAAAGTGCCGCGGGCGAACTCGAACTCGTTGCGCTGGTACTGCATCGCCGTCAGGCGCGCAATGATGTCGCGCTGCGACAGCTTCTCGCGCTCGCGCAGGTGCAGGATCATGCCGTGATAATCGACCGGATCGCCGATGCCGTAAATGCAGGACACAGTGGCGACGATGATGGTGTCTTTGCGTTCCAACAGCGATTTGGTCGCCGACAGGCGCATCTGCTCGATGTGCTCGTTGATGCTCGAGTCCTTCTCGATGAACAGGTCGCGCGAGGGCACGTAGGCCTCAGGCTGATAGTAATCGTAATAGGAAACAAAATACTCGACCGCGTTCTCGGGGAAGAACTCGCGCATCTCCGAGTACAGCTGCGCCGCCAGCGTCTTGTTCGGAGCGATGACTAGCGCCGGACGGCCCTGGCGCGCGATCACCTGGGCCATGGTGTAGGTCTTGCCCGAACCGGTCACGCCGAGCAGGGTCTGGTAGGCGAGTCCCATTTCCACACCCTCGACCAGCTTGGCGATGGCCTCGGGCTGGTCGCCGGCGGGCTCGAACTGCTGGTGCAGCTTGAACGGGCTGTTGGGAAAAGTGGCGATCAAAGGGTAAAATCGAGGTTTTGATAAGACATGAAAGTCTAGCACGATGAATACTCCTCACTCCCCTTCCCTGCTAGCCGGCGTGCAAATGGCGCCGCGCGATCCCATCGTGGGTCTGACCGAAGCCTATAACGCCGACAAGAACCCGAAAAAGGTCAATCTCGGCGTCGGCGTATACACCGGCGATGACGGCAAGGTGCCGCTGCTGGAGTGCGTGCGCCGCGCCGAGCGCCAGCTGGTCGAGCAACCGAGCGCGCGCAACTACCTGCCTATCGACGGCCTCGCGGCCTACGACAAGGCGGTGCAAAGCCTGGTCTTCGGCGCCGACAGCCCGGCGCTAAAGGAAGGCCGCATCGTCACCGTGCAGTCGCTGGGCGGTACCGGCGGCCTCAGGGTGGGAGGCGATTTCCTGCGCCGCACCGCGCCCGATGCCACGCTGTGGATCAGCGATCCGAGCTGGGAAAACCACCGCGCCGTGTTCGAGAGCGCCGGCTTCAAGGTCAATACCTACCCCTATTACGATGCCAAGACCCGCGGCGTCGACTTCGACGGCATGCTAGCGGCGCTCAAGACCATGCCGGCCGGGGATATCGTGCTGCTGCACGCCTGCTGCCACAATCCAACCGGCGTCGACCTGAGCGAAGCGCAATGGGCCGACGTCGTCGCGACCATCGGCGCGCGCGGCCTGGTGCCTTTCGTCGACATCGCCTACCAGGGCTTAGGCGACGGCCTCGATGCCGACGGCAGCGCCGTGCGCCACTTCGCCCTGAGCGGCCTGCCGCTGTTCGTGGCGAATTCGTTTTCCAAGTCGTTCTCGCTCTACGGCGAGCGCGTGGGCAGCCTGAACGTGGTTGCCGGAAGCAGCGAGGAAGGCGCGCGCGTCCTGTCGCAGATCAAGCGCCTGGTGCGCTCCAATTACTCCAACCCGCCGACCCACGGCAGCAAGATCGTCGCCGCGGTGCTTACGACGCCGGAACTGCGCGCGCTGTGGGTGCAGGAACTGGGGCAGATGCGCGAGCGCATCAAGTCCATGAGAAAACTTCTGGTCGATACGATCCATGCGCGCGTGCCCGGCGTCAACTTCGGCTTCGTCAGGCGCCAGCGCGGCATGTTTTCGTATTCCGGCCTGACGCGCGACCAGGTGGTGCGCATGCGCGAGGAATTCGCGGTCTATGCGATCGAGAGCGGGCGCATCTGCGTGGCTGCGCTCAACACCGGGAACGTGGACTACTCCGCTGACGCCATTGCCAAGGTGATCGGCTAGGGCATGCTTGCTGCGGGAACGGCGTAAATGGGGGGGGAACAGGGTGAGGTGAATGCCGGGCTGATTCGTTTTTCACTCGGGCAGCGCTTCAATTTCAATTGACCCGCCCCCCTCCCTGCCGTTAAAATATGCGCCTTTCTGAGCCCGACTCAACCGGGTTCACCGTTCCCCGATAGCTCAGCCGGTAGAGCGACGGACTGTTAATCCGCAGGTCCGAGGTTCGAACCCTCGTCGGGGAGCCAATATCAGAGCCAATCTCCAAAGGATTGGCTCTTTTTTGTTCAGCCATGTATCCACTGTGTATCCGCTCGGAATCAGCCAACAAAAAGCCCGCCGAAGCGGGCTCTTGATCCTGCTACCGCCGGCGCGGTCAGTGCAGCGAAACCTCGGGGTGGTTCGCTTTGCGCTCGTGCAGTTCGTGCTCGCGCAGTACCTGCTCGCGGGTCGGACCGGCTCCCTCGTTGATTTCCCGCTCGGTCGCTTGCTTGTAGAGCGCCGGTTCAGTTGGGTAACCCAGCTCAGTCCTGCTGCAATGGTCGCTCAGGGCCGAACAGAATCCGGCAACGCATTCGTCACCATGCGCGGCGCCCCGCTTGCCTGAGACCGTCAGGCGGCGGTTAAGCCCTTATGCAGCTTCAAGCCGCTCGATGCGTTCATATCCTCCGCGCTGCTCAAGCGTCCAGACATCGACGGCCTGCTGCATGCGTAGCCATATCTCCGGACCATTGCCCAGCAGCTTGCCCAAGCGGATCGCCATGTCCGCGGTCACGCTGCGCTTTTCAAGCAGCACCTCCGAAACCGTCAGGCGCGAAACCCCAAGGCGGTCGGCAAATTCCTTTTGCGTCAGCCCCAGCGCCGGCAGCACGTCCTCGCGCAAGATTTCGCCCGGGTGCGTTGGGCGTCGGTTCGGGTTTCTCAAGGTCTTAGCCATCAGTGATAGTCCTCCAGGTTAAGGTCGGTCGCGTTCTCACCAACAAAGCGGAACGCGATGCGCCAGTTTCCCGATACAGTCATCGCCCATTCTCCCTTCCGGTCGAATTTCAGCGGGTGCAGGTGCATGCCGGCAATATCCAACTGCTCCACAGTGGTTGCCTCTTCGATCAGGTCAAGTATGCGGCGAATGCGCGGCCCGTGCTTGGCATTGATCGCGCGAGCGTCATCGTTCTTGAAGAATCGTTCGATGCCCTTGTGTCGGAAATTCTTAATCATGGAAGTAGTGTAATCGTATTAAATACGTTATGCAATAGCTTAGATTACATTTTCTCAAGCTGTTACCGCAGGTAAGCCCTCGGATGCGGAGCGGGGAAAACGCGCTAGAACGGTCTGCAAGGCGTTTGCCGCCGTGCCGGCGCCAGAGTACCAGCCGTGGACGACTGCGCAGCGGGACAGCCGCAGGCGCAACGCTGAGGGCCGCTGCGTCGAGGTCGCCATAGCCGAGTTCAGCACGCTGTCGAGCCGGGCGATTGCGGAGATGTGCGGGGTCGGGCACCAATTCGTCAGCATGGTTCGGTTGTCGGCGCGCGCCAACACTGATCGCCCCATAACGCGCAGGCTGGTCAATCTGATTTCTCTAAGCTTGCGCCGACCGCGTCCAAGCCCGACTGCAACAAGTCACTGCGCCTGGATTAGGAGAACCCGCTACTGTTTAGGACGAAACCCCTGCGAAGGACCGGGCGTTGGACGTTGCCCCACTCCTGGGCGCGCCGCCCCTTGAGGCTGTCGCGGAGTAACAACTGCACTCTGTGGCGGTCTCGGATTAACACCCGCACTCGGTGGTCGTTGGACGGGACGGTCAGCCGGCATTGGACGCTGCTCTCCTCCTGGACGTGGCCCGAGTTGTGGCTGTCGCGGATTAATGGTTGCGCGCGGTGGCAGGTGACTCCATTGCGGCATCTGCCTGTACCAGGGCCGGCCGATGTAGTGATCCTGCCAGTAACTACCGCTGATGAAAGTGACAACGCCAATACCGATCGCGGCACCGTAGTTAATCACGGGAACATTCGCCCCTTGGTAGGAATAGGCGATGTTACGTGCATACACCCAGCCCCTGTTTGGCCCCGCAATAACATCACACCAGCTGTAATCTTGCAGACACCCCTGAACATCCACGGTAAACCCACCTCCTAGGATCGCCACCACGGGATAGTCTCTGGCGGGTCCGGCGCGCAGGTGGGCAGTCTTGGCGGTATAAGCCACCTGTGCACTTGCTGCAACCGGAAGGGCGAGCGTTGCCGCGGCAAGAACCAGCACTTTCAGATAGTTCATATTTCACCCCCTTTTCTGTTCTATTACTGCCATGAGATAGCGATAAATACGACGCCATGAAACTTGGATCTCGAAGAATATTGCTAGGCGCGGGCGACATTCCACCATCTTCGTTAGCGCCTCACATTCCACCAGGGATACCACTTTCATGATTTATCGCTACAGTCGCTCCACAGGAGTTCAGGCTAGCAAGTTCGCGCGACGATAGTGGTAAGCAATTGTTTCAATCTGTAAGCGGCGGCTTGTGTCGGCCAGGTCCGTTGCTATCCAGCGTAGCGGGCGAGGCGCATAGCTCCACAGGGACCCCCCCACCCCTTGCGTAGGACGCCACGGCGGGTCCGTCCTGTCGATTTATGCTACCGTGGTGCCGTATCCGTAGGCTCCCGTGTTACCGCAACGGGGGGTGTACGGCCAAGTGCGGAAAGCACAACGTATGAATACAAACATAATCATTGAGATCTTCCTGGCGTTTGTGGTGTCGTTTGCCGGTAGGGGTCTTTGGCAAGTGCTGAAGCGCAACGGCTTCGTTGTAAGCGTAATGCGCGATGAATCAATCCTATCCAATCTAATTTCCCGCAGCAGGTTGAACAGTGCGTCACCAGTCATTACTGTCTGGGCACAAAAACTTCCAAGCGGAAATTCCGGATACTTCGGATACCCCGTAAATATCCAAGTTTTGATTGCTGCGGACAAGGGGGCGGAGCGCAAGATGAAAATAATGTCGGGATTCGTGCTGTTGGGAGTAGTACTCGGAAGCTACCTCTTGGGCACAGTGTATCTTGCCATTAACGTGATCATCATTTTCCTTTCCGCGATACCGGGCATCTCCGCGCCGACCCGTGACAACGCTTTAATCTATGTTATGCAACTGGCTGTCATCCTCGACAAGTGGCGTGCAGAAAATGCAACCGAGTGCGAGCAGTGGATCGACCAAGCGTGGAGCCTTCGCCCACTTTATAACGCGGTAAAGACCGCTCGATGACTTGTAGCCGATGCGAACCGCCTGTGAGCACCACGCCAACTCAATCGCCTCTAGTGCCCCGCCGCACAGTACATTGTGGTCCGTTGCTGCGCGGTCAGCATTGACCGTCGTGCGCGACTTGCGCTGACCACCCCTCACCCACCCAATTCCTTGGCTGGATGAGCGTTTGGTGAGGCTTCACCCCGATTACGCCATAACGCGCAGGCCGGTCAATCTGCTCCGCGCCAACAACAGAATTTGGGTCATAATGACAGAAGATCGATTTAAGGGAGCCTGGATCAAGATGCTTACGACCGATATTGGCAAGCGCATCGAGCTGGTGTCGATGGATTCCCATTGCCTTGATATCTCGATTGCACTTTATCTGCAGGACCACGGTCAAGGGCCGGAGTTTCTCGTTCATACCTACAGCCGTCACCTGGAAGCGATACAGCGGGTCGATTTCATCTGCCGGGGAATGATCATCCTAGGAGGAATGGAATTCGTCCAGAATGGGTCGGGCCGGGTTCGATTTTCCTGCCATGGAGATCATCTGAAGGCTTGCGCAAGGGTCTTTCTTGAAGTTTGCAAGTTGCCGAATGGAAGTCCGTTGGCGCCAAAAGAGTTGCTGATCTTTGATAAGAAATCGAACCGGAATATCCGCGTGATCTCGGGTCCGGGAAGCGTCCGCCAGTTGACGGCGGATGGCCCGGACAATGAGGAGAAAACCCTCCGCATGTCTGCTGTGGCTCAGGGATTGACCAAACTTGCCGAATTGCAAGTGGGTGGACAAGGCACGAATCAGCTTTCCTTTTCCTGCGGCCAGACTCACGATCGATTGATTGGTCTTTTGCTCGCGAGGTCCTTGAACGTCAGGGCCGTGCTGCGGGAGCAGGAGTTGGCGGCAGGGAGAGGCATTCTTTCTGCGCCCAGCGCCCGGAATGAGTCGATGAATCTCTAGGTCAGCGCGTATCCCCTGTTGACAAACGGGTGAAGGAGTATGTGATGCATAGCTTGAGTCAGATCATTCCTCCCATGACCGGGCGGCAGCGCGTTTTGGCGGCTTTGCGCCGGGAGCCCGTGGATCAAACGCCCGTTTGCAATCCAACCTCGGTTGCCACCGTGGAGCTGATGGACCTGGTGGACGCCCCATTTCCGGATGCTAATCGCGTCCCGGAAAAAATGGCCCGTCTGGCCGCAACCGGGCACACCGAGTTGGGGTTCGATAGTGTGATGCCGGTCTTCAGCGTTATCCAGGAGTCTTCCGCTTTGGGCTGCAAGATTCAGTGGGAACAGAAAGACAATTGGCCTACCGTAAAAATGCGCGAACCGATCTGGGAGGATGTCGGCGATATCCGGATTTCTCCGAATCTTCTGGATCATCCCGACATGCAGTGCGTCGTTCAGGCGATCAAGATCCTCAGAAGAGAGTTGGGCAATGAGGTCGCCATCATCGGAAAGACAATGGGGCCCTGGTCACTGGCTTATCATTGTTTTGGCGTGGAGCCTTTCCTGCTGTTGTCTTCAGATGACCCCGGCAAGACCAAAGCTGTCCTCGACAAGCTCAAGGAAATCACGGTCCTGTTCGGTTTAGCCCAGATTGAGGCGGGAGCAGATGCTTTGACGTTACCCGATCATGCCACGGGTGATTTGGTCAGCGGCGAATACTACGCCAGGTACTTGCGTGATCTTCACAGGGAATTTGCCGAGCGACTGCCTGCCCCGATTATTCTTCATATTTGCGGCAAGACCACGGATCGCATGGAATACATCGCGCAGACAGGAATGGCCGCTTTTCATTTCGACTCGAAAAACGATCCGGGTGAATCCATGAACATCGTGCAAAAGCGCATTTCCCTGGTAGGGAATATCAATAACCCGGAGACGCTTTTCTCGAAAGGTCCTGAAGAGGTTCGTCTGGAAGTCTATAAGAATTTGGAGGCCGGGGTGCAACTGGTCGGACCCGAATGCGCTATACCGCTTCAGACAGCCATTGAGAATTTGAAGGAAATTCCCAAGGCGGTGCGCGACTGGCATCGGGCGCAGCGCACCAAGGTGGCAGCAGGAACCACTGCCTGAATCCGGAACCGGCTGTATGGCGGGCCCCTCTTGTGGCCGGCCATCCGCCGGACGGCGGCCGGGGCGTCAGCCACCTTGGCTGCAACTCCTGCCTACATTCCATTTTTGATGAGGTCAGCATGGTAGAAGTCAAGGATATTCAAAATGAGTTCATTCGAACGGAAATTGAAGAGTTTATTGAACGGCCCGAGGAACGTGCGCGCATCATCCAAGTGTTTTCCAAGGCGCATCCGGATCTCCAGGCCATTGCGGCAGCCCTGATCGAAGGGGAGAACAAGCTCGTTGACCAGTTGACCCGCCGAGCCCTGGATACGGGTTTTGAGGCGTTGGATGTCATGGACAACGGATTGATTGCCGGGATGGCAATCGTGGCGATCAAATTCCGGCAGTCCTTCATTTATGTTCCAGAGGTTTTGACCTGCGCTCGCGCTATGAGAGCTGGGATGTGTCACATTGAGCCGATCCTTTCGGCCTCGGGCATTAAACCCGTGGGTACGGTGATCATGGGAACGGTCAAGGGTGACCTTCATGACATTGGGAAGAACCTTTGCATCATGATGTTACGAGGAACGGGTTTTATCGTCCATGACCTGGGGGTAGACACATCGTCGGACCGTTTCATCGAGGCCGTCGAAGAACACCATGCGCCTCTCCTGGGGATGTCGGCTCTGTTGACGACAACCATGCCCAACATGGGCAAAACGATCGAAGCCTTCATCGATGCAGGACTTCGGGATAAGATCAAAATCATGGTGGGAGGAACTCCAGTCACTCAGGAATTTGCCGATGACATGGGTGCCGATGGCTACGGCAAGGATGCCATGGCATGCGTGTCGTTGGCGAAACAGTTGCTTGGCGTGGAGGCCGGTGTGAGGAATCCGTAAAAATGCAAAAAATCGATCCGGAGCAATATCAAAAACGTCTTGACCACATTACGGAATTATTTACCAGTATGGTTGTTCACGCCGATGAACTCTCGAAAAGCCGCTGCCCCTATAAGAACCGCCTCAATCAGTGCACCGCACACGTTGGATGCCGGAACAAGACGAAACCTGCGGAAACGGGCAGCCCGCCAATCTGTGCCGGGGATGACAAGTTAGACTACCGCGGCGCCTGGGAAACATAGCTGGAAATCAGGGAACTAAAAGTGGGCGGGCGATGCGTCTCTTTTCCCTGCTGCTTCTGAGATGGCGACCATATCCTGCGAAGGAAACTCATGCGGTGGACGTCACGGGGCGTCCCTGTTTGAGTGCGCTGACGCATTGACGATCCAGTTGCCGAGCTCTTGCGGGCGCAAGGGAACCTGCCATGAGTGTATCGTTGAAGTTGTAGAAGGCCTGAACGCCCTGAATTCGCCCACTCAGGCGGAATTCTTCCTGCGCGATCAATGCAGACTCGCTTGTCAGGCCAGGATCGAGAATCCCAAGATTGACATCCGCTTTGCGCCCTTTCGGCGGTACTCCAAAATCCTGACCGCCAATCAGGAGAGATCCCTCCAACTGGACCCCCAGGTGACACGCCGCGGAGATGAAGTCTATTACGGTCAGGAACCGATTGACCGCTATCGCGGCCACCTCTATGGGGTCGCCGTGGATCTGGGCACCACAACTGTGGTGTGTGACCTGGTCGATCTGGAAACGGGTTCGTCCCTCTGCCTGAGTTCTTTTGACAACCCGCAGCGGTTTGGCGGAAGCGACATAATGAACCGGATATCCTACGACGGAGGCCCATTTCACGGTGAATTGCACAAGGCCATCATCCATGCTCTAAACCATGAGATTCGAGAAATCTGCCAGAAGATGGGCGTTAACCGGGAAGAGATCTACGAAATCGTGGTTGCCGGAAATTCCACGATGAGAGACCTGTTTTTTGACATCGACGTTCAGAGCATCGGGCGGAAGCCTTACAAATCAGTGATTGAATTGGAAATGCTTGCCGGAAAGCGTCATGGGACGGTCTTGGTTGAAAAAGCGACCAAACTTGGCATCCAGATTCATTCCAAGGCCAGGATTTATGGCATGCCATTGATTGCCAGCCATGTTGGAGCCGACACGGTGGCAGACTTGATCGCGATGGACATGGACTCTCAACAGGATGTTGTCATGGTGGTGGATGTTGGAACCAATACAGAGGTCGTCGTTGGATATGCCGGCAGGATGTTGATTGCTTCCTGTCCGGCAGGACCCGCCTTTGAAGGAGGTGCCGTCAAATACGGGATGCCTGGTTGTGATGGCGCCATTGAGAGTTTGTCCCGGAAGGATGGAGAATTTGACTACCGGACCATTGGAGGAGCCGCCCCCCGGGGAATTTGCGGTTCCGGTCTCATTGATCTGTTGGCTGAATTGCGCCGCCATGGACTCATGACGTCGAAAGGAGTTTTCGCGGACAAGAAATATATCTTGGATATCGTGCCAAAATATGGCATCACCTTCTCTCGGGAGGATGCCAGTTATCTTGCCCAGGCCAAAGCAGCTAACTATTGCGGTCAGTATATCCTGATGCGGGAATTTGGGGTTAGCCCGACAGATATCCAAACACTCTATCTGGCGGGAGGATTCGCTAATTACATTGATGTGGCCAACGCAATTGAGATCGGTTTTCTGGCGCCTGTAGCGCAAGAGCGCATCGTGAAGATCGGGAATGCCTCGGTCCAAGGAGCCCGGGAGATTTTGCTCTCAAAAAGCAGGCGTGATTCAATCCAGGAATTATTCAAACATATCGCTCACATTGAGTTGGAAACCACACCTGATTTCTTTGAGCTTTTTGTCGAGGGATGTCAATTTAAGCCGATGCCGAACGAAATCGTTTCATTGGCGGCCCCCGGAATGGAAGGATAGATCCTATTGCCGGCATCGATCCGTGGAGACGTGAATACCATAAGAACGGGAAGGACAAAATGGAGATTAAAGCTCTGAGAAAGAACTTTATTGTTGTCGGTGAGAATATCCACGCAACGAGGGTACTCCTTCGCGGAGGGCAGTCTGTCACCACAACCGAAGGAGGGCAGGAAGCCGTCCGCTTCCAAGGGGTTGACGGGGAAACGCGCTATCTCCCCATTCCGGAAGAATACAAGAATACACAGGAATACCGGGACGGGCGAGTCAAACACATCAAGATTGCAATTCAGGCAGCAATGTCGGGACGTGAGTCCGAAGCCCAGCCAGGTCTGGAGTATTTGCAGCAGAAGGTTCGACAACAGCTCGATGCGGGAGCCGATTTCATTGATCTGAACGTCGATGAGGTTTCTTTACGTCCCGAAGACCAGAAGGCGGCTATGTCATGGCTGGTCCAGACGGTACGGCCAATATGTTCGGTTCCACTCTCTATTGATTCTTCCAATACCGAGACCATTCGTGCGGGATTAGAAGCCGGCAAGGGACACAACGGCAGACCCCTGCTCAATTCAGCTTCACTGGAACGAAAGTCGGCGCTGGAACTCGTTGTTGAATATCGGGCACAAGTGGTTGTGACGGCTGCCGGAGAAAGCGGCATGCCTGAGGACGATGTCGAACGGGTCGCCAACGCTTCGCGAATCGTGGAACTGGCTCTTGAAAAAGGCATTCCGCTTCACGATCTCTACATTGATGCCCTGGTGTTTCCGATATCGGTCGACAGTGATTACGGCAACCACTATTTCGAAGCGGTTCGCAAGCTTCGCGAAAAGTTCGGTCCCGAAATCCATATTACCGGCGGGCTCAGTAATGTGTCCTTTGGCCTTCCGATGCGCCGACTGGTGAACAACGTGTTCCTGATTCTGGCGACCGAAGCGGGGGCCGACAGCGGCATCATCGATCCCGCTGCCGGTAGAGTAGATCAAGTGCTTGCAATGGACCGTCAGTCCCGGAGCTACCAGGTGGCGGCGGACTTATTGCTTGGCCGTGACATCGGCTGTCGCGACTTCCTGCGTGCCTTTCGGAGTAAAGAGCTTCAGACAGGTGTTGGAGCCAGCTAAGACCCTGGACGCAGGCTGACTTCGATGTCTGCGAATATTGTTAATCCGCAGGTCCGAGGTTCGAACCCTCGTCGGGGAGCCATCTTCTTTGTTTCGCTGCCTTATTCCTCGGGCACTAATACGCACTGCTCAACAACACCCGCCGGAGCGCCCGGAACCGTAATGCGCTTCCTGACGATTCCGGAAAAACTCGATTTCGGTCATGACGGGCCAGTCGGGATGCGTTGCGCGCAGGTGCGCGGCATAGGTTTCGTAGTCGGGCAGGCCGACCATCAACTTGGCGGCCTGCCCGAGATACTTCCCATACTTTGATAGATCGTTGAACAAGATGTCAGCCCTTGACGGTTGACATCGCTTGGTACGGCATTTCGCAACTCGTGTCCTTGTCTTCACGCAAGGCCTTCAGGCACGAGATGACGGTGTAGTAAAGCATGCTGATGACCACGAAGATGAACAGCACGGCCAGTGCGGCATCCAGGTAGTTGTTGGAGACGATCTGCTGCATCTGCTCGACGCTCGTGGCCGGGGCGAGAACCTCTCCCTTGTCCAGAGCTGCCTGGAACTTGCCGGCCAGGGCGAGGAAGCCGATCTTCGGATTGACGTCGAAGACCTTGTGCCAGCCCGCAGTCAGGGTGCAGACAAGCAGCCAGGATGCCGGCAAGATCGTGACCCACGCGTACTTCTGCCGTTTCATCTTGAACAGAACAACCGTGCAAAGCATGAGCGCGACACCGGCCAGCATCTGGTTGGAAATGCCGAACAGCGGCCACAGGCTGTTGATGCCGCCAAGGGGATCGATCACGCCCTGATAGAGGATGTATCCCCAGCCAGAGACGCAAAGGCCGGTAGCGATCACGTTGGCAGTCCAGGAGCGGGTCTGCTTGAGGGACGGAACGAAGACGCCCAGCAGATCCTGCAGCATGAAGCGTCCGGCGCGCGTGCCGGCGTCACATGCAGTCAGGATGAACAGCGCCTCGAACAGGATGGCGAAGTGGTACCAGAAGGCCATCATGGCCTGGCCGCCGATTATCTGAGAGAATATCTGGGCCATGCCCACAGCCAGCGTCGGCGCGCCGCCCGCACGCGACAAAATGCTGTTCTCACCCACATCCTTCGCGGTCTGAATGAGCACGTCAGGCGTGATCACGAAACCCCACTGCGAGATGGCTTGCGCTGCGCCTTCCACGGTCGTGCCGATAATGGCGGCCGGGCTGTTCATTGCGAAATAGACGCCCGGATCGATGATCGAAGCGGCAACCATCGCCATGATGGCAACGAAGGACTCCATCAGCATGCTGCCGTAACCGATCATGCGGGCGTTCTTCTCGTTGTCGAGCATCTTCGGCGTCGTGCCGGACGAGATCAGCGAATGAAAGCCCGAGACCGCCCCGCAGGCAATGGTGATGAAGATGAACGGGAACAGGCTGCCCGACCAGACCGGACCGGTTCCGTCGACGAACTGCGTGACTGCCGGCATGCGCAAGCTCGGTGCGACAAAGACCATGGATATCGCCAGACAGATGACCGTTCCGATCTTAAGGAAGGTCGACAAGTAGCCGCGCGGCGCGAGCAGCAGCCACACCGGCAACACCGCCGCGACAAAGCCGTAGATGATGAGCATCCAGCTCAACTGCTTGCCGTCGAAGGTGAACATCGGCGCCCACGTCGGACTTTGCGATACCTGACCGCCGATGATGATGGCTGCGATCAGCAACACGAAGCCGATGATCGATACTTCGCCGACTCGTCCGGGGCGAAGGAAGCGGTTATAGACGCCCATGAACATGGCGATGGGGATGGTGGCGGCCACGGTGAAGGTTCCCCACGGGCTTACGGCCAGCGCTTTGACCACGATCAGCGCCAGAACGGCGAGGATGATCACCATGATCATGAACGTGGCAAACAGGGCGATCATGCCCGGGACCAGACCCAGTTCCGACTTGATGAGTTCGCCGAGCGAACGTCCGTCACGACGCGTCGAAACAAACAGCACCATGGAGTCCTGCACGGCGCCGGCGAGTACGACACCGACGATGATCCAGAGCGTTCCCGGCAGGTAACCCATCTGCGCCGCAAGCACCGGCCCGACCAGCGGCCCGGCACCGGCAATGGCGGCGAAGTGTTGACCGAACAGGATGTACTTGTTTGTTGGAACGTAATCAAGACCGTCATTGCGGCGGACGGCCGGGGTAAGCCGCGTCGGGTCGAGTTGCATGACCTTATCGGCGATGTACAGGCTGTAGTACCGGTACGCCACCAGATAGATTGAAACTGCGGCAGAGATTATCCACAAGGCGTTGATCGTTTCGCCCCGGGATAGCGCCACCGTGCCGAGGCAGAAGACCCCGACTGCGGTCAAGAGCCACCAAATGACATGTTTGGAAACGAGATTCATTACCCCTCCCACATTAAGTTACGCTCAGGCGGCATGTCACGGTTTCTGGCGAAATAGTTGCAGCCATATCGAAAAATATAGGTCGTCCAGGACTGCAAAACCGCTTATGGACAAACCATTGATTGGATCGCTTTGCCAGTCCCAAACCGGCGCGTGGCGAATTCTAGCCTATTTTGGCGCCCGATTCATTTCTATCCGGCGAGCGATTTCCATCGCTTGCAGTTGTCACAAATCGCTTCTGCGCTCGTATTGTTTGCGAGATTGTGCGGGTTTGTTTGTGCTGGGATCGCATTATGGATCGTAATCGTAGCCATTGCGAAACGTCTCCCCGGTTTTGCTTTCGTAATTCTAGGCATCACAAAGCGCAAATTGCTTTCGATAGGGTTTCCACCCATACTTGCCTGAACGAAGCGTGGCCCGCGCCGCGAATGTGCGCCATGGATCCCGGAAATCCAGAGGAGGCTGTTATGCAAGACAGAGAAGCCTACGCCAGGCCGATCGAAGAACTCGTCGACGGTCTTCAGACACATCTCGAACGAGGCCTGTCCCAGCAGGAGGCGCAGGCGCGTCTGGCGAAATTCGGTGCGAATGAGCTGGCAAAGGAAGAACGCGCCTCGCCGTTCACGCTTTTTTTTGCCCAGTTCAAGAACACCCTTATCATCATCCTGCTCATCGCAACGGTACTCTCCGCGTTGTTGGGTGAGATTGTCGACGCGGTCATCATTTTCGTGATCGTGCTGTTCTGTGCCGCTCTCAGCTTCGTTCAGGAATACCGCGCCGACCAGGCCCTCAATGCGCTGAAGCGGATGCTGGCGCACACGATCACGGTGCTGCGAGACGGCATCGAGATACGCATTCCCTCCCATGAGCTCGTTCCCGGAGACATCATGCTCATCGAGGCGGGCGACCGCATTCCGGCCGACGCGCGCCTTGCGGAAGTTCATTCCCTCAAATGCGACGAAGCAGCGCTTACGGGAGAGTCTTTTGCCGTCGAAAAATCCCTGAAGCTGTTGCCACTCGATGCGGCGATCGGTGATCGCTGCAATGTTGTCTTTACCGGGACAACGGTCACCTATGGCCGCGGGAAGGCAATCGTAACGAGCACGGGAATGAATTCGGAATTCGGTAAGATCGCCGAACAACTCTCCACCGTAGTCCGGGAAGCGTCTCCGCTCGAAAAGCGGACCGCGGAAATCGGTCGCTGGCTGGGACTGATCGCTCTGGGCGTGTGCGGGTTCGCGATCGTGGTCAGTATCGCAAGAGCGTGGATGGGAAATCAGCTAAACGTTGAGTTGGTATTGACCATGAGCATGTTTGCCATCGCGCTCGCGGTGGCTGCGGTTCCGGAAGCGCTGGCGGCGATCGTAACCGGTGCGCTCGCTGTTGCCATGCACGAGATGGCGAAGCGCAATGCGTTGGTGCGACGCATGCCCGCCGTAGAAACACTCGGATGCACGACGGTGATCTGTACCGACAAGACGGGCACGCTGACTAAAGGCGAGATGACGGCGCGCCGCGTGTTCGTGGGTGGCCGCACAAGCGAGATCAGCGGGGCTGGATACGCTCCCGCCGGCAGCTTCAATCCGCCGCTTCCGCTGGACGACAACGCAGTGCGACTCATGTTGACGGGAGGATTGTTGTGCGGCGATGCCGTGTTAAGCGAAGATACCGGGCGCTGGTTTGTCAAGGGCGATTCCACGGAAGGCGCGCTTGTGGTACTGGCGGCAAAATCGGGACTGCAACAACACAAGACACGGATGGATGCGCCCAGGATCGCAGAGTTGCCATTCAGCTCTGAGCGCAAGCGGATGACTACGGTGCACCGCATGCCTGACGGCCGGCATCTCGCTTTCGTGAAAGGCGCCCCCGAGGTCCTGCTGAAGCGATGCATTTCGGCGCAGCGCCAAGACCAGCAACTGCCGCTAACCGATGACACACGGACGCAGATCCTCGCCGCGAGTGAAAAAATGGCGAAGGATGCGCTACGCGTGCTGGCACTTGCATACAAGGAAGTTTGCACGGACGGGCCTCACGACGAGGAGACAGTTGAGCGCGGGCTGACATTCCTCGGTCTGATCGGCATGATGGATCCGCCCCGCGACGAGGCGACGGAAGCCGTAAGGATTTGCCGTCAGGTACATATCCGCCCGATCATGATTACCGGGGACCACAAACTTACGGCCGTGGCGGTTGCCGCGGAAATCGACATCTACCGCGAAGGCGATATGGTGCTCACCGGTGACGATCTTGGCCGTATGAGCGATGAAAACTTTGAGAAAATCGTTGATCGGGTGACCGTATACGCGCGCGTGTCACCCATGGACAAGCTCAAGATCGTGCGAGCATGGAAGAATCGCGGCGAAGTCGTCGCGATGACAGGGGATGGCGTCAACGACGCGCCGGCGCTAAAGCATGCTGACATCGGCATTGCCATGGGAATCAGCGGAACCGACGTGGCGAAGGAAGCTGCTGACATGGTGCTTGCGGATGACAATTTCGCAACGATCGTGGCGGCGATCGAGCGCGGTCGCTGGATCTACGACAACATCAAAAAGTATCTCACCTATCTGCTGCGCGCCAACATAACGGAAGTGGTCGTGCTGGGCGGTGTCGTGATCGTCGTCGGGTCCGAGCTGTTGCCGCTGTTGCCCGCCGCAATTCTTTACATCAACCTGGCCACCGACGGCTTGCCGGCCCTGGCCCTCGGGCTTGCCCCGCCCGATCGCGACATCATGCAGCGGCCGCCGCGTGACCCGACCGAGAGCGTTTTTTCCCGCGATGTGCGGCTTCTCGTGCTGCTTGGGGTCCTGATCGAGTGTCCGATCTTCTTGTGGATCTATTTCGACAACTACGCCGATATCGAGGTTGCAAGGACAAAGATTTTTCTCCTTTTCGTTTTCGTCGAGCTGATCATTTCCATGAGCTTCCGGTCGCTGCGATACAGCCTGTTCCAGGCGCCCCCTCACAAATGGCTGATGCTCGCGATAGCGTGGGAGCTTGCTTTGTTCGGCGTGCTGATCCAAATCCCGGCCGTGCGCGAGACGTTTGGAATCAGGATGCCGACCTGGCCTGACCTGGCAATGGCCCTGGCGGTCAGCGCGCTGGTTGTGTTCGCAATCGAATTGACCAAGGCATACTTGAGAGCAACCACGGGGAGACTCGATCGCGGCATCGCTGGTAGGGGCGGAGGTTAGACGAATGACTCGGGCGATCCGCACCAAGAAAAAGCCCAAGACGGTTTCGTCCCGGGCCAAAGCGTTCAAAGGGGAGGAGGGAAAAGAACTTTGAACGAAGTTTCATTTTCCGCCAATCGCGGCGACCGATATTGATATAAGTCACAAAGGGCCGAGATTTGCCACGCCAGGCCCGGGGCGGAACGAATCTCCTCCCCCCCTGCCCTTTTCCCGACGCTTATGGTACGGCCGCCGCATGCGTACGGCGATGGTCCGGTCCGGCACGGCCGTATTCGTCGGCTGCCCAATTTATGATCGCCCCCGATTTTTCTTGCACTCGTTCGAAGCACGCCTTATCTTTTTGCGCGAAGAATCCACAAGCTTATCCACAGATTCTGTGGATAGTTTCTTGCCGCCACAATGCGCAATTCAATCCGGGGGATCGCGGAACCGACGATGAATCCGGGGGAAGCGCCGAGCGGGCGCCCAGTGCGCATGGCGCGCGCCGGATTTTCGGCATTCCGGCTCGTCGCTATTTTGGGTGCGCGTTCAACCACGCGTCGGCGCGCTTCTTCGCCTCGGTGATCTGCTCCGGCTTCATTAACCTCTCCACCATGTTGCGGCTTTTTTTTGCTCGCGCTTCGCCACCCGCCGCCGCAATATTCCACCACTTGTGCGCTTCGATGTAGTCCATGGCGACGCCTTCCAGCCCTGTCTCGTAGATACGGCCCAGGTCGAACTGCGCCAATGGGTCTCCCTGTTCTGCTGCCTTCAGGTACCAGAACACTGCCTGTTTGTAGTCCAGCGCAACGCCCTGGGCGGTTTCGTACATCAGACCCAGGGCGGATTGCGCCCAAACATGCTCCTGTTCTCCTGCCTTCCGGTACCAGGACGCAGCCTGCTCGTAATCCTGCGCAATGCCTTGCCCGGTCTGGTACATCCGGCCCAGATTGTATTGCGCCTCAGCCAGTCCCTTTTCAGCGGCTTTTCGGTACCAGGACAGTGCCTGCGTATTGTCCTGCGCAATGCCCTGGCCTTTTTCGTACATGGAACCTAAATTGACTTGCGCCGCAGCAAGGTCTTGTTCCGCCGCTTTTCGGTACCAGGACAATGCCTGCTGATTGTCGGGCGCAACGCCTTCCCCCTTCTCGTACATGAAACCCAGGGCGAATTGCGCCGGTGCGCTGTCGTAGGCCGCTGCTTTCTGCCAGGAATTCATCGCGCTTGCGTAGTCCTTGTTTTGATAAGATCTCAAGCCATCCTCGAAATCGCCGGCAAATGCAGAAACGGCCGACAATGCCAGGACGATCCCAATCGCTGCCAACAACCGCATGTCGCTCTCCTCATAGATGCTTCGCCACCGATCGCTCGGCGTTATTCAGACGCATTGGTTCTCAACCCATGATAATCCCTCCGGCGCAACTTGAGACGATCACGTTTATCTTTTACAATAGCGCCGGCGTTCGCCAACCGGGTTACGCTGCCGGGCGCATGCCGTTTGGTCACGGTTCCAGGTGTCGTTGCATCAGAACCTAACCCGGACAAGCCGGAAGCAAACAGGTCGGCTCGTTTTGGGAGCTTCCATCTCGCGTATTGGTGCAGTTGCGCCGCCAAGAATCCTGCCAAGAATGTGCTCGATCTGGGCGTCGTCGCAAGGCGCTGCAGGCTCAGCCAGACCGGCTTGCGCCAACCTTGAATAAGGCGGGCCCATCGGCTGGCATTCGATGCACCAACGACCGCTAACCAAATGATTTTTCTGTTATAATTAAAACTGTTTATCCATTGTCCCCCGGTCAGCGCAGGGTGGACGTGGAATGATTGCTTTGGGAAGCTCTGGTCAGCCCTAATCGAAAAGGATAATTGAGATGAATGTGATTTGGCGTTTTTACATGGACGGTGGCCATCGGTGGAACTGGCAACAGATTGGCGCAGGCCAGGCGGTCGTGGCCGAATCATCCAAGGGCTACAGCAATTACGAAGCCTGCGTGGCGAATGCAAGAGACCGCGGTTACGTGTTTCTGCCGGCCCAGGGCAAACGGGCGCCAGGACGTTAGGCGATGGAAAACCGTTACGGTTTTGGCAAGTCCGTGGCCATGAGCTTCGACGAGGCGATGACCAAGCTCACCGCAGAATTGCAGAAGGAAGGCTTCGGCGTATTGACGGAGATCGACGTTGCCGGCACCTTGAAAAAAAAGCTGAATCACGACATGCCCCCGTACCGCATTCTGGGCGCCTGCAACCCCGCGTTTGCCAGGCGCGCGCTCACGGCGGAGCCGAGCATCGGCCTGCTTCTGCCCTGTAACGTCGTGGTTCGCCAGGATGCAGCCGGCACGGTGCAGGTGGAATTCCTCGATCCTGGAATGATGGGCCAACTCACCGCCAACCCCGATGTCGGCCCGATAGGCATTGAAGTGCGCGAGAAACTGCAGCGGGTGATGCGCGCGCTCTGACCGGCAGCCGCCACGAGTACGCCGACCGTCTCGAGAACGACTTGCCGCGTGAATGCGTGCGCAGTCTTCTGCGCGCAGGATGGGTTTGGCCATTTGTCATGCGCCCGTGAATTCAATGCAACAGTAACTAGCCGCGTCTGCCCGGCGCTTGCGCCGGCGCGGGCTCGCCCTCCTGCAGGAACATCTCTACCTGTATTTCTTCGCCGGGCTTGAGAACGACGAATTCGGCGTTACTTGAATCGAGTTGGCCGGGCATTTTTGGCAGCGCTTCGAGCAGCGCCGTGGAACCGATGATCTCTTCGTATTCCATGTCCCAGCGCTTGGCGCAGAACTCGGCTACGCGCAGCGCCATCGGCCGGCACTCGTCCAGTTCCTGCTGCGAGAAGCCGACCATGGTGAGTTTGCGATAGTGGCGGTACTTCATTTCCACCAGATAGTCCGCGGTTTCTTCGGCGTGTTGTGCAGGCTGATGTCCATATAGGTCACGGGCGTGTCCCGCGGCAGCAGTTGCTGCAGATGTTCCTGCATCACGCGCCAGGCGATGATGACCGTGGGCTGCATGGCGCCAGGCTCAGAGTGCGACGGTGGAGGCACGATCTTCGCTCGCCGGCGGCGCCGGCTTGCGTCCGGCGCGCACGCCCGACTCGCGCACGATGCCCGGAATAAAATGATTCTGGCGCTGCGCCATGATGTGCACACCGGCGATGCCGCGTATCGCGCGTATTGCCTGGATGAGTTCGATGCAGATCTTGCGCCCTTCGGCGCGGGGATCGGCCGCCTGCTCCAGCCGCGTGACGACTTCGTCCGGGATGTGCACGCCGGGCACCTTGCTCCTCAGCCAGCGCGCAGTGCGCGCCGAGCCTATGGGTCCGACACCGATGAGGATGTGGCAGCGCTCGTGCAGCCCTTCGTCGCGCACGCGCTGCATGTAGGCTTCGAGCAAGCCGAGGTCGAAGCAGTACTGCGTCTGCACGAACTGCGCGCCGGCAGCTATCTTGCGCGCGAGGCGCATCGGCCGCATGTCGTAGGGCGGAACAAAGGGGTTGTCCGCACCGCCCAGGAAAAGGCGCGGCACCGCGTTCAGTTTTCTGCCGGAGAGGAAACGCCCCTCGTCGCGCATGACGCGCGCCGTCTGCAGCAGCGACATGCTGTCGAGATCGAAGACGGGCTTGGCGTCGGGATGATCGCCCACCAGCGTGCTGTCGCCGGTGAGGCAAAGCAGATTGCGTATGCCGAGCGCTGCCGCACCGAGTATGTCTCCCTGGATGGCGATGCGATTGCGGTCGCGGCAGGCGATCTGCATCACCGGCTCGAAGCCCGCCTGAACCAAAAGCGCGGACACGCCGAGGCTGGACATATGGCAGTTGGCGCCGCTGCCGTCGGTGACGTTGATCGCGTCCACTTCCTCGCGGAAATAATCCAGGCGCGAGTACACCTCGGCCGGATCGGCCGAATCGGGCGGCGAAAACTCCGCGGTGACGGCGAAGCTGCCGCTTGCAAGGATCTGCTCGAGTCGGCTGCCGGACGATGTCGCCGGCGCGCCGCACAGCGGCGCCGGCCCGTGCTCGCCGCGCGCCAGACGCATCCAGCTCGAGCTGCCGGAGAAGCGTGCGTTCGCCGGCGCGTTGGGCAGCGCCGATAGGGCACCCGCGCTCATGCGCTGCATGCCGCGCCAGCCTTCCACCCAGACGCATTGTATATCGGGATCGACTTCGCAGCCGCTATCGGCGCGCACGCCGCCACAAGGGCCATTGCGCACCGACTTAGGACAATTCATCGGGCAGGCCATGCCGTTCTTGGAGAGCAGGCACACACCGCACATGCTGCAATCGAACATCAAGCCCTTCAATCGTCGCTCGAGCGGAATCACCGCGCGCTCGACGCGCGCGAAACCGAGCTTGCGAAAAACTGGCGCACAGGCCGTCATCAGCCAACTGAAGAAGCCGTAGAAATGCTCCAGCGTTCCCGCGTGTCGCACCGACCAATGCCGCAATGCACGCATGCCCTACTCCTCGCTAAGGTCAATGGGCGCGTCCGAGAGCTCGGTTACACGCCACAAACATGTCCTGGAAATCGGCGCGATTCGAAAGCTCGACCAGCTTACGATGGAGCTTGATCTTCTCAAAAGAAACGCCGCGCCTGCGTCTCGTGAGCGACAACGAGAACTCATCGATCATCAGCGGCCGGAAGGCTGCTCCATCCGACAGGGGTGTAAAGTGATCGCGTTGTCCCGTAGCACGGAATATTAGCAGCGCCATCTACGGAAACGCCGCTAAGTTGTTGAAAGAATGGGGTGGCTGATGGGGCTCGAACCCACGACAACCGGAATCACAATCCGGGACTCTACCAACTGAGCTACAGCCACCACTGAAGAACTCTGGCGTGCCCGGCGGGAATCGAACCCACAACCCCCAGCTTAGAAGGCTGGTGCTCTATCCGGTTGAGCTACGGGCACTCCCATCGGGCTACGCACAGCATACCCGCACTGGGCGTAGCAGCGGGTAATAACATTGGTCGGGGTGGAGAGATTTGAACTCCCGACATCCTGGTCCCAAACCAGGCGCGCTACCAGGCTGCGCTACACCCCGAGCGGACGCTTATGATACGCTGCCACTCTGTGGTGGTCAACGGAAACGCCGCCACGACGCGACACGCAAACGCAGAACGCGATGGCGCCGCACGGAAAAAGATATTAGACTTGTCCGCCGCTTGGATTTCTGATATTAAAGCGCCTTCGTTTTATTCAACTTGGATTGGTTTGATATGCCTGTAGAACAACTGTTACGCCGCAAATCGATCGTACCCTATGCCCCGAGGAAGGGCGAGGAATACATGAATAAGAAACAACTGGCCCATTTCCGCCAAATCCTGGAAGCGCTCAAGGTCGAGTTGTCGCATGATATCGATCGCACCGTCCATACCATGCAGGATGAGGCGACGGTATTTGCAGACCCCAATGACCGCGCGAGCCAGGAGTCCGACATGGCGCTCGAATTGCGCAACCGCGACCGCGAACGCAAGTTGATCAAGAAGATCGAGGAGACCATCGGCAAGATTGACAGTCGGGACTACGGCTATTGCGAAAGCTGCGGCGTGCAGATAGGCCTGAAGCGACTCGAGGCGCGCCCCACGGCGACGCTGTGCATAGACTGCAAGACCCTGGACGAAGTGAGGGAAAAGCAGCTCGCCAAGTAACCTTGGCGAGCTGCTTTCAGTGAAGACTAACCTGCCGTTGCGCGGCGGGTTATGTCGAAACTAAGAGCAAAAAACGGCGGCTCGATGCCGCCGTTTTTTTATGTTAGAAATCGGATTCTGGCAAACGGAGTTCGATAAGAAAGGACGCCTAAACGTCCTTTTTTGTTTGCCGCAGGCCCGCAATCAGACGGGCTGCGCCCCGCCCGGCTGCTGCGCCTCCGCTTCCACCGCCTTCATCGACAGGCGCAGCCGGCCCTTGTCGTCGGCTTCCAGCACCTTGACCTTCACCACCTGCCCTTCCTTGAGGTGATCGGCGACGCTGGCGACGCGCTGCTGGCTGATCTGCGAGATATGCAGCAAACCGTCCTTGCCGGGGAGGACGCTCACGATCGCGCCGAAGTCGAGCAGCTTGAGCACCGTGCCGTCGTAGACCTTGCCCACTTCCACGTCGGCGGTAATCGCCTCGATACGCTTGCGCGCAAGCTCTCCGCCCTCGGAACTGACGCAGGCGATGCTGACCGTGCCGTCGTCCTCGATATCGATGGTGGTGCCGGTCTCCTCGGTCAGCGCGCGGATCACCGCGCCGCCCTTGCCGATCACGTCGCGGATCTTGTCCGGATTGATCTTGATCTTGATGATGCGCGGCGCAAAGGCGGAAATGTCCGAGCGCGACGAAGGCAACGCGCTGGTCATCTTCTCCAGAATAAACATGCGGCCTTCGCGCGCCTGCGACAACGCCACTTGCATGATTTCCTGGGTGATGCCCTCGATCTTGATGTCCATCTGCAGGGCGGTGACGCCGTTCTCGGTGCCGGCCACCTTGAAGTCCATGTCACCCAGATGGTCTTCGTCGCCGAGGATATCGGTGAGCACGGCGAAGCGGTTGCCTTCCTTGATCAGGCCCATGGCGATGCCGGCGACGTGCGCCTTCATCGGCACGCCCGCGTCCATCAACGCCAGGCTGCCGCCGCATACCGAGGCCATCGAGCTCGAACCGTTGGATTCGGTGATCTCGGACACCACGCGCATGCTGTAGCCGAATTCCTCCACCGAGGGCAGCGTTGCCAGGAGCGCGCGCTTGGCCAAGCGCCCGTGGCCGATCTCGCGCCGCTTGGGCGAGCCGACGCGGCCGGTTTCGCCGGTAGCATACGGGGGAAAGTTGTAATGCAGCATGAAGCGATCTTTATACTCGCCCATCAGCGCGTCGATGATTTGCGAGTCGCGCGCCGTTCCCAGCGTTGCCACCGCAATCGCCTGGGTCTCGCCGCGGGTGAACAGCGCCGAACCATGCGCCCGCGGCAGCACGCCGAGACGGATGGTAATAGGACGCACGCTGCGCGTATCGCGGCCGTCGATTCTAGGCTCGCCGTCGAGAATCTGGTTGCGCACGATTTTCGATTCCAGCGCGAAGCAGATTTCCTTGGCGACATTCGCATCGGTCCCGCCTTCGGCGCCGACTCCGAGCTCCGCAAACACACGCTTCCAGATGGCATCGATCGCCTCGGAGCGTGCCTGTTTTTCCTTGATCTGGAACGCTGCGCGCAGATCCGCTTCGGCCATGGAGGTGACGCGCGCAATCAGGGTTTCGTCCTTCGTCGGCGGCTGCCAGTTCCACAGCGGTTTAGCGGCGGCATCGGCGAATTCGTTGATCGCCTGGATCGCAGCCTGCATTTGTTCGTGGCCGAATATCACGGAGCCGAGCATCACCTCCTCGGACAGCTCCTGCGCTTCTGATTCCACCATCAGCACCGCGTGCTCGGTTCCGGCCACAATCAGATTGAGTTTCGAATCTTTCAGTTGGGTGGCGGTCGGGTTGAGAATGTACTGGCCATTGGCGTAGCCGACGCGCGCTGCGCCGATCGGGCCGTTGAACGGGATGCCGGACAAAGTCAATGCCGCAGAAACGCCGAGCAATGCCGCGATATCGGGATCGACTTCAGGATTGACCGACATGACCGTCGCCACCACCTGGATTTCATTGTAGAAACCATCGGGGAACAGCGGGCGGATGGGACGGTCGATCAGGCGTGATGTAAGGATCTCTTTTTCCGAGGGCCTGCCCTCGCGCTTGAAAAAACCGCCTGGAATCTTGCCTGCGGCATAGGTCTTTTCGATGTAATCGACGGTGAGCGGGAAGAAATCCTGGCCGGATCTGGCCTGCTTCGAGCCAACCACGGTGCACAGCACTACGGTGTCGTCCATGTTGACCAGGACGGCGCCGCCTGCCTGGCGTGCCATTTCGCCGGTTTCCAGGGTGACTGGGTGGGCGCCATAGGTGAAAGTTTTCTTGATCGGATTCAAGGCAATGTCCTTTACGGTTCGTGGTTCGTGGCTCGTGGTTCGAACAACGAACCACGAAACTGGGCCGGCGTAAATGCAAAACGCCCGTCGTTCTTGGGACGGGCGTCGGGGTTACTTGCGCAGACCCAGCCGCTCGATCAGGCTGCGGTAGCCGTCCGCGTTCTTGCGCTTCAGGTAGTCCAGCAGCTTGCGCCGCTGGCTGACCATTCTCAGCAGACCGCGGCGCGAATGATGATCCTTGACGTGGGTCTTGAAATGGCCGGTGAGTTCGTTGATGCGCGTCGTCAACAGCGCAACCTGCACTTCCGGGGAACCGGTGTCGCCCTTGGCGCGCTGGTAATCGTTCATGATTTGCGCTTTGTGCGCAGTGGTGAATGGCATGCTAATACTCTCCTGGGTCTTCGTCGCTGCAGTTGCCGCAGCGTCGCTGCAGCAAAGGCGCGGATTTTACACCAAAAACGAGTGGTTTTTCAAGGCTTTCCCGCGATTTTTTGGGAAGCGGAAGCTCGCCGGGCGTGCCTAAGCGTTGGGAATCACGCGCTTGGGCGAGATCGTCCCGTCGCTGCCCGCCTCGCCTATACCGAGCAAGGCTCCGCTCGATCCACCATAGACGCGCACACGTGCGTGTGGCGGCCCGTCCCATGGCACCGCCTGTCCCTGCACGAACCTGGCCTGCAGCGCGGGGGCGAGGCGCACCTCGGGCAGATCCTGCAGCAAAGCATCTAGCGGCAACAAACAGGCATCGCGCTCAGCCGCCGGCATCGCCTCCAGGCTTGCGAGGGTATGCGCGTAGTCCAGCCCGAAGCGCCCGACAGCAGTGCGGCGAAGGGCCGCGAGATGTGCGCCACAGCCGAGCAGTTCGCCCAAGTCGTGCGCAATCGATCGGATATAGGTGCCCTTGCTGCAGGTTACGGACAGGGCCAGCCGTTCCCCCTCGAACCATTGCAGGTCGAGCGCGCGTATCGTTACCCGGCGCGGTTCGCGTTCGATCTGGATGCCGGCTCTGGCATAGGCGTAAAGCGGCTTGCCGGCGCGTTTCAGCGCGGAATAAAGCGGCGGAGTCTGCAGGATACTGCCGCTGAAACGCGGCAGGGCCGCGGCAAGATCATCCGCCGTGACGCTCACCACCCTCTCGGCGACCACCTCACCTTCGGCGTCCGCGGTGGTGGTGCTGACGCCTAGCCTGATCTCGGCCGCATAAGACTTGTCGGCTTCCAGCAGATCCGAAGAAAACTTGGTGGCCTCGCCGAACAGTACCGGCAACAGGCCGGTCGCAAGCGGATCCAGCGTGCCGGCGTGTCCTGCTTTGGCCGCTTGGTACAGGCGTTTTGCCTGCTGCAGGGTGGCGTTGGAACTCGCCCCCGGCGCCTTGTCCAGCATCAGCACGCCGTTCAGCAGGCGCTTTACGCGGGGCGAGGACACTAGGAACGCGGTTCCTTGCCGTCGGCCACCGCCGCGTCGATGAGACGCGACAATTCAAAGCCGCGCTCGACCGACGCGTCGTACACGAAATGCAGTTGCGGTATCGAATGGAGCTTGATCCGGCGCGCAAGCTGGCTGCGCAGGAAGCCACCGGCCTGCTTGAGGCCAACGTCGGTGTCGGTGCGCTGCTCCGCGCTGCCCATCAAAGTGTAAAACACCTTGGCGTGGGCATAATCGGCCGTCACTTCCACGCCGGTCAGCGTGATCATGGCAACGCGCGGGTCTTTCAGTTCGGTGCGTATGATTTCGGCCAGTTCGCGTTGGATCTGGTCGGCGACGCGCAGACTGCGGGCAGGGCCTCTAGGCATACGGCAACCTCATGCACGGGTAGGTCGGCAATCCCCTGCCGACATGCGTAACGCGGTACGGGAATCCCGCCTTACAGCGTCCTCGCGACTTCCAGCACTTCGTACGCTTCGAGCTGGTCGCCTTCCCTAATATCGTTGTAGTTCCTCAGCGACAGGCCACACTCGAAACCCGCCTTCACTTCGCGCACATCGTCCTTGAAGCGCTTGAGGGAATCGAGCTCGCCGTCGTGGATGACCACGTTGTCGCGCAGCAGGCGCACGCGCGCGCCGCGCTTGATTAAACCGTCGAGCACCATGCAACCGGCGACCGTACCGACCTTGGATATCTTGTAGATATTGCGGATCTGCACCGTGCCAAGTACGCTCTCCTTTTTCTCCGGCGCCAGCATGCCGGAAAGAGCCGCCTTCACCTCGTCCACGGCGTCGTAGATGATGTTGTAGTAGCGAATGTCCACGCCCTGGGACTCCGCCAGCCTTCTGGCGGCGACGTCGGCGCGGGTATTGAATCCGATGATCACCGACTTGGAGGCGAGCGCGAGGTTGACGTCGGACTCGGTGATGGCGCCTACGCCGCTGTGCACGACGTTGATCTTGACCTCTTCGTTCGACAGCTGCGACAACGCGTGCGCCAGCGCTTCGCGCGAGCCCTGCACGTCGGCCTTGATCAGCAGTGGCAGAGTCTTTACCCCGCCCTCGCCCATCTGCTCGAACATGTTTTCGAGTTTTGCCGCCTGCTGCTTGGCCAGCTTGACGTCGCGGAACTTGCCCTGGCGGAACAAGGCTATCTCGCGCGCTTTGCGCTCGTCGCCAAGCGCGACCGCCCCTTCGCCGGCAAGAGGCACATCGGACAAGCCCTGGATCTCCACCGGAATGGACGGTCCGGCATGGTCCACCGCCTGGCCGGTCTCGTCGAGCATCGCCCGCACGCGCCCGAACACCGAACCGGCGAGCAGCACGTCGCCGCGGCGCAAGGTGCCCGACTGAACCAGAATGGTCGCGACCGGGCCCTTGCCTTTGTCCAGGCGCGCTTCGATCACCAGACCCTTGGCCGGCGCTTCCACCGGCGCCTTCAGCTCCAGCACCTCGGCCTGCAGCAGCACCTGTTCAAGCAGGTTGTCCACGCCCTCACCGGTCTTGGCCGAAACCGGCACGAAAGGCGACTCGCCGCCGTATTCTTCCGGCACCACGCCTTGCGCCACCAGTTCCTGCTTGACGCGATCGAGATTGGCATCCGGTTTGTCTATCTTATTGATCGCCACGACCAGCGGCACGCTGGCGGCCTTGGCATGCGCGATTGCCTCAATCGTTTGCGGCATCACGCCGTCATCTGCCGCGACCACCAGGATGACGATGTCGGTTGCTTGCGCCCCGCGCGCACGCATTGCGGTGAAGGCCTCGTGGCCCGGGGTATCGAGAAAGGTCACCATTCCGCGCGGTGTCTGCACGTGGTAAGCGCCAATATGCTGCGTGATGCCGCCGGCCTCGCTCGAGGCGACGCGCGTGCGGCGGATGTGGTCCAGGAGCGAGGTCTTGCCGTGGTCGACGTGGCCCATGACCGTTACCACCGGCGCGCGCGGATGCAACTCCTGCACCGCCTCGTGGCCTTGCGGCGGTTCAGTGAGAAACGCATCGGGCTCGTCGAGCTTGGCCGCCTTGGCGATGTGTCCCATGTCCTCCACGACAATCATCGCGGTTTCCTGGTCCAGCACCTGGTTGATGGTGACCATGCTGCCCAGCTTCATCAGGGTCTTGATCACGGCGGCCGCTTTCACCGACATCTTGTGGGCGAGATCGGCGACGGAAATCGTCTCCGGCACCATGACCTCACGCACTAGGGGCTCCGCCGGCGCAGCGAAGGTCTGCACCGACTCCGCCGAAGAAACGCTCTTGTGGCGCACGCCTTTGGGCGTGTGCCAGCCGGAGGCCCCGCCGACATCGCCGCGGGTCTTGATGGTACGCCGCTTGGCGGTTTCATCTTTCCAGATGGTCGTCGTTTTTTTCTTCGAACTTTTCTTTTCGCCCTTGGCGGCGTCGTCGACCTTGGGTTTGTGCAGCGTGCCATCCGTGGGCGGCGCCTCGCCCGGCTTGGCCGGCGCCTGCTGAACCCGTTTTTCCTCGGTTTCTCTCGCCTCAGCGAGTTTCTTCTCGCGCTCCTGCTTCTCGCGCAATTCCTCCGACTGGCGCGCCATCAGTTCGGCCTGGCGTTTTTGCTCCTGCTCGCGCAGCTCCAGTTGCCGCGCGTCCACTGCCGGCGGCCGGATCACCGGCGCCTGCTTTTCCTCGACCACGGGCGCTTCGAGCGGCGCCTCGACGGCGGCATCGCGCTTGACGAACACGCGCTTTTTCTTGACCTCTACCTGAATGGTGCGCGACTTGCCGGTCGAATCCGACTTCTTGATCTCGGAGCTCTGCTTGCGCGTGAGCGTAATCTTGCTCTTTGCCTCGGTGCCACCGTGCACCTTGCGCAGATATTCCAGCAATCTGGTCTTGTCCTGCTCGCTCAAAGTGTCTTCGGGCTGCTGTTTGTGCACACCGGCCGCTTGAAGCTGATCGAGCAGCACCGAAGGCTGGACCTTAAGCTCCCCGGCAAATTGTGTAACGCTAGTCTGCGACATACAGGTCCCCTACTTTCCTTCCTCTTGCGCGAACCAGTGCTCGCGCGCCTTCATGATCAAGGCTTTGGCGCGCTCGGTGTCCATGGCGCAGATCTCGATCAGATCGTCGGTGGCCAGGTCCGCCAGGTCATTGCGAGTCCTGACGCCGCTCTCGACGAGCTTGGCCGCTATCTGGCTATCCATGCCTTCCAGTCCCAGCAATTCCGGATCCGCACCCTCGACTTTTTCCTCACTCGCAATTTCCTGCACCAGCAGCGCGTTGCGCGCGCGATTTCTGAGTTCATTGACCGTATTTTCGTCGAACGACTCGATTTCCATCATTTCATTGATCGGCACATAGGCGACTTCTTCCAGCGAAGAAAAGCCTTCCTGGATCAGAATGTCGGCGACTTCCTCATCCACGTCGAGTTTGTCTATGAATATGGCGCGGATGCCGGCGCTCTCTTGCTGATGTTTCTTCTCCGATTCCTCTTCATTCATCAGGTTGATGGTCCAGCCGGTGAGTTCCGAGGCAAGGTGCACATTCTGACCGCTCCTGCCGATGGCGATGGCCAGATTGGCTTCGTCCACCACTACGTCCATGCTGTGTTTCTCCTCGTCCACCAGGATGCTGGACACGTCGGCGGGCGCGAGCGCACCGATGACGAACTGAGCCGGATCTGCCGACCACAGCACGATGTCGACGCGCTCGCCACCAAGCTCACCCGTCACCGCCTGCACGCGCGAGCCGCGCATACCGACACAGGTGCCGATGGGATCGATGCGCTTGTCATTGGTGTGCACCGCGATCTTGGCGCGAACGCCCGGGTCACGCGCAGCCGACTTGATCTCCAGCAGGCCTTCTTCGATTTCAGGCACCTCCAGCCGGAACAGTTCGATGATGAATTCGGGCGCGGTGCGCGACAGCACCAATTGCGGACCGCGCACATTGCGGTCGATGCGCAGCAGAAGCGCGCGCACCCGGTCGCCTACACGCAGATTCTCTTTCGGGATCATCTGTTCGCGCGGCAAAACAGCCTCTATGCGACCGGACTCGATGATGGCGCTGCCACGCTCGATACGTTTCACCGTGCCGGTTACCAGCTTCTCGCCGCGGCCGAGGAAGTCCTGCAGGATCTGCTCGCGCTCGGCGTCGCGGATCTTCTGCAAAATCACCTGCTTGGCCGCCTGCGCACCGATGCGGCCGAACTCGATCGGCTCCAGCGCCTCCTCGATATATTCTTCAAGCTGAATATCGGCGTGCTGCTTGACCGCTTCCGACAGCGGGATCTGTTGCGACGCAATCTCCACCGCGTCATCCGCCACCACCTGCCAGCGGCGAAAGGACTCGTAATCTCCGGTTTCGGGGTCGACGGCGACGCGCACGTCGACGTCATCGCTGAAACGCTTCTTGGTGGCCGAGGCGAGCGCCATCTCCAGCGCGACAAAGACCACGTCCTTAGTGACGTTCTTTTCTCGCGCCAGCGCGTCTACCAGCAACAAAATCTCACGACTCATTTACACTACCTCCAACTCTAAAATTCCACCCTGGGCACGAGGCGCGCCTTGTCGATATTGGCGAGATCAACGCTCACCAAACCGCCCTCGATTTCCAGTTGCAGCCGGCCATCGGCGACCGCGCGCATTACCCCGGTAAAATTGCGCCGGCCTTGGACCGGCACCCGCAGGGTCAGCCTCGCCTGCTCTCCGGCAAAACGCGCAAAATCTGCCTCTTTCCTCAGGGGCCGGTCCAGTCCCGGCGAGGACACCTCCAGGCGCTCGTAATCGATATCCTCGACCTCCAGCACGCGCGTCAGTTGGTTGCTTACCCGGCTACAGTCTTCCACCGTGATCGCGCTTGCAACCGCGCCCTGCGCATCCGCCGCCGGCTGGTCGATAAAAATCCGCAGCATCCTGCCGCGATTGGACAACTCGACGCCGACGAGCTCGTAACCGAGTCCGGTGACGGTTGTTTCCAGCAAATCTTGCAGTTTCATCGCCACAAATAAAAAATGGGCTCACCGCCCATCCGTCAGACCACATTCCACAGGGTTGAAATTATAGCAGAAAATTATTCCGGCAACAATCGGACCGACATCGGACCGATCCTTTCTTCCCTGGCGCGGCAACGCCTGAAAAGAGGTTTGGATCGCCTGTTTGAGAAATCAACGCCCCCGGCGCCGGCGGGGAAGCGTGCTCGGCGCGGTACGCACCGAGCGGCCCGCAGGTGATTTGGGCGCGCTCGATCGAGGCTGGAATGCGAGGGCAGCCAGCAAACGGGCGATTTCGGATTCGTCGAATTCGCGCATCTGGCCGCGCTTCAAGTGCGACGGCAAGTCAATCGGGCCGAAACGCACCCGCATCAATCGGCTCACCCTCAGGTTCAGGGCCTCGAACAGCCGCCGCACCTCTCGATTGCGTCCCTCGCTCAGCACCACGTTGTACCAGTGGTTGCTGCCCTGCCCGCCGGCATCTTCAATGCTGTCCAGGTGAGCCGGGCCATCTGCAAGCTGCACGCCCGTGCGCAAGACCTGCATCTGCTCAGCGCTCAGCTCTCCGAGCAGGCGCACGGCGTACTCACGCTCGATTCGATGGCGCGGATGCGTCAGGCGGTTGGCGAGTTCGCCCGAGGTGGTAAACACCAACAGGCCGCTGCTATTGAAATCAAGCCGCCCTACGGCTATCCATTTGGCGCCGCGCAGCCGCGGCAATTTGTCGAATACCTCGGGACGGCCTTCCGGGTCGTCACGGCTGACGATCTCGCCCGTGGGTTTGTGATACAGCAGCACGCGCAGCGCCTCGGCGCGATCCAGGCGCACCGGCCGGCCGTCCACCAGCACCCGGTCGGCTGCGCTCACACGCGTCCCAACCCCGGCAGGCTCGCCGTTGACGCTGACCCTGCCGGCGGCTATCCACTGCTCCATTTCGCGGCGCGAACCGAGCCCGGCGCCTGCGAGCACCTTGTGCAGCTTGTGCGAGGCGGCAGGCGCGCTAGTCGGCTGCGGCCGCCGGTCCGGCAGTCTCTGCGGCTGCGGGCGGTTCTTCGCTGGGCGCTGTATGCGGGGCAAGTTCGAGAGTGCTGCTTATCTGTTCGAGCGGTGGCAATTCCTGCAAGGAACGCAGGCCCAGGTCATCCAGGAATGTCTTGGTCGTTGCATGCAGCGCGGGCCGTCCCGGGACATCGCGATAGCCGACCGTGTCGATCCAGCCGCGCGCCTCCAGGCTCCTGATCACATTGGTGGACACGGTCACGCCGCGGATGTCCTCAATGTCGCCGCGCGTCACCGGCTGGCGGTAGGCGATGATGGCAAGCGTCTCCATCACTGCGCGCGAATAGCGCGGCGGCTTGTCGCCGCGCAGGCGCTCCAGGTACTCCTGGTACTTAGGAAGGGTCTGAAACCGCCAACCGCTCGCCAGGTTGACCAGTTCCACGCCCCTGCCCTGCCAGGCTTCGCGCAGTTCGTCCAGCAGCCGCCGCAGGGTGTCGGCGCCGATGTCTTCCCCGAACAGGCGGCACAGATCAACGAGCGTAAGCGGGTCCTGGGCCGCGAGCAGCGCAGCTTCGAGAACGGTCTTGGCTTCATTCGGATTGAGCATGGGCAAGCTTCACGTAGATGGGAGCATAGGGTTCGGACTGGGTCACTTCGATCAGGTTCTCGCGCACCAACTCGAGCAGCGCCAGAAAACTCACCACGACCACCGCCACCCCCTTGTTCGCGTCGAACAACGAAGCGAAATCGGTGAACTGGCCGCCGTGCAAGCGGCGCAGGAGAGAGGACATAAACTCGCGTACCGACAGCTCTTCGCGCATCACTTTGTGACTCTGCGCCAGCCGCGCCCGCATCAGCAGCGACTGCCATGCGGCGATCAGATCCTCGGTGCGCACCAGCGGCAGGCGCTTCGCCGCGGCCTGTTCGATCCATACCTCCACTCTAAGGAAATCGCGCCCCAGCATAGGCAAGGCATCGAGCTTGTGCGCGGCAAGCTTCATGCTCTCATATTCGCTGAGACGGCGCACCAATTCGGCACGCGGATCCTCTTCATCCTCTCTCGGGGCGCGCGGACGCGGCAGCAGCGTTCTCGACTTGATTTCCATCAGCAACGCGGCCATCAGCAGGTATTCGGCGGCAAGCTCAAGATTGCGTCGGCGCATCAGTTCGACATACTCCAGATACTGCTGGGTCAGCTTCGCCATGGGGATATCGAGGATGTCGATGTTGGCCTTGCGGATGAGGTAGAGCAGCAGGTCGAGCGGGCCTTCGAATGTTTCGAGAAAGACTTCCAGCGCATCCGGCGGAATATACAAATCCGGCGGCAGTTCGAGCAAGGCTTCGCCGCGGATGGTTGCAACACGCGCGCCGTGCCCGCTGGCCGCGGACACAGCGCCATCCCCCGCGCCGGCAACCGGCTTAAGTGGTGCATCGCTGGCCGCGTCAGCGTCAATCATGAGTAATTCAATCCCATGGCCTCGCGCACGTCGCGCATGGTTTCGGCGGCGAACACGCGCGCTTTCTCGCAGCCATCGGCAATGACATTTTTTACCAGAGTCGGGTCGTCGAGATAACGCTGCGCGCGCTCCCTCATCGGCGCCTGTTCGGCCAGTACCGACTGAATCAGCGGTTGCTTGCACTCGAGGCAGCCAAAGGCCGCGCTGCGACAGCCCTGCTCGACCCACGCTCTGGTCTTGTCGTCCGAGTACACCAGATGGAACTGCCACACCGGGCATTTATCCGGGTCGCCGGGGTCGTTGCGCTTTACCCGCGCCGGATCGGTCGGCATGGTGCGAATCTTCCTGGTAACACCGGCGGCATCCTCGCGCAGGGTGATGGCATTGTCATAGGACTTGGACATCTTCTGGCCGTCCAGGCCCGGCAGCTTGGACGATTCGGTCAGGAGCGCCTGCGGCTCGGCCAGGATCATGCGCCCGCTACCCTCCAGGTAGCCGAACAAGCGTTCCTTGTCCCCCATCGACAAATTCTGCTGCCCATTCAGGAGTGCGCGTCCCGCCTGCAACGCCCCGTCATCGCCCTGCTCCTGGTAACGGGTACGCATCTCGTTATACAGCTTGCCTTTCTTGCTGCCGAGTTTTTTCACCGCCGCTCGGGCCTTGTCCTCGAAACCGGGCTCGCGCCCAAACAGATGGTTGAAGCGGCGCGCCACCTCGCGCGTAAGTTCGACATGCGGCACCTGGTCCTCGCCTACCGGCACCCAGGCGGCGCGGTACATGAGGATGTCGGCGCTCTGCAGCAACGGATAACCAAGAAAACCATAGGTGTCGAGATCGCGGTCGGCGAGCCTCTCCTGCTGGTCCTTGTAGCTGGGAACCCGCTCCAGCCAGCCCAGCGGCGTGATCATCGACAGCAGCAGGTGCAGTTCGGCATGCTCGGGCACCCGCGATTGGATAAACAGCGTCGCCCGCGCCGGATCGATGCCGGCGGCGAGCCAGTCGATCACCATGTCCCAGACATTCTCTTCAATCACCTCGGGAGTGTCGTAGTGCGTCGTGAGCGCATGCCAGTCGGCGACAAAATAAAGGCACGAGTACTCGCTTTGCAGCCTGACCCAGTTCTTGAGGGCCCCGTGGAAGTGTCCCAGATGCAGTTTCCCGGTCGGGCGCATGCCCGAAACGACGCGTTGCTCGTACATTATTTGCGTTTTCCTAAAGTTGAATCTGAAAAATGGATTCGATCAGCTGCAGCGACAGCAGCAGCACCGGGTTCAGGATGACCCCTAGCGTGTTGGTGAACAAGAGCAGCAGCAGGATCGGAAAGCCGTAGGGCTCCAGCCGCGAATAGCTGTAGGCCAGGCGGCTGGGCAGCAGGCTCGCCGCAATCCGGCCGCCATCGAGCGGCAGAATGGGCAGCAGGTTCAGCACCATCAGCACGAGGTTTACCGTAATCCCCGCCTCAGCCATCAGGCCGAGCGGCAGCGTGAATGCGTTCGGCGCCGTGATCAGCGCGATTTTGAGCACCACAGCCCACAGCACGGCCATCGACAGGTTGGCGAACGGGCCTGCGGCCGCGACCCACAGCATGTCGCGCTTCGGATGGCGCAGCGCCGAGAAATCCACCGGCACCGGTCTGGCCCACCCGAACAGGATGCCGCCGGAGCCGAGCAGCTTGCTTGTGACCAGGATCAGCAGCGGCAGAAGAATAGTCCCGAACAGGTCGATGTGGCGCACCGGATTGAGGCTCACGCGCCCGAGCACATAGGCGGTGTTGTCGCCGAAATGCCTCGCCACATAGCCATGCGCCGCTTCATGCAAGGTAATCGCGAAGATGACGGGAAGAGCGTAGATGGCGAGAGTCTGGACGAGGTTGAATTCCATTGATCCGGTACTGTAAAAGCGTTCATTTTATCAGACTCAGCGTTCGAATCCGAAAGGTTCCGCGCGTCCTTTGCCTTGCCGCAGCAATTGCGGGAATGCGCCGGTCAGATCGACCATCGTGGTCGGATCAATGCCGCACGGGCCCGCATCCAGCACCAGATCGAGAGCGTGCTCCAGACGCTCGCGGATACCTTCCGCGTCGTTGAGCGGCAGCGCATCCCCCGGAAGGATCAGCGTAGCCGACAGCAGCGGTTCGTTCACCGCGGTGAGAAGAGCGAGCGCCACGGCGTGCTCGGGTACGCGCATGCCTATGGTCTTGCGCCGCGGGTGCAGCAGCCGCCGCGGCACCTCCCGGCTCGCCTGAAGAATAAACGTGTAGCTGCCCGGCGTGAGTTTTTTCAACAGCCGGTATTGCACGTTGTTCACCTGCGCATAGGCGGCAATCTCCGACAGGTCGCGGCACATCAGCGTCAGGTGGTGCTTGTCGTCGATCTTGCGGATGTTGCGCAGCCGCTGCATCGCCTCCTTGTTGCCGATCTGGCAGCCGAGCGCGTAACAGGAATCGGTAGGATAGGCGATCACGCCGCCGGCGCGGATGATAGCGGCGGCCTGAGCGATCAGGCGCGGCTGCGGATGCGTCGGGTGGACGGCAAAATACTGCGACATTTCAAAGCAACGGTGAAATTAGAGGTATGAAAACGCAGCCGCGGCTCGAACTGGCGCGTTACCAATCGTGCCAGACCGGTTTCAAATCGGCAGCCAGATTGGGTAGTTTGCCCAGATCCACGCGGGACTCCCCCGGACCGTGAAAATCCGACCCGCGCGAAGCGAGCAATCCGAATTCATTGGCCAGAATCGCATACTCCAGAAATTGCTCAGCGGTATGGCCGCTGGTGATCACCTCGATGCCGGCGCCGCCTCCGTCCTTGAATTCGCCCAGAAACTTGCGCATCTCGGCGCGCGTCAGCTTGTAGCGCCCCGGATGCGCGGCCACCGCGATTCCCCCGCCCGTTTTTATGCAGGCCAGAGCCTCCTCCAGAGTGGCCCACTGGTGCGGCACGTAGCCCGGTTTGCCGCTCACAAGATAATGCTGGAATGCGCTTTTCACGTCGCTGACGTAGCGGTTTTCCGCCAGAAAGCGCGCGAAATGGGTGCGTCCGACGAGATTAGGATTCGCAACGTAAGCGTAGGCGCCCTCGAGACTGCCCGGAATACCGACACGCGCCAGGTCCTGCGCCATTTTTTGGGCGCGCTCGCTGCGGCCCTGGCGAATCGCACGCAGTCCGTGCTGCAATTGCTGGTTGTACGGATCAATGTTCAAGCCGACGACATGGATGGTGATCCCGCCCCAGGAAATCGATACTTCGACGCCATCGATGAAACGCAAGCCCAGCGTCGCGGCTTGCGCGCGCGCTTCGGCCAGGCCGCAGATCTCGTCGTGGTCGGTGAGCGCTAAAATGTCGACGCCGTTGCCGGCTGCGCGCCGTACGAGATCGGAGGGCGCAAGCAGGCCGTCGGAAGCGGTGGAATGGCAGTGGAGGTCGTAGTTGGGCATGCGTGAGGCTTGCATCGAATAGTTATTTTAACACGCCACCGGCTGCATCCCGACCCGGGGGCCTGGTAACATCGCCTAAGTCCGGCGCAGTTGATCGGGCGCTGCCTGGAGAAGCTGCACAACGCCGACGTTTGACTATTACGCTAGTGATCTTCGATCCGCGGCGTTTGCTCTTCGGCCAGCTCGCCGGTCTCTGGATCGACCCAATCGGCGACGCCGATCTCAGCCTCCGCCTGTTCCACGCTCTCGCCCGGCTCGTAGCTTGAGTCTGCACCGTACTGCATGTGTTCGGCTGCTTCGACCAGGGTTGCGAACGGGCCGAACTCCTTTCCGCCGACCCTGGATTGCCAGTAGAAGCCATCGGGGCGCTCGACGATTCTCCCCCGATCGTACCCAGGAAGCGTTTCCGGTAGCGCTTGTTTCATCGTAGTCCCGAGCAGTTGCAACTCAAACGCCAATAAACACGCGGGAAGCGGCCCCGCGTCAAGCTGTTGCCAAATCCATCCGGTTCTGCAATCCGTCTGTTTGATGAAAATCAATCATACGCCTGGCGCCGCTAATGCCTGGGGCCAGGCTCGCCGGGCTTAATGATCGGCGTCTTATCCATGACCTGGAAGAAAATCTCGTCCTGCTTGACCATGCCCAACTCGTAGCGGGCGCGCTCCTCGATGGCGTCGTCGCCCTGCTTCAAATCGCGCACCTCGGCGTCGAGCGCATCGTTGCGCAGGCGCAATTTGGCATTGGCTTCTTTCTGCGCCGTCACCTGGCGGTCGATCTCCCACACGCGCAACCACCCGCCCTTACCCAGCCACAGCGGGTACTGCAACACAACGATCAGCGCGACGAGGACGATGGATAAGATGCGCATCAACAGGTCGTGGAAAAAGGGGAGCGGCCCCCTTTGGGATTCCCCAAATCAGCGGCAGCCGAAAACTGCTTCCCTTCAAAGGACGGCATTGTCATCCTTGACCATCGAGTTTGGGAAGCATCTTTTCGGCCGCTTAGCGCAACTGGTAGAACGCGTCCCTGCCGGGGTAGCCGACCGTGTCGCCCAGATCTTCCTCGATCCGCAGCAACTGATTGTATTTGGCGATGCGATCCGAGCGGCTGAGCGATCCGGTCTTGATCTGCAGCGTATTCGCCCCCACGGCGATATCGGCAATGATGGTGTCCTCGGTTTCGCCGGAACGGTGCGAGATCACTGCGGTATAAGCCGCGCGCTTCGCCATTTCGATGGCGGCAAAGGTCTCGGTGAGCGTGCCGATCTGGTTGACCTTGATCAGGATGGAATTGGCCACCCCCGCGGCGATGCCCTCGCGCAGAATCTTGGTATTGGTGACGAATATGTCATCGCCCACGATCTGGATTTTTCTGCCCAGACGCTCGGTCAAAATCTTCCAGCCGTCCCAATCGTCCTCGGCCATCCCGTCCTCGATGCTGATGATGGGATACTTGTCGGCCAAGGTCGCAAGGTAGTCGGCGAACTGGCCCGAGGAAAGCTGCAGATTCTCCGACTCGATCACATAGCGCCCATCCTTGTAGAAACCGGAACTGGCGCAATCCAGTGCGAGCAGCACGTCCTGCCCCGCCTGGTAGCCGGCTTTGTCTATAGCCTCGACGATCAATTGCAGTGCGGTTTCGTGACTGGGCAAGTTGGGCGCGAAACCGCCTTCGTCGCCTACCGTGGTCGGCACCCCGCGTCGATGCAGCAGTTCCTTCAGCGCGTGGAACACCTCGGCGCCGCAGCGCAGTGCGTCGCGGAAGCTTTGCGCGCCCACCGGGACGATCATGAACTCCTGCATGTCGAGGCTGTTGTTGGCGTGAGCGCCGCCGTTGATGATATTCATCATCGGCACCGGCATCTGCATTGCCCCGGCCCCGCCAAAGTAACGGTACAGCGGCAGCCCGCACTCGTCCGCCGCGGCCTTGGCCACGGCCATGGACACGGCCAGCACCGCGTTGGCGCCCAGGCGCGATTTGTTTTCGGTGCCGTCCAGATCGATCAGGGTCTTGTCAATGAAACTTTGCTCGGTGGCGTCGAGGCCCATGATGGCTTCTGAAATTTCGGTGTTGACGTTCTCGACCGCATGCAGCACGCCCTTGCCGAGGTAGCGCTGCTTGTCGCCGTCGCGCAACTCGATGGCTTCGCGCGTGCCCGTCGACGCGCCCGACGGCACTGCGGCGCGCCCCATCACGCCGGATTCGAGCAAAACGTCGGCTTCCACGGTCGGATTGCCGCGCGAATCCAGTATCTCCCTTGCCACCACGTCAACTATCGAGCTCATGTTCTTGTCCTTGTGCCAGATTCAGACTTCAGATTTTACCGCCGCTAAATTCAATTTGTCTCAAAGCGACTGTTCCGCAAAACCGCTTTGCTTGACGACGCGATCCAGTTCCTTCAGCGTCGTCAGCAACTGCCTCATTTTCGCCAGCGGCCAGGCGTTCGGGCCATCCGACAATGCCTGGCCCGGATCCGGATGCGTTTCCATGAACAGTCCCGACACGCCGCTCGCCACCGCTGCGCGCGCCAGCACCGGCACGAATTCGCGCTGTCCGCCGCTTACCGTCCCCTGCTCTCCCGGCAGCTGCACCGAATGCGTGGCATCGAACACCACCGGGCAACCGGTCTCGCGCATGATGGCGAGCGAGCGCATGTCCGATACCAAATTGTTGTAGCCGAAGCTCGTCCCTCTCTCGCATACCAGGATATTGTCCGCGCCACTGGCTTGCCTTGCCTTGGCGACGACGTGCTTCATGTCTCCGGGGGCGAGGAATTGTCCTTTCTTGATGTTCACCGGCTTGCCGGCGCTGGCCACGGCACCGATGAAATCGGTCTGGCGGCAAAGAAAAGCGGGCGTCTGCAGCACGTCGACCACCGCGACCGCCGCATCGATCTCGTCGATCCGGTGCACGTCGGTCAGTACCGGCACGCCGATCTGCCGCTTCACTTCGGCGAGAATTTTCAGGCCATCTTCGGCGCCCGGGCCGCGAAACGATTTGCCCGAACTGCGGTTGGCCTTGTCGTAGGAGGATTTGTAGATGAAAGGCACGCCGAGTTCAGCGCAGATCTCCTTGAGCATGCCCGCGGTATCGAGCGCAAGCTGCCGTGATTCGATGACGCAGGGGCCGGCAATCAGGAATATCGGCTGATCGAGGCCGACACTGAAACCACACAGTTTCATGCCGCCGCCTCCGAACCGTCGCCGCACGACCGCTCGCCGCGCTGTCGGCGGCCGGCGGTATTCGCCCTGCCCGCATCCCCGCTTCGCGGGGCCCCTGCTCCTAGGCTCATGCCGCTACCGCATTCGCTTGGACGCCTTCGGCGGCGCCGGCTTTCCTCACCTGGTATGCCAGCGCGGCTTCGACGAAGGCTTTGAACAGCGGGTGTCCTCCGCGCGGACTGGAACTGAACTCCGGGTGGAATTGGCAGCCTATGAACCAGGGGTGCGCGTGCGGACCTTCGGTGGGCAACTCGATCAGTTCGCACAGCGCCTCGACCTTGGTGCGCGCCGCCACCTTCAGGCCGGCGGCTTCGAGTCTGGGCAGGTAGTAATTGTTGACCTCGTAGCGGTGGCGGTGACGCTCGTTGACGACGTCGCTCTGATAGATGTGCTGAACCTGGGTGCCGGGCACGATATCGGCCGGCTGTGCTCCCAGGCGCATGGTGCCGCCCATGTCGGAACTGGCGTCGCGGCGTTCGATCTTACCGTCGCGGTCCTGCCACTCGGTAATGAGGGCAACGACGGGATGCGGCGTATCCGGAGCGAATTCCGTGCTATTGGCTTCGGCCAGGCCGGCTTTGTGGCGCGCATACTCGATCACCGCGAGTTGCATGCCCAGGCAGATGCCAAGGTAAGGCACCTTGTTTTCGCGCGCGTACTGGATTGCCTTGATCTTGCCTTCCACCCCGCGCACGCCGAAACCACCCGGCACCAGGATCGCGTCCACCGTGCAGAGACAATCCGTACCCTCGCGTTCGATCGCTTCCGAGTCGACATACCGGATCTTGACCTTGGAGCGTGTGTGGATGCCGGCGTGCATCATGGCTTCATTGAGCGACTTGTAGGAATCGGTGAGATCGACGTACTTGCCGACCATGGCGATGGTGACTTGGTGCTGCGGGTTTTCCAGCGCCTCGACCAGGCGCTTCCACGACCTCAGGTCGGCCGGCCGCGCCAGGATGCGCAGCTTGTGGCAGACGATCTCGTCCAGCATCTGCTGGTGCAGCATATAAGGGATTTTATAGATCGAATCAGCATCCCAGACTGAAATCACCGCGTTGGCAGCAACGTTGGTGAACAGCGCAATTTTCTTGCGCTCCTCGTCCGGGATGGGACGGTCGGAGCGGCACAGCAGCGCATCGGCCTGGATGCCGATCTCGCGCAGCTCCTTCACCGAGTGCTGGGTCGGCTTGGTCTTGATCTCGCCGGCGGAGGCGATGTAGGGCACCAGCGTCAGATGCACGTAGCAGACGTTGTCGCGCCCGAGTTCCAGACCCATCTGGCGGATGGCCTCGAGAAACGGCAGGGATTCTATGTCGCCCACGGTACCGCCGATCTCGACGATAGCCACCTCTGCGCCCTCTGCGCCCCTGGCGATGAAGGACTTGATCTCGTCGGTGACATGCGGGATAACCTGCACCGTGCGGCCCAGATATTCGCCGCGACGCTCTTTTTTGATCACCGACTCGTAGATCTGGCCGGTGGTAAAGTTATTCATCTTTCTCATTCGCGCCGAACTGAAGCGCTCGTAGTGGCCCAGGTCCAGGTCGGTTTCGGCGCCGTCTTCGGTAACGAACACTTCGCCGTGCTGGAACGGACTCATCGTGCCCGGATCCACGTTGATGTAAGGATCCAGCTTGATGTTGGTGACTTTGATGCCGCGGGATTCGAGAATTGCGGCGAGAGAGGCGGCGGCTATCCCCTTCCCAAGAGAGGAAACCACACCGCCGGTAACGAAGGCATACTTGGTCATCTCAGATTCGAGAGATGGGATAGCGGATGTTACAGCAAAAAGAGGAGGCGCTCAACGAAAACCTGCACGAAAACCTGCAGATCGAATCCCACATGGCGAACCCGTATCGATGGCGGCTATCATAGCATCCGGCCAACGAGACCCCAGCGGATGAATCAGATCGAAACCGAAGCTACAGCCAGCGCCGACGCCCTGCTCGCCGTGGTCGAACAGTTGGTGCGCGACACGGGCCACACGCGGGCGATGCACATAGCGCTCGACAGCTCGCTCGAACGCGAGCTCGGCCTGGACAGCCTGGCGCGCGTAGAGCTGGTGCTCAGGATCGAGCGCGCCTTCGACCTTAGCCTGCCCGAGCGTGCGCTGTACGCAGCCGAAACGCCGCGCGATCTGCTGCGCCTCGTCCACGGCAGCCAGGGCGTGCGCCGCGTCGAGCCGGAAAAGGACATCCGCAGTCTGGTGCAGGCCGAATCAGGCGCGATCGCGTGCCAAGCGGAAACGCTGCTCGCGGCACTCGACTGGCATGCGGAAACGCATCCGGAGCGGCTGCAGGTCCACCTCTACACCGAGACCGGCGAAGAGGAGCTTTCCTACGTCGCCATCCGGCGTGGCGCAGCGGGTTGTGCCAGCAGCCTCGCCGGGCACGGATTGCAACCGGGCCAGACCGTAGCCATCATGCTGCCGACCGGGCGCGATTACCTGTTCAGTTTTTTCGGCATTCTGATGGCGGGCGGCATTCCGGTGCCGCTGTATCCGCCCGCGCGGCCGGCGCAGATTGAAGACCACCTGCGGCGTCACGTCGGCATCCTCGGCAATTGCCGTGCGGCCATGCTCATCACCGTCCCCGAAGCGAAAACCGTGGCGCTGTTGCTGCGCTCGCAGGTGGGATCGCTGCGGCAGGTACTGATGCCCGACGATATGGCGGGAGGCGATAGCGGGTTCGCGCCTTTGCCGGCAAACCCCGGTGACATCGCCTTCCTGCAATACACCTCGGGCAGCACCGGCAATCCCAAGGGTGTCGTGCTCACACACGCCAACCTGGTCGCCAACATCCGCGGCATGGGCGAGGCAGTGCAGGCGAACTCCAACGATGTGTTCGTGAGCTGGCTCCCCCTTTACCACGACATGGGCCTGATCGGTGCCTGGTTCGCCGCGCTGTACCTGGGCTTTCCCACCGTACTCATGTCTCCGCTCGCGTTCCTGTCTCGCCCCAGCCGTTGGTTGTGGGCCATCCACCGCCATCGCGGCACCCTTTCGGGCGGCCCCAATTTTTCTTACGAGCTTTGCCTGAAACGCATTCGCGACGAGCAACTCGAGGGCCTGGACCTGTCCTGCTGGCGCTATGCCTTCAACGGCGCCGAGCCGGTGAACGCGGATACGCTGGCCGCATTCCAGAAGCGTTTTGGACCTTATGGCCTGCCCGCGACCGCGCCTATGCCGGTCTACGGCCTGGCGGAGGCCTCGGTCGGGCTTGCCTTCCCCGCGCCCGGCACGCACTACCGCATCGATAGGGTCGAACGCGCAGCGTTCCAGAACGAAGGCGAAGCGCGGCCGGCGCCGCCCGAGGATGCCACTGCGCTCGAAGTGCCCTGCTGCGGCCGGGTGATAGCAGCGCATCACCTGCGCGTGGTCGACTCAGCCCGAGTGGAACTCGCCGACCGCCACGAAGGGCGACTTCAGTTCAAGGGGCCGTCTGCGACCAGCGGCTATTACCGCAACCCCGAGCAGACGAGGAAGCTGTTTGCGGGCGCATGGCTGGACACAGGGGATCTCGCCTATCTCGCCGACGGCGAACTCTATCTCAGCGGCCGCGCCAAGGACATCATCATTCGCGGCGGCCGCAATCTCTATCCCTATGAACTGGAGCAGGCGATAGGCACGCTCCCCGGCATACGCAAAGGCTGCGTAGCGGTGTTCGGCAGCCCGGATTCCCGCACCGGCACCGAGCGCGTCATCGTGCTCGCTGAAACGCGGGAAACCGGAGCCGATGCCCTCGAAGCGCTGCGGCGGAGCATCAACGAGCGCGCCGTCGATCTGATCGGCTTGCCGGCAGACGATATCGTGTTCGCCCCGCCGCATACGGTGCTGAAAACTTCCAGCGGCAAAATCCGGCGCGCGGCCAGCCTCGCGTACTACGAGCGCGGCGGCAGCAACGCGCGGCCGACGGCGGTGTGGCTGCAATTCGCGCGCCTCGCCCGGGCGAGCCTGCTGCCCGAGCTGCGGCGGCGGCTGCGCGCGCTGCGCGGCCTGGCGTATTCAGCCTGGATCTGGGTCAGTTTCCTCATGCTCGCCATCCCGACGCTGGCGGCAACTGTGCTGCTGCGCAATCCCGCCTGGGGCTGGCGACTGAGCCGCGTCGTGGCCAACGGTTTTTTGCGGCTGTGGCGCCTGCCGCTGGTGGTACAGGGGCTCGAACACATCCCGGCTTCCGGGCCATTCGTCATGGCAGTCAACCATGCCAGCTATCTCGATGGCCTGATCCTGCTCGCGGCTTTGCGCGAGCGCGGCTACAGCTTTGCCGCCAAACGCGAGTTGAACGAATCGCTGCTGCCGCGGCTGTTCCTGCAATCGATAGGCACCGACTTCGTCGAACGCGCCGACATCAGGCAAAGCGTGGAGGATGCGTCGCGCCTGGCCGAGTCGGTGCGCGCCGGGCGCGCGCTGATCTTCTTCGCCGAAGGAACCTTCACCCGCACTGCGGGTCTCCTGCCGTTTCGCATGGGAGCCTTCGTGATCGCGGCGCAAGCCGGAGTGCCGCTCGTGCCCGTGACCATCCGCGGCACGCGCTCGGTGCTGCGCGACGGCAGCTGGTTCGCACGGCGCGGCGCCATCGTCGTCACCATCACCCCGCCGCTCGTGCCGCAGGGTAGCGACTGGAACGCCGCCGTGGCGCTGCGCGATGCCGCACGCGCCGAAATCCTGCATCGCTGCGGCGAGCCCGACCTCGCCCCGCGGCGAACTTAGGCGCTCGCCAAGGCGATAACGTCTAATTGACCAAGACCTGCGCGCTGCGCGCGCCAACCGTGTTTTCTGTACGGATGAAAAGCGCATCCGTACAGAAAACACGGTTACGGTTAACACCAAACAGCGCGGAGGTTTTATCCAAGATCGCCGATTGCGTGCGGACGAATTTTCGTCCGCGCAACTCCGCTCCTTGCAGGCGACGGTATTTAAGACGCAGTATGTAGTTCGCAATAGCCTGAGTCAGCTCCGCAACTCCACCCGGTTCGTGTAGTGCTCCAGCGCTTCCGGATTGGCCAGCGCCTCGGCGTTCTTGACCGCTTGCCCGTGCACCACGTTGCGCGCCGCCAGTTCCACATCATCCAGCCGCAGGTGGTGAAGTAGAACAGCCGCTCGCCGGGCTTGACGTCGGAATACAAGCGGTGTTCCTTCAGGTGCTGCAACAAGGTGCCGCCGGCGCCGTGCACCATGCACTTGGGCACGCCGGTGGTGCCCGAGGAATACATGATGTACAGCGGGTGGTCGAACGGCAATTGCGCGAATTCGATGTCGCGCCCGCAAATGCGGTGACATTGGCGCCGGCGATGCGCGCCTGGCTGGGTTCCCACAGCGGTTTGTCCCACGGGGACTTTCCCGTCAAGCGGGATCGAGACCTTCGGTCGTCGACCGGCATGGTTTCGGTATGCGCGAGATTGCGCTTCGTCGCGGTCATCGTGTTGGTGTCGCGGAACGGGGAGCCGCATTATAATTCCCCTCAGCTTGAATAGGCACCATCACCTGCGTCTGTTGCAGCGGACGCGGTTACGCCGCGCCGCTGAACGCGCGCCACCGCGGCCAAAACTGGGGGTCGACATGCAACGCGAAGCGATGGGATACGATGTGGTGATCGTGGGTGGCGGGCCCTCGGGGCTCGCCTGCGCCATACGACTGAAGCAGTTGGCTATCGAAAAAGGCCGAGAAATCAGCGTTTGCCTGATCGAGAAGGGCTCGGAGATCGGCGCCCATATCCTCTCCGGTGCGGTACTCGAGCCGCGCGCTCTGGACGAGCTTCTCCCCGACTGGAAAGCCATGGGCGCGCCGCTCAATACGCCCGCCGGGGAAGACCGCTTCCTCTTTCTTACCGAACGCAAGGCGTTCAGGCCGCCGACACCGCCGCAAATGAACAATCACGGCAATTACATCATCAGCCTCGGCAATCTGTGCCGCTGGCTGGGACAGCAGGCCGAAGGTTTGGGAGTAGAAATCTATCCAGGCTTCGCCGCGGCCGAGGTGCTCTATCATGAAGACGGTTCGGTCAAGGGCGTGGCCACCGGCGACTTGGGCATAGGCCGCGACGGCCAGCACAGCGGGAATTACCAGCCCGGCATGGAACTGCACGCGAAACAGACGATTTTCGCCGAAGGCTGCCGCGGCTCGCTCACCAAAGACCTGATGCAGAAATTCAAGCTGCGCGAGGGCGTAGATCCGCAGGCATACGGCATCGGCGTCAAGGAACTGTGGGAAGTGAAGCCCGAACGCCATCAAGCCGGCCTGATCGTGCACACCACCGGCTGGCCCGTGGACCGGCGCACCTACGGCGGGTCCTTCCTCTACCATCTGGAGAACAACCAGGTGGCGGTTGGATTCGTCATCGGCCTGGATTACGAAAACCCCTGGATCAGTCCGTTCGACGAATTTCAGCGCTTCAAGACGCACCCGGCGATTCGAGTTTTTTTCGAAGACGGCAGGCGCGTTTCCTATGGCGCGCGCGCGATTACCGAGGGCGGATTCCAATCCCTGCCCAAGCTCACCTTCCCCGGCGGCATGCTCGTCGGCGATAGCGCGGGGTTCCTCAACGTGCCCAAGATCAAGGGCATCCACACCGCGATGAAGTCGGGCATGACCGCGGCCGAGGCCGTGTGCGACGCGCTGGCGCGAGAAGGCACGCAAGAGGTGAAAAACTATGCGGATAAGGTGCGCGGGACCTGGATCTGGGACGAGTTGTACCGGGTGCGCAACATCCGCCCGTCGTTTCACTGGGGCTTCTGGGGCGGCCTCGTGTATTCGGCGCTCGACACTTTCGTATTCCAGGGCAAGGCGCCGTGGACACTGCATAACCGCGACGACCACAGCGCGCTGAAAAAAGCCGCTGACTGTCAGCCGATCGAGTATCCCAAGCCGGACGGCAAGATTTCCTTCGACAAGTTGTCGTCCTTGTTCATTTCCAACGTCAGCCACGAGGAAAACCAGCGCTGCCACCTGACGCTCAAGGATGCCGCTGTGCCGGTGAACCTCAACCTCGCGCGGTACGCCGGGCCGGAGCAGCGCTATTGCCCGGCAGGCGTATACGAATTCGTCAAGAACGAAGATGGCAGCGACCGGCTGCAGATCAATGCGGCGAACTGCGTGCACTGCAAGACCTGCGACATCAAGGACCCGACGCAGAACATCAATTGGGTCGTGCCCGAAGGCGGCGGCGGACCGAATTATCCGAACATGTAATTCTAATTGCAATAGAAACGGAGATAGGGGTACGTCCCCGGTTCTCTCCATTTAAGCCGCTGGAAAAAAACTGCGTCCACAATCCGTCCGCGTGAAACACAAATCGCGGGCGGATTAATTGATTTTCCTATCCGTCAGGCCTTCAACCCCACAACAGGCAAACCGAGCTTCTTCGCCGCCGCGCTCAGGCTGTCCGGGCAGAACAGCGACAGCAGAACATTGGTGTCTGCGTAAATCACCAGCCGTTCGCTTCAGCGCGCATCTTGCGCACCATTTCCGCGGAATCAATGCGGGCCACCGGCAGGTCGGCCCGGAATTTCTGCAAGGCAAACAGATCGAGTTTTGGCTTGGCAGGCAGTTGGCCCGCGGGCACGATACGGGCGACCGGTTTGCCACGCTTGGTCAGCGTGACCACTTCACCGCGCGCTTGGCGATAGCCAGGCCGATGCCGCGTGAAGCGCCGCTGTTTGTGCGTCCGATTGGAGCGGTTGTCGGGCGCCTATTGCGTAGAAACCTCTTTCACCGGCATCCGCCTTGGGAAAGTCACGACGGCCTGGCCGCTCGCCTTCTGAGTTTGGCGGAGGCGATCGGCAAGTTTCTCCAGATCGTAATCGCAGGCGGCGAATAGTTGCTCGCGGGCGGAACGCACCTCCGCCACAATTTCGTCAGTCCACGGTTGTTCATCGCGTTGGGGATGTACCATAGTCAGCCTCCCATAAGTTCGTCTGGCGTACACAGAACAGGCGGTTCGTAGCCATTGTCACGGCAGACTCTCTCTACCTTTGGTCGGAGCTCAGCATTCGCAATGTGCGTCGAGTTCCAGGTCAGCAGATAATCAATGCCATGGCACGCGGCGAGGGAAATATGAAGAGCATCCACTGCCGCGCGTGCCGGAAGGCCGGCCCCTTGCACAAGGTTTCGTGCCAGAGCGATCGCCTCATCGGAGATACTCAGCGAGGTTAAATCCCGAATCAGCCGATCCCGCCTCTCAGCAGCATCAGGGTCGCCGGCAGCGGCTTCGGCAACCACAAGCTCAGATATGCATTCCTCGAACGCCGAGCGACGGCGCGTCCACCACTCGTGCGTTATTGATAACTGCATAAGTAATGTCCTATTTGAGGCGAAAAGAAGGAGGGCAATGGCGGAGAAACGAGCGCAGCAGCGGTTGGTCATCGCCGATGGCGAGGACAGACAGATGAGTCTGCATCGCCAGGTCGGAAAGCTCGAGCGGTGCGAAGTTCGCGAGCAGGTTGGTCTTGGCATGACCCCAGA
>JAZDIA010000035.1:0-9171 GCA_043805375.1 Pseudomonadota bacterium
GGATGCTGGAACGTGCTCACCATCAGCACGCGGGCATCGTCGCGGAAGATGTCCTCGGTGCCGTTGCCGTGGTGCACGTCGAAATCGACGATGGCGACGCGCTCGAGCCCGTGCTGCTCGAGCGCATGCTTGGCGGCGATGGCGACATTGTTGAACAGGCAGAAGCCCATGGCGCGGTTGCGCGTCGCGTGATGCCCCGGCGGGCGCACGCTGCAAAAGGCATTGTCAGCCTCCCGGCCGAGCACCAGATCGGTGGCGAGCACCGCCGCGCCGGCCGCGCGCAGCGCGGCGTCCCAGGTATGCGGATTCATCGCGGTATCCGGGTCCAGATGGACGATACCGCTCGCGGGTGCGCTGCTGCGCACGCGGCTGATGTATTCCATCTCATGCACCCGCGCCAGATCGCTCACCTTCGCCCGCGGCGCCTGGTGATGGCTCAAGTGCGGCCCGATGCCGGAGGCGATCAACTGATCCTCGATCGCGCCCAGCCGCTCCGGGCACTCCGGGTGATAGGCGCCCATGTCATGCTTGCGGCAGTGCGGGTGGGTGATAAAAGCGGTGGCCATGTACCGTCTTGCTCGCGGTAGTATTAATGAATATTAGCCGAAATCCACGTAAGATGACGAATACACTGTGAAAAACCGCCGCATCCCCGGCCGGGGGACGCGCCGCCGCCAGCGGCGCGCGCGCACCCGGCAATGCCGGGCACACCACGGAGAACCCGATTGCTGCTCTACGCTGAAACAAAATTCACCGCGCGTAACACGGCGATCCATCACGTCATCGCCAATGCCGGCACGATCATCCTCGGCAAGGAGCGGCAAATCCGCCTCGCCGTCGCCTGCCTGCTCGCGCGCGGCCATCTCCTGATCGAAGATCTGCCCGGGGTGGGCAAGACCACGCTTGCGCACACGCTGGCAAGACTGCTGGGCCTGGACTTCCAGCGCATCTCATTCACCAGCGACCTGTTGCCCGCGGACATCATCGGCGTGTCGGTATTTGATCGCGACGGCGGCGTCTTCAAATTCCATCCGGGGCCGATTTTCTCGCAACTGATCCTGGCCGACGAAATCAACCGTGCCACGCCCAAGACGCAGAGCGCGCTGCTCGAGGCGATGGAAGAACACCAGGTGACGGCAGAGGGCGAGACCCGAGCGCTGCCCGAGCCGTTTTTCGTCATTGCCACGCAAAACCCCTCGCACCAAGTCGGCACCTTTCCGCTGCCGGAATCGCAACTCGATCGCTTTCTCATGCGCATCGAACTCGGCTATCCCGATCGCGGCGCCGAGCGCGCGCTGTTGCTGGGCGAGGAGCGGCGCAACCTGGTGGCCGCGCTCAAGCCCTGTCTCGCGCCGGGTGAACTGATCGAACTGCAAACCGGCGCCAATCAGGTGCACGCGGCAGCGGCCTTGCTCGATTACATTCAGGCCATCGTCGAGCACACGCGCCGCGCGCCCGAATTCACCAACGGCCTGTCGCCGCGCGCGGCCTTGGGCATGCTGCACGCGGCCAAGGCCTGGGCCATGGTCGAAGGACGGGACAAGGTGCTGCCCGAAGACGTGCAGGCGATCCTGCCCGGCGTGGCCGGTCACCGCCTCGCACCGGCGCACGAAGGCGCGCGCAAGCGCTCCTCCGAGGTTACTGCCGCGCTGATCGAGGCCGTGCCGATTCCCTGAAAAATTCTAAGGCGGACAAGACGGAAGCAAACAGTTTCGCTCGCTTATTCATCCATCATCTCCCGATTTTGTGTTTTGCAAGCTTGCAAAACACAAAATCGGGAGACATATGGAAACCCAAGAGCATCGAGACTCTTTGCCAATTATGTCAATTCTTGATTTGCAAGTGACTAACGACAAAGGATACGAAACAGCGGCAGAGTGCGTCCTGCGCAGCAATCGATCGAAGCAACGCGATGTTTGAAAAAATCCTGCGCCGCTCGCAGCTCTACAACGCCTTCTTCGGTCCGCGCGTGCCAGAACCCGGCACCATCTTTCTCGCGCAAAAGCGTGTCTACATCCTGCCGACGCGCGCAGGCCTCGCTTTTGCCATGGCGCTCGCCGTGATGTTGATCGGCTCGATCAACTACAACCTTTCCTTAGGCTACATCCTCACCTTCCTCCTCGCGAGCATGGCGCTGGTCGCGATCCTGCATACTTTCCGCAACCTGGTGCATTTGCATATCAGCCCCGGCCGCGCGGAACCGGTGTTCGCGGGCGAGAGCGCCTGGTTCGAACTGTTCGTCGAAAACCGCTCGGGCTACGAGCGCGCGTCCATCGCGCTGTGGCATCGGGGCCAGGCAACGCGCTGCGACCTGCTCTCCTGGCGCGGTACCACGGTCAGCGTTCCGGCCGCCGCGCGCGAGCGCGGCTGGCTCGTGCCGGGACGCATTACCATGGACACGCGCTTTCCCGTCGGCCTGTTGCGCGCGTGGAGCTATATTCAGCCCGATATGCGCTGCCTCGTCTATCCCAGGCCCGACGACGGCCTCCTGCCCCTGCCGGAACCATCCGGGGGTCGCGGCGAGAAGCGCGTCGCCGGCGGCGGCAGCGACGACTTCGCCGGGCTGCGGCCGTATCAGACGAGCGATTCACCGCGGCACATACACTGGAAGGCCGCCGCCAGCGGACGCGGGCTGCAGACCAAGGTGTTCAGCGGCCGCGCCGCCGCCGAATTGTGGCTCGACTGGAGTCAGCTTCCGGATTCCATGAACGTAGAGTCCAGATTATCGCGCCTGACGCGCTGGGTGCTCGCAGCCGATCAGGAGAGATTGCGTTACGGCCTGCGCCTGCCTGGGGTGGAACTGGCGCCGGACGCCGGCGAGCCGCACCGCCTCGCCTGCCTGCGGGAACTCGCGCTGTATGGTCTCCAGTAGCTTACAAAAAAGGGGCACACCCCTTCCATACGTGGCGACCAATGTCCCCCAAATCGGGGCCCGTTCAGCACCAAGCCATTTCATGCTCATGCGATAGATCGCTCATGAAGCGAATTTTTCAACAGTCCGCCAATGCAACGATCCAGTTGCGCCATCTGTTCTGGCTCCTCGGCGGCTTGGCGCTGGTGGCGGCGCCGCATATGCCGCGCCTGCCCTGGTGGCTCAATCTGATCGCGCTGATTCTTTTCGCCTGGCGCGTCTATCTGGGCTGGGGCGAGCGCGCGCTGCCCGGGAAATGGTTGCTGACGCTGTTCGTCGCCGGTGGCGTATTCGGCGTTTATCTTACCTACCGCACCGTCTTCGGGCGCGACTCCGGCGTGGCGCTGCTGGTGCTGTTTCTCTCGCTCAAGCTGCTCGAAACGCACCATCAGCGCGATGCCATGGTGCTTATTTTGCTCAGTTACTTTCTCGCGCTCACGAATTTTTTCTATTCGCAGACGCTGCCCACCGCGGGACTGATGCTTGCCGCGGTGCTGGTCAATACCGCGAGCCTCGCGAACTTCGCCGCACCGGCGCGCGAGCTGCGCGCAAACCTGAAGACCGCGCTCGTGCTGCTGGCGCAGGCGGCGCCGGTGATGCTCATCTTGTTTTTCCTGTTCCCGCGGATCCAGGGCCCGCTGTGGGGGCTGCCGCAGGATGCCTACAGCGGCGTCACCGGGCTGTCGGACTCCATGTCGCCCGGCGCAATCAGCCGGCTGTCGCAGTCCGAGGCCATCGCATTTCGCGTCAAGTTCCAAAAGGATGCGCCGGCGAGGCCGCAATTGTACTGGCGCGGGCCGGTGTTCTGGCACTTCGACGGCCGCACCTGGCGCGCGGGCGATGTTCGCCCTTTCGGGCAGCTCAAGTTCGAGGCCGGCGGCGAACCCTACGATTACGAGATGACGCTTGAGCCGCACAATCACAATTGGCTGTTTGCGCTCGAGTTGGCGGCGAAAATACCGCCCGGCGCGAGCGTCACCACCGACTACATGCTGATTTCGCGCATACCGGTGCGCAATCGCGTGCGCTACGACATGCGCTCCTATACCCATTTCACCACGGGCAACGCAGACGACGCCGACGAACTCAGGCCGGCGCTGCAACTGCCGCGCGGATTCAATCCCAGGGCGCGCCGGCTGGCCGAGGACTGGGCGGCACGCGTCGCGACCGATGCGGCCGTCGCCCAGAGGGCCTTGAGCTATTTCCGCGAGCAGGGTTTTGTGTACACGCTGGAGCCGCCCCTGCTCGGCCGCGATTCGGTGGACGAATTTCTGTTCGGCAGCAAGCGCGGCTTTTGCGAGCACTACGCTTCGAGCTTCGTGTTTCTGCTGCGCGCGGCCGGCGTGCCGGCCCGCGTCGTCACCGGTTACCAGGGCGGCGACGTCAATCCGGTGGACCAATACATGATAGTGCGCCAGTCCGATGCGCACGCCTGGGCCGAAGTGTGGCTCAAGGGCCGCGGCTGGGTGCGCTTCGATCCCACCGCCGCCGCCGCGCCGGCGCGGGTTGAGTCCGGCATTGCCGCAGCGGTACCCGCGACCGACCCGCTGCCGCTGATGGCGCGCACCACCCTCGTCTGGCTGCGCGAGGCGCGCTACAACTGGGATGCGCTCGCCAACAAGTGGAACCAGCTCGTGCTGGGCTACAACCCGGAACGCCAGCGCGAATTCCTGACGCGCTTCGGCATGAATGAACCGAGCTGGGAGAACATGGCGCTGATGCTGTTCTGGGGCGTGGGTGCTCTGCTGGCGCTGCTCACCGCGTGGCTGTTGCGACGCATACGCATGCTCGACCCGGTGCAGCGCCAGTGGCTCCGGTTCTGCGCCAAGCTCGGGAAAAAAGGCAGTCCGCGCGCCTCGCATGAAGGTCCGGCCGATTTCGTCGCGCGCACGGCTGCGCGCTATCCGGGCGAGGCCGAACGCATTCGCGCCATCGGCGAGCGCTACATTGCGCTACGCTACGGCGAGCTCGCCGACCCGCGCGCGCTCACCGAGTTGCGCGCGCTGGTGCGCGAGTTCAGCGCGTGAATTCGGCGGCTCGTCTGCGGATCGTGCTGCTCGCCGTCGCGCTGTCGTCCTCCATCATCGTCACCGCAACCGCCGCCACAGCGTACGCCGAGCGCGACGATGTGCGCGAGTTCATCGCGGAGATGGTGGCGAAACACGGCTTCGTCGGGGAAGAACTGCGCCAGCTCTTTTCCGGAGCGCGTTTCCAGCCGGCGATCATCAATGCCATCACCCCGCCCGCCGAGGCGCGCGCAGTGTCGTGGCAGGCGTATCGCGCGCTGTTTCTGACGCCGCAGCGCATCCAGGCCGGCGTCGAATTCCGCGAGCGGCAGCGCGAGGCGCTTGCGCGCGCCACCGGGCTCTATGGCGTGCCCGAGGAAATCATCGTCGCCATCATTGGCGTGGAAACATTGTACGGCCGCAACACCGGCAACTACCGCGTGATCGACGCCCTTGCCACCCTCGCCTTCGACTATCCGCCGCGCGCCGAATTCTTCCGCACCGAACTGGAGCATTACCTGCTGTACGCGCGCGATGCCGGCATCGATACCCTCGGCCTGAAAGGATCTTACGCCGGCGCCATCGGCATTCCCCAGTTCATGCCCCGCAGCTACCGTCGCTACGCCGTGGATCTGGACGGCGATGGCAAGGCGGACCTCTCCGGCAGCTTTGCCGACGCCATCGGCAGCGTCGCCAATTTTCTGCAGGCACAGGGCTGGGAGAGAGGCCAGCCAGTCGCATTCGCCGCCGAGGTGCAGGGCAACAATTACCGCAAGCTGGTCGACGCCGGCATCAAGCCGACTTACCGCTGCGGCGACCTGACGCGCTTTGGCGTCAACTCGAAGGGGGAGGCGAAGGCGAATGCGCGCTGCGCCTTGATCGAACTGGAAACGCCGGGGGAGGCGAGCGAATACCTGGTGGGCCTCACCAATTTCTACGTGTTGACGCGCTACAATCGCTCCAGCTTATACGCCACGGCCGTGCTGGAACTCGCGCTGGCGGTGAAATCGGCTTATCAGACGCAATGAACACGCAAACGTTGTCGATACCGGCTCACATTAAGCAGACCTACTGACTGCTTACTTTCACCTCGACCTTGTCGCGGACGCCTAGTTCGTCAAGCGCCTGGTTGATCTCGGCGGCGACTCCGGCAGCAAGGTTCGCGTCGACCGTGGCAGAGAACCCGACCTCGACTCGAAGGTCCGCGCCGGCACGCAGCTTGGGTAGTAGTCTCGTGCCGAGTCTGTTCCACAGCTCAGGCGGAATTGCGCCAGTCACCCGAATTACCGACGTACTCGGCACCGGCACTGGGCCGGGCTCCGGCTCCGGGCTCGGGCCAAGCTCCGGCTCCGGCGGCTCGGGCGGAGTTGGACCGGGCTCAGGGGTGCCGCCTGTCAGAGCCGCCTTGGATTTCTTCGCCGTTGCCTTTGTCAGCAGGAACACGTCCTTGTCGAAGGTCACGTCCGCCGGATCGACGTGCTCGTCGAACCACACTCGCTCGAAGCCGCCGTCCGGCCGCTGGCCAGACCCCAACCCAAAGTCGCCCTTGCCGATAAACTCGCACACCTTGCCTTTCAATACCGAATCGGGGTCGAGGAGTCGCGTTAGTGCGCCGTTCAGGAAGCTCTGGCGCAGTCCGGAAAGCGGCCACGCGCCGGAACCTTTCAGGGCCGGGGGCCAGTTGCGCTCAATATAACTGGCTCCCACCGACTCATTGAGAAGGGACTCGGCCTTAAGCGTTTCGATGACACGCCCGCACAACGTGGTTTCGGAGCTCGCGTGTCCAGCTCCAAGATCAATCACGCGAATTCCTTCTGGCTCAGCCGTATCTGCAATGGCGATAAACCGGTAGCTAATATTGCGTCGCCTTCACCTGATTCACTGAGCGGCGCTCTACTTACCCATTTCATTACCCAATTGATTGGGTAATGCCCAATTCATGTGCATTCGTTCGCTCTCATTGGGTCCATGACGGGTCCAACCGCTGGCATATTAATCATGCCACGAACCAGCCAAGTGGCATATTTACACACTCATCGCCCCGTACGCTCCCATTCGGCGTCCGGCCCGCGCCCCAGGCAGCGCACGCCCCCTTCTGCGCGCAGATCCTGGAGCGCGCGGACCAGTGTCCTGCGGCTGATTCCGCCGCACGCGCGCGCCAGATCGCCGATGGTGAAGCGCGCCGGCAGCCGGGCCACTGCGCCGCGCACCAGCTCGCGTTTCGCGCCACGGGCCGACGAGATGGCGCCCACGCGATCCTCGAATTCCTTGCAGGCGGCGATCAGCGTGCCGAGGAAATAGTCCAGCCACGGCCGCAGGTCGTGCCGGCCTTCGTGCCAGCCCTGCGAACTACGGTGCAGCGCCTCGTAGTAAGTCTCCTTGCTCTGCTCGATGACCCGTTCCAGGCTTACGTAGCGGCCGACCTCGTAACCGGCCCGATAGAGCAGCAGGAGCGAAAGCAACCGGCCGATGCGGCCGTTGCCGTCGGTGAACGGATGAATGCACTCGAAATCGAGAACGAACGCGGCGATCAGAAGCAGCGGATCAGTCCGCTCCTGCGCCTGCTCCCGCTCGAATTGTTCGATCAGGCGCTGCATGAACTTCGGCGTGGCCAGCGCCGATACGGGTTTGAAGCGGATCGCGTATCCGCCTCCTGGTTGCTGCTCAAGAATCGCGTTGTCCTTGCGCTTCCACGCGCCGCCCCTCTCCGACGTATAGCCATAGAGCGTGCGGTGCCAGTTCCTGATCAACTCGCCGCCCAGCTTCAGCTTTGGGCCACGGGTATGGATTTCCGCGAGCACGTCCCGGTATCCCGCGACCTCCTGCTCGGAACGGTCCCGCGGCTTCGAACGCCCGAGCACCAGGGGATCGATACGGCCTGCCGCCACGACGACACCTTCGATCCGGCTGGACGATTCCACGCTCTGCACCACAGCGGCGCGGCGCAGCGTTTCCAGAATTTCCGGAAACTGGCGGGTATAAAGCGTCTGTCTCCCGCGGTATTCGCCCAGCGCACGCATCGTGCGCAGCAGCGCGTGCGAAACCGGCGTGTCGTACAGGTACCCATGTTCAAAGGATCTCATCGTCTATCCCCGTGATAGTCCGCCCGTTCCTGTATGCGTTTCCGATATTCGAGTATACCCGCTTCGGTCACTCGCTCGAGCCGAAGGCAGACCGTCGCGAGTCGCAGTAGCAGGGCGCCGCCCCCGGAAACATCTGTTGCAGGATCAGGCGGTCTGCGCCCAGCCTGGCGCAGGCCTTGGCCTGGCGCATGGCCTCGATGCCGCCTTGCCCTTGTCGCTCGCTTAACGCAAGGCGAGCTGAATTTTCAGGGCGCGCTCGATGCCAAGCATTTCCGGCGCCGAAACTTTTCCGATGCGCTTCTTCAGGCGCTCCTTTGCGGCCGTCATGATCTGATCGGCCATCACTTTTCCGGTTGCGCCTTTTACGCTAATCGGCGCTTCGAACAGATAAAACCTGGCGCTGTTGCTGGTTATCGGAAGGACCTGGACGCGACTCATCGCTGAATTCGAGGCGTCGTTGCTAAGGATGACTGCCGGTCGGGTTTTCTTGACTTCCGAACCCACCGCAGGCTCGAAATCCACCCACCAGACTTCACCGCGTTTCATCGACGTCTCCTGCAAGGCCGTCGGTCCAGTTGCGTGCCTCGCGTTCACGCGCTGCATCCCTGGCTGCCTCGCGGTACTGGGCGCTCAAATCCCTTTGAGCTACGTGCGGACGCGCAAGATCCTCAATGAACTTACCGATGCTGCCTCGTCCGACGACCCGGTGAAGCCCTGCATACACAGCGTCGTCGATCAGAATCGTAAGTTTCTTGCTCATGAACGACCTCCGTGCCGGTTACGTACCATTATACGTATTTCGGCGGATATGCGCTCGCTCGCGCAGGCCCGAACCTGATCGAACAGCCAAGACGATCGGCACTACCGCCGCGGCCGCCGCTGTCGCCCGCGCGCCGAGGCAGAGGCAGAGGCTTGCAACTTGCTCCCGACAACGCAACAATGCGCACTTTGCGCGAAAGAGCATCGGCACATGGAAAACAACGGGAACAAGCACCCTGGGCCGCGCATCGTAGTGCGCCGCTCAGGCATCCACGGGCGCGGCGTGTTCGCTCGCCGTCGGATAGGCGAAGACGAAACGGTATGCGAATACAAGGGCGAGATCATCAGCGAAGCAGAAGCCGCGCGCCGCTATCCGGAGAACATGGAAGGCGTGAACCATACCTTCGTTTTC
>JAZDIA010000036.1:0-2268 GCA_043805375.1 Pseudomonadota bacterium
TGTTTCGGGAAACCGTGCATCCGCGGCACACGCATCCGGGTGTCGCTCATTGTGGAAAACCTCGCCGACGGCGTAGTAGAGAGCGAGCTGCTTGCAGCGTATCCGCAATTGAAGCGCGACGACATCCGCGCGGCGCTCGCCAGCGGCTTTACAGATTGAAAGTGCCATCTTCAAAGTGTAAGATGGCGTCATGCTGCTCATTCCCCGCGACGCAACCACTGCCCTGCGCCGCCTGGCGCGGGGCTTCCCCGTGGTGGCGGTCACCGGCCCGCGGCAGTCGGGCAAGACCACCCTGGTGCGCGCGACCTTTCCCGCCAAGCCGTACGTCTCGCTCGAGGATCCGGACGAGCGCGCATTCGCGCTCGGGGATCCGCGCGCCTTCCTCGGCCGTTTTGCGCGCGGCGCCGTATTCGACGAGGTCCAGCGCGCCCCCGAGCTGTTCTCCTACCTGCAGACGCGGGTGGACGAACGGCGCTCGGCCGGGCAATTCGTGCTCACCGGCTCGCAGCAGTTCGCTCTGATGGCGAGCATCACCCAGTCGCTCGCGGGGCGGGTCGGCCTTGTGCACTTGCTGCCATTCGCGCTTGCCGAGCTGAAGGCGCAGGGAAAGCTCGACGCGGCCCTCGCCAGGGTCATTTTCCGCGGCCTGTATCCGCCGCTCTTTTCGCGCCGTGTCGCGCCGTCGCAGTGGTACGCAAGCTACGTCGCGACCTATGTCGAGCGCGACGTTCGCCAGGTGGCCGCGATTTCCGATTCTGCGGCGTTCCGGCGCTTTCTCAGGATGTGCGCGTCCCGCTGCGCACAGCTTCTCAACCTGTCGAGCCTGGCGAATGACTGCGGCATCTCGCACGTGACCGCGCGCGCATGGCTGACGGTGCTCGAAGCGAGCTACATCGTGCACCTGCTGCCGCCCTATCACGTCAACTTCGGCAAGCGCCTGGTCAAGACGCCGAAGCTTTACTTCTACGACACCGGTCTGGCAGCCTACCTTCTGGATATCCGCGACTCCCGGCAGTTGGAGACGCACCCCGCGCGCGGCGCGCTGTTCGAGTCGCTGCTGGTGTCCGAATGGCTCAAACACCGCTTCAATCGGGCGCTGCCGGCGAATGCATTTTTCTGGCGCGATAACGTCGGCAACGAAATCGATCTCCTGCTCGACCACGGCCGCAGCCTGCAGCCGGTCGAAATGAAGTCCGGCCAGACCCCGAGCGGCGATTACTTCGGCGCCCTGCGCAAGTGGCTCGCCTGGGCCGGGCCGCGCGCGCGCCGCCCCGCCGTCGTGTATGGAGGCAGCCGCTCGATGGAGCTCGAGGGTGTGCGCTTGCTCGGATGGCGCGAATGGCCGGAGGGCGCAGCCGGGAAATCCGCCGCGGCGGGGCGCAGCGCCGGGTAGTCGGTACTGCGTAACCAGCAGCAAGATGCACGCGCGCAGGCTCATTCGTTCTTCCCCGCCAGCAGCACCACGACGCTCGCCAGCAACGTAGCCCGGATGCAGCCGCAGGCGGCGGAATCCGGGCTTTCGCGACCTGGATGTCGCTCCTACAAAAATAGGTACCGAGCCGGCGAAGCCGTCGGCGAGCAGCCGCTCGCGATCGCTCTTCAGCGCGATCCCCGTAGCCGCGTCGCCCGCCTGCAGCGCTTCGTAGCCTTCATGGAGACGAGGCCGGGAATCACGCTTTTCAAAGCCGGCTCGTCAACCACCAACCGGCAAGGACAGGCACCCCCGCCAGCGCCAACTCCACGGTATAGAAACTGACGCGCGCCACCTCGTAGCCGTCCATGCCCGGCATCATAATGTCGATCAGGATGAGGTGACCCCGTTTCCGCATTGCGAGCAAGCGGAGGATGAAAATACCCCTTGCGATAACGCTAGGGGTTTAGCACAATTGCCGCATGCCGCCGCTGCGCTCATCGGTCGAATTCGCGCGCTCGCTCGGGCTCTCGGAGCAGCGCGTGCGCCAGTTGCTCGCAGCCGGCAGGATAGAGGGCGCGCGGCGCGTCGGCGCGCGCTGGGTAATTCCACAGGATGCCGCGATCCGCCGCCCGCCGGCGGGCCGTCCGCCGCGCAGCGGCACGGCGATTCTCCGGCGCGCGGCGCGCGCCTGCGACGCGGCTCTCGGCCGGGCAGGAGTGCGCGCCCTGGTCGTCGGGTCGCTCGCCTATGGCGCGGTACGGCCCGGGTCGGACCTCGATCTGCTGATCGTTTCCTATCCGGACAGGACGTGGCACGAAGTGAGCGCACTCGCCGCCGCAGCGGCGCGGCCGTAC
>JAZDIA010000037.1:0-47090 GCA_043805375.1 Pseudomonadota bacterium
TTCGCTGAGAGACCCGTCTTGTCCGCGATCACGTCTGCGTAACGGGACAGTTTGGCGCCGGCGACGGCGATCAGTGCCGCGCATGCGCATAGCTGCAACCACACTACGGCAACATTATCCATCGGGGCACCCGCGGGCCTAGCTCGTTACGGACCAGAAGAGCGACGGCGATTGAAAAATGTGCTCATTCAACAGGTATCGGTCTCGCCCAAGTAGTAAACGCAATTGATCTCCCCAAAGGAATATTCGCGTGAAAACCCTCTACAATTGGCGGGCTCACGGGCAGGTCCGATTTCCAAGCAATCAGAAAATTCGCGCCGGAACCACCCGTGTCGTCACTTCGTGGAACAAATATCTCGTAGGTTCCCATAGGTCCAATTATCTTCGGTGATGTCACGTACTCTCTGAGCTTCTTGCCGCCGGTGTCGTAGTACTGCGCGGAACTTATGCGGATTGATTTTGCGGAATCCGTGTTCCGAATGCTCACGGAAATCGAAACGAGCGTCTTCGTTGGCTGACCGCGGGCATCCACCTCTCCATGCCAGACATGCGAATAGATGGGCAGATACAGGAGTTGTCCAACCGACCGGCCCTGCGACGTTTGACCGAATGCTAGCCCGCTGCACAACGCACAAAAAACCACTGACACGATCATTGACTGCATAAAGCCTCCAGGGCTAAACAAGCTATAGGACAATGAACAATATTTCAACAAAGGACTGCGTCCATGGTCTTCCGAATATCGGATATCGCGAGGGGCATCAGTCTGTTTCCACAGGCGGCGCGCTCACCATTTTTGCCGCGCCTCCGATACTCATGGTCGCCACCAAATGGGAATGGGACAGGGGAATGGTGTTCTCCCCGTTCGGCTGGAAGGCACTTATCGCAGTTGTCACAAACGCCGCGATCCTGACCTTACGTCGCACAAAAAGGAGCTCGCGCAAAAGGCCAAAGCCGATAGACAGGATACGGAAGCGCGGACATCCGACCCGGGCCGTTTCACGAAGGTTAGCTTCGGGTCGCTTTCTGCGATGTCGCATAACGTCGTGAACGCATATCGTTTTTGCCGCTTTCCTTTACTTCAGTGATGGCAAAGGTGATGCCGACGATTAACATGAACTGCATGATAGTCTCCGTTGATAGGATGAATTGCGCTGTCGGCGCCGTGAACCAGGCGGCGGGTTGTTCAATTGTCAACGTAGCGGCGACGATGCGTTTCCAGCAATTTCCACCGTACTATAGGGATATTGGCAATGGTATCGAGCGGAAAGCGGTAGGCTTCCGACAAACCGAGAAACCGAACCTGCGTACCCTTCGATTCGTCGCCGGAAATCGCGGTGGCCCCCACGTGGCTGCCGGAGGAAAGGTTTTCCGTATATCCCGACGGTGTCGTGAGCAACGCTTCTCCCGAGCGCATTACCAGTAACTCGTCGGTGGGGGGTGGAATAGTACGACCCTTGTTAATAATAGCGGATTCAGCGGAACGAATCAGCCTGCTTAGGGTCACGCACGAAACACCATCCGCGAACAGCCAATTTCCCCTGAGGAAATCGAGTTTTTCACGCGATTCGACCAAATCGCTGCGCATCCCGCTATGTGTAACAAAGTCGAGGTACAAATCCCTTGGCAGGCGCAGGGCCTGAACGAAGCTGACGGCCCGGCATGTCTCCAACGCTGCTGTTCCAAGCAATGCGGGCGCCTCCGCCACGATCGAACCTGAAGAGACGAGGCTGCCGCCACGCACCCCCGTGCGCAGCAACTCGGCCGACCCGCTGAGAATAAGGTATAGCGCATCGACTGGCTGCTGTTCCTTGAACAGTAATACCTCGGGATTGAACACAAGAATCCGGCAATTCATCAGATGCCGGATACTGTGCAATGGCGCGTCTGGAAAGTAGCTCCGAAGATACTCGAACGCCCGGCGGCGAAGGGAATCCGAGGTACCTTTAATGAGGACGTCCACGGTTCCAAACGGCGCACCCGACCCGATGGCGCGCTCATCCTCGGTAAGCCGCCTCGCGGTATGCGCAAGGATCAGTTTGTCCGATGGATCATCCCGAAAATCCTGCGCCACGCCGTGTATCATGCCGCCGCCGATGTCGATCTTTTTTACGTCGGCCTTGTGCGCGTAGGCATCCGCCGTTTTTCCGAAAAACGCCTCACTGATGCCGATCGCCGCATTGTCCGGTGCGATCATCTTCTGCAGAACCTCGGACGATGCGATATCCGCCAGATGCGCATAGCTGCGATAGCCCCCTTCCCAGAGGACCCGAAAATAAAAGATGGTTGTCTCAACCGGATGCGGGGAAAGTATCGGTTTGACCTCCAGTCCTTCTATATCGTTCCACTCGTCCAACTTCAGGTCCCGCACGTCGAATAGCTGCCCGAATTCGCCTTCCGGCATTCGCATTACCTTCGACAGCTTCTTGATCACCGAGGCACGCACCATGGGGACCGCATAATAGGCGATGCGGCGGTCTCCGCGGATCAACGCAGTAAGACCAGCCAGGTGGTCGTCATGACAGTGCGTGTGGAAAATGCCGTCGATTTCGTTGACGCTGATACCCAGGGCGGTCAATGCATAATCGATGTTCGGACCGGCGTCCACCAGGTACACGCGCCCCTGAAACAGGACGATGCTGCCCATCGTGGGGCGATTCATGTCCCAGCCATCGCCGTCGCCGGTGTGCACCACGGCGAAATAGTCGCGCGCGAGTAAATGCTTGTCGAGCGTGTAAGGGCACTCGTATGCCTCGCCCAGTCCGAGGTTAAGATCGACTTCGACGCGCTCGTCCAGGTAGGCAATCTCGAATACGTTTGTGCGCAATCGTCGAATCGTCGCGCCGCTGCGGATTTCGACAGGGCCGCGTCCGACGAAGAGCGGCTCGACCAGTTCTTCCGTGGGCATGATTCGGCCGAAGGCGAAGGCGAGCTTCATGCGCATGAGTTCGTCGGCGTACGCGGGGGCGACGTCGGCCTCGATCAATTCTTCACGCGAAGCAAGTCCGTAGTTTCCGCGAAACAGGTATTCCATCTGCGCCTGGACCTGGCCGCGGGAGCCTATGAGCAATGGCCGCAATCCCGTGTTACCCGGGTGGCCCGGCACTATCAGGCCCTGCTTATACAGCATTTGCAGTACCGGAAACTCCGAACGGTTGCATGCACGGCCGTTCTGCGTCGCGAGATCCGAGAGCAGGATTGCGTTGGGCCCGGTTTCGCACTCGACGCCATTCACTTCGGTCGCAAGGATCAGGCCCCGTCGCAGCAGATGTTTGACGGCATCGACCGGGCATCCACACAGTATCCGAATATCGGCAGCGGGCAGTTCAAGCCAGAAAATGCCGGTGCTGACCGAGATTTTTCTGAACGCTGACATTCGACGCCTTTCGCAGAACTGAGATGTTCTGCCAATGATACGCCACCCCTATGCGTGGTCGGCTGGGTATGCCATCAAGTAGCCCGTGACGGAGAGCAAATAACTGCCTTACTCCCCCTATAAAAGGCCCAGAAGAGCAACAACGGGATCACCACCGTTTGCATCAGAAATACTGCCGACGGCGTCGGACTCTGATGCTGCCCGCTCCCGGCGTGGCCGAAACAGACTTTGGAAGCTGGCGACAAGTGACTTAGAATGACGTTTTTGCTCCCGGTCACAACCCATGCCGACCACCGTCCATAGCCAGTTCGTCGCCTGGTTCCGCTCCGCGGCGCCTTATTTCAACGCTTTCCGCGGCAAGACCTTCGTCATCGCCTTCGGCGGCGAAGTCGTGGCCGACGGCAAGTTCGGCGTGCTCACGCAGGACATCAACCTGCTGCGCAGCACCGGCATACGCCTGGTGCTGGTGCACGGCTCGCGCCCGCAGATCGAGGCACAGTTGAAGCAGCGCCGCGCGCGTTCGCGCTACCACGCCGGGCTGCGCATCACCGACGCGGTGGCGCTCGAATGCGTAAAGGAGGCCGCGGGCCTGCTGCGCGTCGAGCTCGACGCGCTGTTGTCGCAGGGACTGCCGAATTCGCCCATGGCGGGCGCGGCGATCAACACCGTGTCGGGCAATTTCATCACCGCCCAGCCCATGGGCGTGCTGGACGGCGTCGATCTGCAGTACACCGGCGCGGTGCGCAAGGTCGACGCCGCGGCGATCGAGTCCTGCCTTGCGGCAGGCAACCTGGTCATCATATCCAGCGTCGGCTATTCGCCTACCGGCGAAGTGTTCAACCTGTCGATGGAGGACGTAGCGGTCGCCACCGCCAAGGCGGTGCGGGCAGCGAAGCTGGTATTTCTCAGCGACGCCCCGGTGGAGGACGCGCGCGGCAAGCTGATGCCGGAACTGTCGGCGCAGGAGGCGGAGCAGTTGCTCGCGCGCGGCAAGAACCTCTCCCCGGACACGCGCCTGTACCTGACCCACGCGGTCGAAGCGGTGCGCGCCGGCGTGGCCCGGGCGCATGTGGTGTCGCACAAAGTGGACGGCGCGCTGTTGCTGGAACTCTTTACCCACGGCGGTTCGGGCAGCATGATCACCGCCGACAAGCTGGAGCGCCTGCGCCCGGCCAGCATCGACGACATCGGCGGCATCCTGCAACTGATCGAGCCGCTGGAGGCCGAAGGCACGCTGGTCTACCGCGGACGGGAACTGCTCGAGCGCGAAGTGCAGAGCTTTTTCGTGATCGAACACGACGGCATGATCGTGGGCTGCGCCGCGCTCTACCCGCTGGCGGGCAAGGCGACGGAACTGGCGGCGCTCGCGGTGCGGCCCGAATACCAGGGGCGGGGCTACGGCGAGAAGCTGCTCGAGCACGGCGAAGTCGAAGCGCGCCAACTGGGCTTCAAGAAGCTGTTCGTGCTCACCACCAGCGCCGCGCACTGGTTCATCGAGCGCGGTTTCGCCGAGGTCGCCATCGGAGCGCTGCCCGAGCCGAAAAAATCGCTCTACAACTGGCAGCGGCGCTCCAAGGTTCTGCTGAAAAAACTCTAGGCAGAGCAGGCGCGCGGCGCCGCATCACGCGGGCTCATCCGGGGCGTCCGTCGCTTCCAATCCCAGTTCAGCAATCTTGCGCGTGATGGTGTTGCGCCCCATGCCCAGCAGCTTGGCCGCCTCGACGCGCCGCCCGCCGCTGCGGGCCAGCGCCTTGCCGATCAGGACTTTCTCGAAGGCTTGCGCAAAACCGTCCAGGACACCGGTATCGCCGCGCGCAAGGACACGCTCGACCTCGCGTCCAAGCGCTTGCCCCCAATCCGATTCCCCGGTCTTGCCACTCCCGGACTTCAGCTCCGCCGGCAGGTCGGCAACCTCGATCGCCTGGGTCGGCGCCATTACGGTCAGCCAGTGACACAGGTTTTCCAGCTGGCGCACGTTGCCAGGGAAATCCTGCGCCACCAGATAATTCATCGCCGCCTGCGACAGGCGTTTCCCCTCCGCGCCCAGTTCGCGTGCGCTTTTTGCAAGGAAGTGCTTCGCCAGCAGGGGAATGTCCTCGCGCCGCTCGCGCAGGCTGGGCAGGCGCAGCCGGATCACGTTCAGGCGATGGAACAGGTCTTCGCGGAACAAGCCCTGACGCACACGCTCCTCCAGATCCTGGTGCGTGGCCGCAATCACGCGCACGTTGGCCTTGATCGACTGGTGACCGCCAACGCGATAGAACTGGCCGTCGGAGAGCACGCGCAACAGGCGCGTCTGCAGCTCCGCCGGCATGTCGCCAATCTCATCGAGGAACAGCGTGCCGCCTTCGGCCTGCTCAAAGCGGCCGCGGCGCATCGCCTGCGCGCCGGTGAAAGCGCCGCGCTCGTGGCCAAACAGTTCCGATTCCAACAGATCCTTCGGCATCGCCGCGGCATTGATGGCGACAAAGGGGTTCGCTGCGCGATTGGAGTGGCGGTGCAGCGCGAGCGCTACCAGCTCTTTGCCGGTGCCCGACTCGCCCGTGATCAGCACCGTGGCGTTGGACTGCGACAACCTGCCGATGGCGCGAAATGCCTCCTGCATCGACGGCGCCTGACCGAGGATTTCGGGTGAAGTCTCCAGCGCCTCCGCGCCCTCGATCTCGCGCCTCCCCTCGCCTATGGCGCGACGGATCAGCGCCACCGCCTGATCCACGTCAAAGGGCTTGGGCAGATACTCGAACGCGCCGCCCTGGAACGCCGCCACCGCCGACTCAAGGTCTGAATAGGCGGTCATGATGATCATCGGCAGCGCGGGATGGCGCTGCTTGATGCTTTGCAGCAGCTCCAGGCCCGAAGTGCCGGGCATGCGGATGTCCGACACCAGCACCTGCGGCGGGGCGCCCTGTTCCAGTGCATCCAAGGCCTCCTGCGCTGCCGCGAAAGTCTTGCAGGCTATGCCTTCGCGCGCCAGCGCCTTTTCAAACACCCAGCGTATCGAGCGATCGTCGTCTATGACCCAAACTGGTTTCATGTTTTTCCGATGGTTAGCGGAGCATGGGCAAACGCTTCAAGAGTTCGTTCCCTGGGATCACTCACTGTGCGTTTACTCCAGTGGCAGCATGATCGTAAAGCAAGTAAGGCCCGGCCTGCTGTCGCACTCAATCGTGCCATGATGGTGCTGTACGAATGTCTGCGACAGCGTCAGCCCGAGCCCGTTACCGCCGTCGCGCCCCGACACCAACGGATAGAAGATCCGCTCGCGCAGCTCCTCCGGAATTCCCGGCCCGGTGTCTATCACCTGCAATTCTAATGCCAGTTTGTAGCGCTGCCTGGCCAGGGTCACTTGACGCGCGGCACGTGTGCGGAATTCAATCTCACCCTTGCCATTCAGGGCCTGCGCCGCGTTGCGCGCGATATTGAGCAGCGCCTGAATCAGTTGCTCCTTGTCGCCGTGGAAATCAGGCAAGCTGGCATCGTAGTCGCGCTCGATGCGGATGCCTTCCGGATATTCGGCCAGCACCAGGCTTCGCACCCGCTCCAGCACTTCGTGGATATTCAGCGGCGCGACCTGCGGCGGGCGATTTGGCGTCAGCAGCCGGTCCATCAACGCCTGCAGCCGGTCGGCTTCCTTGATGATGACCTGGGTATATTCGCGCAGCTCGGGCCGTTCCAGCTCGCGCTCGAGTCGTTGCGCCGATCCGCGCAGGCCGCCCAGGGGATTCCTGATCTCGTGCGCGAGGTTGCGAATAAGCTCGCGGTTCGCCTGCTGCTGATCCATCTGCCGCTGCTCGCGCGCAATCCTGAGTTGCTGGTCGATGGGGCGAAACTCGATCAGCAAACGGGCGGCCGCATTCTCTGTCGGCGTGACCAGGCAATTCAGATGCAGGCTCGCCTGCCCCGGGCGGGTGAGGGTCAGGTCGCGGCCGGTGTAACTCCAGTTATCTGCCAAGACGCCATTGAGGCTGATGATGAACTCGCGCGAATCAGCAAACATCTGCGCCAACGGCTGCCTGAATACGTTCTTCAGGCTGAACGCGAACAAATCCTCAGCAGCGGGATTGGCATGGACGACCCGCAATTCATCGTCCACCAGGATGACTGAGGTGGCGAGCAGATCGAGGCCGGAAAAGGAACTGTCAGCCATGTCGGGACCGTGCGGAACAAAAAGTGCAGCCTGCGCTGGGAAACCAGGCGACGTGGCGCAACCACTGCATCGACGAAAACCAGCTTACTTGCCGTTGGTGAGCTCTTTCTTCAGCGCCACGACATTCTTCTCGTGCCGCTCCACCTCGTCTTTGTATTGCTGCAGCCGGTCGAGAACCCTCTGGTAATTTTTTTCGTCGCCGGTACGGATCCCCTCTTGCTCGGTCAGTTCCGCCTTGGCCTGGGCGAGCGCTTTCTCTTCCCCGCTCAGTTCGTCCTCCAGGATCCGGCGGCGGGCGCCATCCCGGTTTTTTTGGGTGGCCGAATCGACCTTGGGAAAACCTGCGGGGGAGGGGTTTGCCGCGGCGGCGCGTGGCGCCGGGGCGGCCGGAACGACCGAAATCTCCCGCATCACCAGGCTGCACGTCTTGCCCTTGGTCTCTTCCTTCATGTTGGTGTAGGTGGCGCGGCCGTTGGCGTCGATACATTTGAATGTATCCCCCCAGGCGGGCGTTGCGAGCGCCAACGCGAGTATGGCAAGCCATTCTGCGTCTCTAACCATTATGCCGAAACCTTTGAGAGGGAAGGTTGAGTCTATGCCAACATCAGGCTGATTTCAAATCGTTATTTGCCCTGGTGCCGGTTTGGCGCGCGCGCATGCTGCGCGTTGCCCTACTGAGAGACAAAAAAAGACGGGAGGTTTCCCGCCTTTTTTCGTCCGACTGGACTATCAACTGCTGTAGTACATGTCGAATTCGAGCGGATGGGTGGTCATGCGGAACCTGGTGACCTCTTCCATCTTCAGCGCGGCATAGGCATCGAGCAAGCCCTCGGAGAATACGCCGCCGCGAGTCAGGAACTCGTGGTCCTTCTCCAGGTGCTCAAGCGCCATTTCCAGCGAAGAGCACACGTTCGGCACTTTCCTTGCCTGCGACGGCGGCAGATCGTACAGATTCTTGTCGATCGGATCACCAGGATGGATCTTGTTCTGCACGCCGTCCAGACCGGCCATCATCATCGCCGCGAAGGCGAGATAGGGGTTGGCGGTCGAGTCGGGGAAGCGCACTTCGACGCGGCGCCCCTTGGGATTGGTAACATTGGGGATGCGGCAGGCAGCAGAGCGGTTGCGCGCGGAATAGGCCAGGTTGATCGGCGCCTCGAAACCGGGCACCAGGCGCTTGTAGGAGTTGGTGCCCGGGTTGGTGATGGCATTCAAGGCCTTGGCGTGCTTGATGATGCCGCCGATATAGTACAACGCGAGCTCGGACAGGCCTGAGTATTTGTTGCCGGCGAACATGTTCTCGCCGCCTTTCCAGATCGATTGATGCACATGCATGCCGGAACCGTTGTCGCCGACCACGGGTTTGGGCATGAAGGTGGCGGTCTTGCCGTAGGAATGCGCAACGTTCCACACCGTATATTTAAGGATCTGCATCCAGTCTGCGCGTTTCACCAGCTTCTCGAACTTGGTGCCGATTTCGCATTGGCCCGGCGCGGCCACTTCGTGGTGATGCACTTCGACCTCGACGCCCTGTTGTTCCATCGCCAGGCACATGGCGTTGCGGATATCCTGCAGCGTATCCACCGGTGGCACCGGAAAGTAACCGCCTTTCACCGGCGCGCGGTGGGCCATGTTGCCGCCTTCATACTCTTTACCGGAAGACCAGGGGGCTTCTTCGGATTCGACTTTGACGAAGCAGCCGGACATGTCCACGTTCCAGGTAACGGAATCGAACACGAAGAACTCGGGCTCGGGACCGAAGTAGGCGGTGTCGCCGAGGCCGGTGGACTTGAGGTAGGCTTCGGCCCGCTTCGCGAGCGAGCGTGGGTCGCGATCGTAGCCCTTATGATCGGCAGGCTCGACCACGTCGCATGTAATGTTGAGCATGGTTTCGTCGGTAAACGGATCCAGGCGCGCGGTTTCAGCGTCGGGCATGAGCAGCATGTCGGATGCTTCTATGCTCTTCCAGCCAGCGATCGATGAACCGTCGAAGAAGTGCCCATCGTCGAACTTTTCCATGGTGAACTGTTTGGTGGGAACCGATACGTGCTGTTCCTTGCCGCGGGTATCGGTGAAGCGCAAATCGACGAACTTCACCTCCTTATCCTTGATCAGTTTCAATACGTCGGCTGGTGACATAGCCATTTATATCTCCTCAAGATGCGATTAATGACGATAGATTGCGAGAAACGTAGAACATAGTGAGCAGAAAGCATGCCATACGGCTGAATACACGCATCGCATTGTGCCATAAGCGAAGCCGCATTGTGAACGTCGCGAAGCTCGCTCTCATTTGGTGCAAATGATTATTCTACGCACCGGTTTTGTGCACAACTGGTTCGATCCAATTTTTTGCCCAGTGTCTTGCAAGAAGAATCAGGGAATACCTCCCTTCATGCTCCCCCAATTCAGAGGCCGTTTCGGCAATTCCGGAACGATTTCCAATTCCAATGCGTTCCATCAGGTAAAATCGCCGGACTTTTCTTTCCTTCGGGTCTTTCATGTTCAATTCCATTCGTGGCATCCGCGGTATGGCGGTGGCACCGCACGCGCTCGCGGCTCAGGCGGCGCTGGCGGTGATGCGGCAAGGGGGCAATGCGGTGGAGGCGATGATCGCCGCCGCGGCGAGCATCGCCGTGGTCTATCCGCACATGAATTCCATCGGCGGCGACGCCTTCTGGCTGATCCACGTGCCGGGCCAGGCGCCGCACGCCATCGACGCCTGCGGCGCAGCCGCGGCGGCCGCCTCCGTTGCCTGGTACGCCGAGCGCGGAATAACGAAAAGCATACCGTTTCGCGGCGGCGTGGCGGCCAACACCGTTGCCGGTACCGTTTCGGGGTGGAACGCCGCCCACGAATTCAGCAGGAACGAACTTGGCGGCAAGCTGCCGCTGACTCGCCTGTTCGCCGACGCCATCCACTATGCCGAAAACGGCATCGCCGTCACCCGCAGCCAGAATGCGACCACGGTGGCAAAACTCGACGGCCTCAAAGGCGTACACGGCTTCGACGAAACCTACCTGGTGCAGGGTGCGCCGCCGGAGATCGGCAGCGTGTTCTTGCAGAAGCGTCTGGGCGCAAGTCTGAGACGGCTTGCGCAGGCGGGTCTGGACGACTTTTACCGCGGCGAGCTCGCGGTATCGTTCGCGCGCGACCTGGCTGCGGCTGGCAGTCCACTCGCGCTCGCCGATCTGCGCCAGCACCAGGCGCAATGGCGCACGCCGCTGGCGCTGAAGCATTCCCTCGGCACCCTGTACAACATGACGCCGCCGACCCAGGGCCTGGTGTCCTTGCTGATCCTCGGCATCCTCGACGCACTGGAAATTGGCAAAGTCGATCCTTCGGGCCCCGATTACGTTCACCTGTGCGTAGAAGCAACCAAGCAGGCCTTCGCCGTGCGCGATCGCACCATCACCGACCCGGCGTATATGCAGATCGATGCGCAGAGCTTGCTCGATGCTGATCGCGTGCGCGCGCTCGCGGCCAAGATCGACCGCAAGTGCGCCGCGCCCTGGGGCGCGGCCAAGGGTCCGGCCGATACCGTCTGGATGGGCGTGATCGACGGCGAAGGGCGCGCCGTTACCTTCATCCAAAGCACTTATCACGAGTATGGCAGCGGCGTGGTGCTGAAAGACAGCGGCATCGTCTGGCAGAACCGCGGCTGCAGTTTCTCCCTCGAGGAGCATGCCCTGAACGCGCTGCGGCCGATGCGCAAGCCGTTTCACACCCTCAATCCGGCGCTGGCGCTATTCGACGACGGTCGCAGCATGGTGTACGGCAACATGGGCGGCGACGGCCAGCCGCAAAGCCAGAGCGCCGTGTTCACGCGCTACGCGCTGTTCGGCATGAATCCGCAGCAGGCGGTAAGCGCGCCGCGCTGGTTGCTGGGCCGGACCTGGGGTCAGACCAGCGACACCCTGAAGCTGGAGGCGCGCTTCCCGTCCGAAGTGGTGGACCAGCTCAGGCGCTACGGCCACGAGGTGGAGGTGCTGCAGGCATGGGACGAAACCATGGGGCATGCCGGCGCCATCGTGCGCCATGCCAACGGCGTACTCGAAGGCGGTGCCGATCCGCGCTCTGACGGCGCAGTCGCAGCCTACTGACCGCCGCGTGTTACCCGCTGATTTGCCCGGCGCGAGCGCGCCGCGGGAAGTCTCAGCCTGCAGTCCAGTTCACCAGGCCGCTATGGGCCGTCGCCAACACCACCAGCCCGAACGCGATGCGGTACCAGGCAAAGGGGGTGAAGTCGTGGCTGGCAATGTAGCGCAGCAGCCAGCGCACGCACAGGAAGGCGGAGACGAACGCGGAGACGAAACCGACCGCCCACATACCCACATCGTCGAACGCGAGCAAGGCGCGCTCCTTGTACAACTGGTAGGCGGAGGCGGCGAACAGCGTCGGGATGGCAAGGAAAAACGAGAACTCGGTCGCGGCCTTGCGCGACAGGCCGAACAGCAAGCCGCCGATGATGGTGGCGCCGGAGCGCGAGGTCCCGGGTATCAGCGCAAACGCCTGGGCGATGCCCAGTTTGAGCGCATCGCTCCAGCTTAGATCGTCCACCTCGCGCACGCGCACCGTGTGCTCGCGCTTTTCCGCCCATAGGATAATGAAGCCGCCGACGATGAAAGCCAGCGCCACCGGCACCGGCTGGAACAACTGCGCTTTGATCGCTTTTCCGAACGCCAGGCCCAGCACCGCGAGCGGCACAAAGGCAATGACAAGATTGAGCGCGAAGCGCTGCGCCTCGCGCTTCGAGCCCAAACCCGAGATCACGGCGGCGAGCTTCGCGCGATACTCCCAGCACACCGCCAGGATGGCGCCGCACTGGATCACAATCTCGAACAGCTTGCCCTTTTCGTCGTTGAAATCGAGCAGATCGCCGGCGAGGATCAGATGGCCGGTGCTCGACACCGGCAGGAATTCGGTGAGGCCTTCCACCACGCCGAGGATCAGCGCTTTTGGAAGAATGTATGGGTCCATGTGCCGGATTGTAAGCGCTGGCGGCGATCGACATCCGTCACTGCGGAAAAAAATTGCACTCGTCGCTCGTCCCCGCATCGCCCCTTCAGGCCGTTGCAGACAAAACGGCGCGTGAACGCGCCGTTTTCACCCGCGACGAAAGCGTTCAGGCTTTGGAATAAATCTGCGCGCCCTTTTTCACGAACTCCACCGCCTTCTGTTCCATGCCCGCAGTTGCCACCTCGGCCAGTGCCGCCTGTTCGTCCACACCCTGCGCTGCGGCGTAGTCGCGTACGTCCTGGGTGATTTGCATGGCGCAGAAGTGCGGTCCGCACATGGAGCAGAAATGCGCGACCTTGGCGCTGTCGCGCGGCAGGGTCTCGTCGTGGAACTCGCGCGCCTTGTCCGGATCGAGGCCGAGGTTGAACTGATCTTCCCAGCGGAACTCGAAGCGCGCCTTGGACAATGCGTTGTCGCGGATCTGCGCGCCGGGATGGCCCTTGGCGAGGTCGGCCGCATGCGCCGCGATCTTGTAGGTGATGATGCCGTCCTTGACGTCGGCCTTGTCCGGCAGGCCCAGGTGCTCCTTGGGTGTGACATAACAGAGCATGGCCGTGCCGTACCAGCCGATCATGGCCGCGCCGATGCCCGAGGTGATGTGGTCGTAGCCGGGGGCGATGTCGGTGGTGAGCGGCCCGAGGGTATAGAACGGCGCCTCCTTACAGTCGCGCAACTGCAGGTCCATGTTCTCCTTGATCATGTGCATGGGGATGTGGCCCGGACCCTCGATCATCACCTGCACGTCATGCCGCCACGCGACGTCGGTGAGCTCGCCCAGTGTCTTCAGTTCGCCCAACTGCGCTTCGTCGTTGGCATCGTAAATCGAGCCCGGACGCAGGCCGTCGCCGAGAGAAAAGGCGATGTCGTAGGCCTTCATGATGTCGCAGATGTCCTCGAAATGGGTGTAGAGGAAACTCTCCTTGTGGTGCGCCAGGCACCACTTGGCCATGATCGAGCCGCCGCGGCTGACGATGCCGGTCATGCGTTTCGCCGTGAGCGGCACGTAGCGCAGCAGCACGCCGGCGTGGATGGTGAAGTAGTCCACGCCCTGCTCGGCCTGTTCGATCAACGTATCGCTGAAAATGTCCCAGGTGAGTTCCTCCGCCTTGCCGTCGACTTTTTCCAGGGCTTGGTAGATAGGCACGGTGCCCATGGGCACGGGCGCGTTGCGAATGATCCATTCCCGCGTTTCATGGATATGCTTGCCCGTGGAAAGGTCCATCACGGTGTCGCCGCCCCAGCGGATCGACCAGGTCATTTTCTCGACTTCCTCGCCGATGGAGGAGCCCAGCTCCGAATTGCCGATGTTGGCGTTTATCTTGACCAGGAAGTTGCGGCCGATGATCATCGGCTCGGCCTCGGGGTGGTTGATGTTGGCCGGGATGATGGCGCGGCCGCGCGCCACTTCGTCGCGCACGAATTCCGGCGTGATCTCCTGCGGAATGGCGGCGCCGAAAGACTGGCCCGGATGCTGGTGCGCCATCAGCTCGGCCAGCTTGGTCCCTTGAGGCCCGGAGGCGCGCAGGCTTTCGACGTATGCCCGGCGCTGCAGGTTCTCGCGGATGGCGATGTATTCCATTTCCGGCGTGATCACACCCCGGCGCGCGTAATGCATCTGCGACACGTTCATGCCGGGTTTCGCGCGTCGCGGCTTGCGCCGCAGGTTGAAGCGCAGTTCTGCGAGCTTCGCATCGCGCAGACGCTCGACGCCGAACTTCGAACTCGGTCCGGACAGCGCCTCCGTATCGCCGCGCTCTTCTATCCATTTGGCGCGCAGCGGCGCAAGGCCGTTGCGGATGTCTATTTTTGCGCCCGGATCGGTGTAGGGGCCGGAGGTATCGTAGACAAAGACGGGCGGGTTTTTCTCGGCGCCGAAGGAAGCCGGCGTCTCGCCCTGGCTTATCTCGCGCATCGGTACCCGGATGTCTGGCCGGCTGCCGAGCACATACACCTTGCGCGAGTTCGGCAGCGGCTGGACCGCAGCGTCGTCCACGTGCGCAGTCGCGGCAATGAATTGAGGGTTTGCGTTCATCCTTTGCTCCAAAAAAAGTCCCGCTCGCGCGTTGCTTGACCGCTCGTGCCCAGAGTCCGCGCCAAACCGCGTGTCAGATTCCGGACTTACTTGCTGCTTGAGCCGAAGGGGAACGGTGCTAGGAGAGAGAACTGCTCACGCTTCCCTGCGGCGGCATTATCCGCATCAGGTTCAAAGGGACTCTCTCACCCGCGCGACAATTTTGAAACTCATTGCGCAGGACCCCTAACGTCAGATGGTCAGGGTACCGCAATCGCTTGCGCTTTGCAATCCATACGCGTCTCGCCAGCCTGCGGAAGCAGCCGGCGCCCAGATCTGCCGCCGGCTGCCGCAGTGTTTCGTCGCAATAGACCCTTGAACTGGAGCCACTGTAAATCAATGGGTTAGGTTGATGACAATCAGAGCGTTCGCGACGCTCCCTGTGCGAGAAGTCACTAACCAGTCTAAAGGTAGCAGGGCTTCGTCGGCGCGCGCCCAGCCACAGCCGCAAGGGCTCGTATAGTGGACCCCGTTTTTGAGACAATGGTAAAATCCATATTGATTTTTCAATAACTACGCGAGCCAATCCGCCATGAACATCGAACAAGCCCGTTTCAACATGGTCGAAAACCAAATCCGCCCCTGGGAAGTGCTGGACCAGCAAGTGCTGGACCTGCTCTACCTGGTCAAGCGTGAAGATTTCGTGCCGGCCGCCTACCGCATGCTCGCTTTCTCCGATCTGGAGATTCCCATCGGCCAGGGTGAGCATATGTGGCAGCCGAAGATCGAGGCGCGCGTGTTGCAGGAGCTCTTGCTCAAGCAGACCGACCAGGTTCTGGAAATCGGCACCGGTTCGGGCTATTTCGCGGCGCTGCTGGCGCGCCGCGCGCAGCATGTCTACAGCGTCGAAATCCACCCCGAACTGAAAGCAGCCGGCGAGGCCAGCCTGCGCCGCGCCGGCGTCGCCAACGTCACGGTGGAGCTTGGCGACGGCGCGAACGGCTGGACCAAACACGCGCCTTATGACGTCGTCGTGCTCACCGGCTCGACGCCCGTGTTGCCGCCGCAGTTGTTGCAGCAAATGAAAGTCGGCGCGCGCCTGTTCGCCGTGGTCGGCAACCCGCCGGCGATGGCGGCGCGGCTCATTACCTGCACCGGCGAGAGTGTCTACAATTCCATCGACCTGTTCGAAACCTGCATCGCGCCGCTCGCTAATGCGCTCGCGGGCGAGCGCTTCAGCTTTTGACCATGACGCCGATCACGCCGCGGCTGCTGCAGCAATGGCTGGCCGATAGCGGACGCAAACCGCCGGTTTTGCTCGCCGTACTTGCTTTCAGCCAGCCGCTAGCGGCCGCTGACCTGCTGCAGACCTACCGCGAGGCGCGTGCCAACGACCCGGTCTATGCCGCCGCGCGGGCCGCGCGCGACGCCGGCCGCGAAAACCTGCCGCAGGGACTGGCCCTGTTGCTGCCGACCGTCAGCGGCAGCGGATTCAGCCAGACGAACGAAATTGACATCGACTACCGCGGCGCGCAGGCGCCGGCGAAGCGCGAGGGCAACACCAACGGCTACAGCGTGTCGCTGACCCAGCCTTTGTTCAACTGGCAGAGCGTCATGTTGTACAAGGAAGCCGGTTACAAGGTGGCGCAGGCCGAGGCCGTCTTCGGGCAGGTGGCGCAAGACCTGGTCGTGCGCGTAGCCCAGGCTTATTTCGAGGTGCTCGCTTCCCAGGACAGCCTAGCTTTCATCCAGGCGCAAAAGACCGCCATTTCCGAGCAACTGGCGCAGGCCAAACGCAACTTCGAGGTCGGCACCGCCACCATCACCGACACGCACGAGGCACAGGCGCGTTTCGACCTTGCCGCGAGCCAGGAAATCGCGGCGCAGAGCGACCTCGAGATCAAGCAGCGCGCGCTGCAACAGATCATCGGCAAGTTTCCCGACCGGCTCACCCCGCTCAGACCTTCGACCGAGCTCAGCCCGCCGAAGCCCAATGCGATGGAGCAATGGGTAGCCAGCGCCGAAGACCAGAACTTTGCGGTGCGCGTGCAGGAAGCTGCGCTGGAGATCGCCTCACGCGAGATCGAGCGCAGCCGCGCCGGCCACTATCCTACGCTCAACCTGGTGGGCAACTACGGCAAGAACTCTGCGAGCATCAGCACTGTCGGCATTACCAACCAGGGCACCGACAGCACCAGCCGCGCCATCGGACTGCAACTTGCGATCCCGCTGTATGCCGGCGGCGGCGTCAATTCGCTGGTACGGCAGGCCATAGCGAATCAGGAGAAAGCGCGCCACGACCTGGAGAATGCGCGCCGCAGCGCGGCCCTCGCGGTGCGCCAGGCCTACCTCGGCGTCACCAACGGCATGGCGCAGGTGCGCGCGCTGGAGCAGGCGCTCGTTTCCAGCCAGAGCGCGCTCGACTCCAACAAGCTCGGCTACGAGGTGGGCGTGCGCATCAATATCGACGTGCTCAACGCGCAGCAGCAGCTGTTCTCGACCAAGCGCGACCTGTCGAAGGCGCGCTACGACACGCTTCTGAATGGGCTCAACCTCAAAGCCGCGTCGGGCACGCTGACCGAGGAAGACCTGGAAGAGGTGAACCGCCTGCTGGGTACCGATTAGAACCACAAAGTTTAAGTTCCAAGCGGCGATCTTGTATAAAAACAACCCCAAGCCCAGTAGTGTCCGGTTAACTTAGGGGGTACTGGCTGGAAAGCCAGTACTGGCGCTGGTTTTTAGGTATTTGTGGGTGTCTCCGATTTGAACGGTGATTTGCGATATTCGGTAACGTTCCAGCTTTTAGAGGCTGGGAGTTGCTATGAATCTGGGCAAGACGCTGTTCGCGCAAGTCATGGACTTTTTGCCATGGAAGACCTTTCATCGAATCGTTGCGCGCTACGGCGCGGACCAGCGCGTGCGAACCCTCAACGCCTCCGAGCAACTGCGGGTGATGGCCTTTGCGCAGATTACCTATCGGGAAAGCCTGCGCGACATCGAGGCCTGTCTGTCGGCGCAAGCGCCCAAGCTCTACCACATGGGCATGCGTACTCCGGTGGCGCGCTCGACACTGGCAGATGCCAACGAGCGGCGCGACTGGAGAATCTATGCCGAACTGGGGCAGCGTCTCATTATTCAGGCGCGAGCGCTGTACGCGAGCGAGGATATCGGACTGGAGTTGAGCAATACGGTGTATGCGCTGGACGCAACCACCATCGACTTGTGCCTGTCGCTGTTTCCTTGGGCGCCGTTTCGGTCGACCAAGGCAGCGATCAAACTGCACACGCTGCTCGATCTGCGCGGCGCGATCCCCAGCTTCATTCACATTTCCGACGGCAAGCTGCACGAAGTCAACGTCCTGGACTTGCTCATCGCCGAACCCGGCGCCTTCTACGTGATGGATCGGGCCTACCTCGATTGGGCGCGACTGTACGCCTTGGATCAGGCTGGCAGTTTCTTCGTCACCCGCGCAAAGAAGAACATGGACGCAAGACGTATGTACTCCGCCGCAGTGGATCGGGACACGGGCTTGATCTGCGATCAAACCATTGCGCTGAACGGCTTCTATGCCGCCAAGGACTACCCGCAGAACATGCGTCGAGTTCGTTACCGCGATCCGAAGACAGACAAGACGCTGGTGTTCCTCACCAATCACATGCTGCTGCCCGCATTGAGCATCTGCGCGCTGTACAAAAGCCGCTGGCAGGTCGAATTGTTCTTCAAGTGGATCAAGCAAAATTTGCGCATCAAGAGTTTCTACGGCACTTCGGAGAATGCCGTAAAGACGCAAATCTGGATCGCCATCAGCGTCTACGTGCTGGTGGCCATCGTCAAGAAGCGGCTCAAGCTCGATGTCTCGCTTCATACCCTGTTACAGATCCTGTCGGTTACCGCGTTTGAGAAATCCCCGCTGCAGCAGATACTTGGAGAAACCACTATGCCACTCAATCCAGTCAAATTCGCCAACCAGTTGAATCTGTTTACTTCTTAACCGGACACTTCTGCCCCAAGCCTTACCTGTTTTTAACAATAACCGTGTTTTTCGTGCGGATACGCTTTTCATCCGCGCGGAAAACACGGTTGGCGCGCGCAGCGCGCAATTGCCTGCGACAGTAATTAGTGTGGCGGAAGCAGCCTCTCGCATATCGCCAGATTACGCGCCGTTGCCCCTTGATGCGCGCGGCTGAACGCGAGCGCCGCCTGCGACATGCGCGCCAGGCTCGCCTGATCCCGAAGCAACTCCCCCGCCCGCTCTCCCAGCATGGCCGCGTCGGCGACCTCGATCGCGGCACCCGCCGCAACGGCCAGCCTCGAGGCCTCGGCGAAATTGTACATATGCCGGCCGAAAAGCAGCGGTCGGCCCACGGCACAGGCCTCGATCAGGTTCTGCCCGCCGTAAGGCAATAGGCTGCCGCCGATGAAGGCCAGATCGCAGGCGGCGTAGTAGGCCACCATTTCCCCCATGCTGTCGCCGAGCAGCACGCGGCAATCCGGCGGCAGCGCGCGGTTGCCGCTGCGGCGCAGGTAACTCAGGTTGCGCTTCGCCAGCAAAGCCGCGACTTCGTCGAAGCGCTGCGGATGGCGCGGCACCAGCAGCAGCAAGAGGCCCTCGACGCTGATGCGCGCAAGCGCCTCCAGCACCAGTTCTTCCTCGCCCTCGCGCGTGCTCGCCGCGAGCAGCACCGGCCGCTGCCCGATGCGCTGCTTCAGTTCTGCGCCCAGTGCCAGCAACTGCGGCGCCAAAACGACATCGAACTTGAGATTGCCCGTCACCTCGACGCCGCGCGCGCCCAGCCGCGCGAGGCGCTCCGCGTCCTCGCGGGTCTGAGCGCTCACCGCAGCCAAACCACCGAGCGCGGCGCGGGCAAGCGGCGCCACCAAGGCGTAGCCGCGCGCCGATTCTTCGGACAGGCGCGCATTGGCAAGGAGCAGCGGTACGCCCTGGCGCGCGCAGCATTCGACCAGGTTGAACCAGATTTCGGTTTCCATGAGGATCCCCAGGCGCGGCCTGAAACGCGCGACAAAGCGCGCCACGGCTCCGGCATAGTCGTAAGGCAAATACACTATGGTGGCTGCGCCACCAAAGAGCTGCTGCGCGGTCTCCCGCCCGGCCGGCGTCATTTGCGTAAGCAACAGTTCATGCTCCGGGTAACGCCGGGCGAGCGCGCGCACCAGCGGTTCGGCGGCGCGCGTTTCACCCACCGACACCGCGTGCAACCAGATCACCGGCCGCGCGGATCTGGCCTGATACCAGCCGAAGCGCTCGCGCATGTGCTCGCGGTAGCCGGGCTGACGCCGGCCACGCCACCAAAGGTGCATGAGCACCCAGGGAAACAGCAGCCACAACAGCAGCCGATAACCGAGGCGCCAGATCACGCCGAGTCTCCGCCGGCAACCTCCAGTAGCGCTGTCAGCACCTCGGCCACCTCGGGCACTGCTTCCGTGCCGCCGAGGTTGCGCACCCGCGCGCCGTGATCGGCGTACACGCCGGTCAGTCCCGGATGTGTGCCACAATACAATGCCACCACCGGACGGCCGAGGGCCGCCGCCAAATGAGTCAAGCCGGTATCGACACCGATCACCGCCTGCGCGCCGGCCAGCAGCCCGGCCATGGCGAGGATGCCGAGCGCTGGCGACACCACCGCCGTAGGCAGGGCACGCGCGATGCGCTCGCTGCGGACGCGCTCTGCGACATTGCCCCAGGGCAGAATCGAGGCATAGCCCCGCCACGCGAGTTCGCCCCCGAGCCGCTCCCATGCCGGCTCCGGCCAAAGCTTGTCGGCGCGGCTGGTCGCGTGCAGCAGCACGCAGTAGGGCCGGGACTCGATCGGCCCGACCCCCGAGGGCACGGCGATGCCGTAGTCGAGCGCCGCCGGCAGTTCGTATCCCAGGGCCAGGGCGGCGAGGCGCCGGTTGCGCACGACCGCGTGCAGATCGCGCGGCACCACGTGTACGACGTCGTAGAACTTTGCTGCCAGCGGGTCGCGCGCGCTCGAGCGGGCATAGCCGTGGCGCGTGCCCGAGGCGGCGCGCGCCAGAAGCGCGCTCTTGATCAGGCCCTGGGTGTCGATAACGCAGTCGTAGCGCACGCCAGACAGCGCGCGGCGGAACTGGCCGAACTCGCGCCAGTGCGCTCCCTTGAATAGATTCCCGCGCCAGCGCCGCAGCGCCACCGGAATCGCCCGGCGCACTCCCGGATGCATGCCGACGATGTCGCGATAGGTTTCCTCCACCATCCAATCGACGCGTGCGCCGGGAAAACGCGCACGGATGTCGCTCACCACCGGCAGGTTGTGCACCACGTCGCCGAGGGAAGAAGTCTTGATGAGCAGAATATTGGGCATGCGCGGGGGAAAATGGGGCTGGTCTTGTTAGAATAGTCGCAACCAATTATAAGGTATCCTGCCCTTTGTCCCGCCAAGCCCTTTCCGTCGTCATCATCACCAACAACGCCGCGACCCAGCTTGCCGCCTGTCTGGAGAGCGCCTCTTTTGCCGACGAGATCGTGGTGGTCGACTCGGGCTCGAGCGACGGCACCGCCGAACTCGCCGCCCTGCACGGTGCCCGCGTGCTGCAGCAGAAGTGGCTCGGCTTCGGCCGGCAGAAGCAGTTCGCGGTCGAAGCCGCGCGCCATGACTGGGTGCTGTGCCTCGACGCCGATGAGCGCTTGAGCGAACCCTTGCGCGCGAGCATCCTCTCGGTGCTGGTAGCCCCGGCGGTGACGGCCTATGTCATGGCGCGCTGCAATCGCTTCATGGGGCGCTGGCTGCGCCACGGCGAGGGTTATCCGGACTGGAGCCTGCGCCTGTTCGACCGGCGGCATGCGCGCTGGAGCGATGACCCGGTGCACGAAAAGGTGCTCACCGACGTGCCGGCGGCGCGCATCGAGGGAGACCTGCTGCACGATTCGGCCGAGACCCTCGCCGGCTATCTGGACAAGCAGAACCGCTATACCAGCATGCAGGCCGAGGCCCTGTTCAAGGCGGGAAAACGGGCCGGCGTAGCGCAACTGCTGTTGTCGCCGGCACTGCGCTTCGCCAAATTCTATTTCCTGCGCCTGGGTTTTCTCGACGGTATCGCCGGGCTGGTGCATATCGCCATCGGCTGCGGCAACAGCTTCCATAAATACGCCAAACTTATGGCGCTGCAGCGCGGCAGGTAAGGAACGCCGGATATACGCCGCATTGCGGCTAGCGGTCTGCAACAGGCGGTAAGGCATATCCCGGCGACTCCGGCGCGTCGCGCCGGAGTCGCCGAAAAGACACGGGATGGGCGTATTCCAATTCGCGCTAGACTCGCTGAACCACATGGAAATTGCGGCTATACTCAGCAGGAACTTCGGACTGAACCTGCGACCTGTTTTCGCACTCGTGGCCACCTTGAGCAGAAGCGACACCCTGCATCCGAGCCGTATCCGCCGCGTGCTGGTCACCAAGCTGGGCCACCACGGCGATGTACTGCTGGCCAGCCCGGTGCTTGGCGCGCTCAAACGGCATCTGCCTGACGCAGAAATCGACGCCCTGGTGTATCACGACACGCGCGACATGCTGTCGCAGCACCCGGCGCTGAGCCAGTTGCACCTCGTTACCAAACGCGGCTCCCTGCGTGAGGAGTGGCGTCTGCTCCAGGCCTTGCGCTCACGCCGCTACGACCTCTTGATCCACCTCACCAGCAGTGCGCGCGGCGCCTGGCTGGCGCGGGTGTTGAAGCCGGCGGTCTCGGTGGCGCCCAAACACCCCGGTAAACTGTATCGAAACAGTTTCACCCATCTTTACCCCCAAGCCAACGCGCGCCACATGGTCGAATGCAATTTGGACGCGCTACGCCGGATCGGGCTTTGGCCGGAGGAATCGGACAAGAAACTGGTATTGGTCGCCGGTGCGGACGCGGAACGTGGCGCTGAGAAACACCTGCTCGATCTTGGCCTCGAAGCCGGCAAGTTCATTCTGATTCACCCGACCTCGCGCTGGCAGTTCAAGTGCTGGCCCGAGGAAAAAGTGGCAGAACTGGCGATACGCCTGGCGGAGCGCAGATTCTCCTTGCTTTTCACCAGCGCTCCCGATACTCAGGAAACCGGAATGATTCAACGCATTCTGGCCCGCGTTCCCTTCCCGGCCCCCAGCCTGGCAGGCAAACTCACGTTGAAAGAACTGGCCGCGTTGATGGCGCGCGCACGCCTGTTCATCGGCATGGACTCGGCGCCCATGCACATGGCGGCCGCCGTAGGCACGCCGGTGGTTGCGCTGTTCGGTCCGAGCGGCTCGAACATATGGGGGCCATGGCAGGCGCCGGCTCGGGTCATTACTTCGGACCACCCCTGCCGGCCCTGTGGCCTCGACGGCTGTGGCGGCAGCAAGCGCAGCGACTGCCTGGAAATCATCCCGACGGATCAGGTGCTGCACGCAGCTCTGGAATTGATGGAGCAGACGCGTTGAAGGCAGCAGAACGCGAGGCATGAGAATCCTCCACACCGAAGCCTCGTGCGGCTGGGGCGGCCAGGAAATCCGCATCCTGGAAGAAGCTCGTGGTCTAATCGGACGCGGCCATGAAGTCAGTCTGGCCTGCCCGCCTGAGGCGCGGATATTTTCTGAGGCGGGACGCTATGGCGTGCCGGCCATCGCCTTGCCGATCGGCCGCAAGAATCTCGGCGGCCTGTTTGCCCTCCGACGCCACGTCGCGCGCAACCGGCCCGATGTCATCAATACCCACAGTTCCACCGATACCTGGATGGCCGCGATGGCGCGACTTTTCCTTTCAGCACCGCCGCCGCTGGTACGCACGCGCCATATCTCCGCGCCGATTCCGCGCAACGCCGCGTCGCGCTGGCTCTACACCAGCGCGACCACGCACATCGTCACCACCGGTGAACGTCTGCGCGAGACATTGATCCGCGAGAACGGCTATCCGGGCAAGATGATCACCTCCATCCCCACTGGCATCGATCCGCAACGCTTCCAGCCCCGGGATCGTCTGGTCGCACGCCAGGAGCTTGGACTCGATCCCGATCTGCGCTATATCGGCATCGTCGCCACCCTGCGCAGCTGGAAAGGCCACCACTATCTGATCGACGCCTGCCGCCAGATCAACGGCCATGACTGGCGCCTGTTGATCGTCGGCGACGGCCCCAGGCGGGACTATCTGCGCGAGATGGTGGCGCGGCTGGAGTTGGGCGAGCAGGTTCGCTTTCTTGGCCAGCGCGACGACCCGGAACGCTGGCTGCCGGTCTTCGACCTAGTCTGCCTGCCCTCCTATGCCAACGAAGGCGTGCCGCAGGCGATTCTCCAGGCCATGCTGGCCGGCGTGCCTATCGTGACCACCCCTGTGGGCAGCATTACCGAGGTGGTAGAGCACGAGAAGAGCGCGCTGATCGTTGCGCCCGAAAATAGCCCCGCCCTCGCGCAAGCCATCCAACGCCTGCTGGATAACCCGGAACTGGGCAAACGCCTGTGCGTAGCCGCCCGCTCGACGGCACTGGCTCGCTACACTCGGGATTCCATGCTGAACGCCATGCAACAAATCTTCGAACTGGTGACTCGTGCCCACTGACCGCGAATTGACCGACATGCTCAGCCGCGATGCCGCCGCCAACGTCGCCGCATTCCAGACGCTGATCGTCGGCGTCCCCTATGAACGCAAGGGCATCCTGTTTTCGGAAATGTTTTTCTTCTGGCTCTGCGCCCGCACGATCAAACCGCGCCGGATCCTGGAATCCGGGCGCGCACGCGGCCAAAGCACACTGATTCTGTCCCTCTGCTTTCCCGATGCGGAAATCATCAGCGTCGAATACGACCGCAATTCCCCGGACGTGGCCGTGGCCGCCGAGCGCCTACAAGGGCGCAGCAATGTGCGACAACTGTTCGGCGACGCGACTCGGCTGCTGCCGCAAATGGCGCGCCCGGGTAACGCGGCCCTGATCGACGGCCCAAAAGGCTATCGCGGCCTGCGCCTGGCGCTGCGCCTGCTGGCTGAGGGGCAAACGCCACTGGTGTTCATGCATGATACCGCCGCCGGTTCTCAGGAGCGGCGCTACCTCTCCAAGCATCTACCGGAAGCGGTCTACAGTGACCTGCCGGCGTTTGCCGAGGTCGCCCGCCATCTCGACCAAGGTGCATGGGACGAACTGCCTGAGGCCAACCGCTGGACCCCGGCGGGGGCCCCCGCGGCCGGCTATGGCTTTACCTTGGCCTGCCTGCCGCATCGTGGCAGGCGCGGCTATCGCGGGCTGCTGCTGCGGGCGGTCCTGGCCGGGCTCAGCCATCGTCTGCTGAAGACCTGAGCACGAGCACCTCGCGATGGACATCGAAGCAGGCGAAGTGCATGACATCCTGGTGATGCAAGTTTCGCGCATCGGTGACACCCTGCTGGCTACCCCTGCTCTGCGTACGCTGGCCACGGCCTTCCCCGAGGCACGCCTGACCTGCCTGGCGCACCCAAATCGGGTCGAGATCCTGCAAGGACTGCAGTGTATCCATCATCTGGGCCGCATTACCAAGAAACTGGCCCCCCTGCGCGGCTGGCTACCCGGCCGCAACTACGACCTGGCCGTGGTCTTCGGCTTTGACCAGCCTCTGGTCGCCTATGCCTTGCGGGTGGCTCACTGGGTGGTTGCCTTCCGCCAGGGCAATCCGGCGCTGGATGCGCGGCTCTGGCGCGCCGTCGAAGAACCCGCTTTCCAAAGTCGGCATGCGGTGGACTATCAACTCGCCCTCACCGATGCGATCGGTCTGCCATCCGCGGGCAGGCATCTCTCATATGTTGTCAGTGCCGACGAGCGCAAGTGGGCCAGTATCCGTCTGGCGTCCCTGCGAACGCGCAGTGCCCGACCACTGATCGGCCTGCAAGTCGCAAGTTTCCCGACCAAGGGTTACCGCGACTGGCCCGTGGCGCATTTCATCGAGTTATGCCGCTGCATCCGGGCGGAGCATTGCTGTGCTCATTTCCTGATTTTCGGCGGCAGACTGGAGCGGGAACGTACCCAGGCGCTGCATGCCGCGCTGGAAGATTGCTCGACCCACTACGCCGGCAGCCTCTCCCTGCGCCAGACCGCGGCGCTGATGAACGAAGCGGACCTCTACGTCGGCGTCGATACCGGTCCCACGCACATCATGGGCGCCTTGCATCGACCAATGGTCGCGATGTATCACGGCTACTCTCCCAGCCGCCTGCTGGCGCCGCTGGAGCATCCCTGCCTGTGGACCGTGGACCACCCGCAGGCCGGGCAGGAAACCTCACCCGACGATTACCCGATGTCGGATGTCTCGGTGGACATGGTGCTGGCCAAGGTGCGCGAGGCACTAGCGTGAACTTCGCCCTGATCGTGACCAACCTCGCCGGCGGCGGCGCCGAACGGGCCATGCTGAATATCGCGGCTCTGCTCGCCGGAAGAGGACATGGCGTGGACATGATCCTGCTTGAGCAGGTGATCGAACATACCGTTGCGGAAGGCGTCAGCCTGCATGTTGTCACCTCACCAGGCGGTAAGTTGGGCCACGGCTGGCTGGGCAAGCGCATTGCTGCATGGCGACTTGCCCAGCTATGGAAAAAACTCGACGCCCGCCGGCCTATCGATCTGACCGTCACCACTCTGCCCTATTGCGATGAAGTGGTGCGCCATGCCCGCCTGCCGCGCGTGCGTTACCGCATCGCCAACACCCTTTCGGCCGAAATCGACCGCCTCGCCCGGCACGACCCGGCCAAGGCCAGACGACGCCTAGCCCGCTACCGCGCCATTTATGGCGGTCAGTCGCTGGTCGCCGTATCAGAAGGAGTGGCGGCGGATCTGCGCGAGCGCCTGGGTCTTTCCGCCGACATCGCCACCATCTATAACCCGTTCGATTTCGAGCGCATTCGCCAACTGGCCGGCGTGCCCGAAACAGACCTGCCCAAACGCCCCTATGTGATTCATGTGGGCCGCTTTGCACTGCAGAAGCGCCATGATCTTCTGCTGGATGCCTGGAAGCTGGCCGGCCTGGATATGGATTTGGTATTGCTTACCGACCCCGCTGCCGGCCTCAGCCACCTGATCGAAGCCAAAGGCCTGGCCGGGCAGGTGACGCTGGCCGGCTTCCGCCCCAATCCTTTTCCCTGGATCGCCGCAGCCGAACTGCTGGTGTTGTGCTCCGACCACGAAGGCCTGCCCAATGTGCTGGTGGAAGCCCTCGCCTGCGGCACCCGCGTGGTCAGCACCGACTGTTCTTCGGGACCGCGCGAGGTATTGCGCGACGAGCTGGCGCGCTGGCTGGTGCCGATGAACGATGCGGCCGCCCTGGCGGCACGCATGTGCGAGGCTCTGCGGGAAGCGCGGCCCCGGCGGCCCGATGAGCTCGACGCCTTTGCGGCAGGCACTGTGGCGGCCCGCTATGAGGCACTGGCGACAGGGGCGCACTGAGCATGTGCGGCATTCTCGGCATAGTCGATACCCGCTGGCGCGAGCATGTTCATGACGCCCTGGATACTCTGCGACCGCGCGGCCCGGATGACCACGGCGTAGTGGATGCAGGCGCGGCCGTGTTCGGCCATCGCCGCCTTGCGGTCATCGACCTGGCCGGCGGTGCCCAGCCGATGCAGAGCGAGGACCGTCGCTGGACCCTGGTGTTCAACGGCGAGATCTACAACTTCAGGGAACTGCGCGCAGAACTGCAAGCCCAGGGTTGGCCGTTTCATACCCATTCCGATACCGAAGTGCTGTTGCAGGGCTGGCGCGCCTGGGGAGAAACGCTGCTCGACCGGCTTGACGGCATCTTCGCCTTCGCGCTCTGGGATGCGGAAACGAAGCGTCTGCTGCTGGCGCGCGACCGCGTCGGGGTCAAGCCGCTGTTCTACGCAACTTTGGACGGCGGGCTGATCTTCGCTTCCACGCTGACACCCTTCTTCGCGCTCCCCGGATTCCCGCGCCGGCTGGACCATGAAGCCCTGCGCGACTACCTGGCCTGCCAGGCAGTGCAGTCGCCGCATTCCTTCCTGCGCGATGTCCGCCAGTTGCCGCCCGCCAGTCTGCTGCTGTTCGAATATGAAAGCGGCCAGCTGACAACACGCCGCTACTGGCAGCCGCCGGCGCCGCGGGCAGCCGCACCATCTCTTTCTGACGCGTTAGAGGCAGTGGACGCCGCGCTGCGCGAGAGTGTGCGCCGCCAAATGGTGGCCGACGTTCCGCTCGGTGCCTTCCTCTCCGGCGGCATCGACTCCAGCCTGATGGTGCACTACATGGCAGAAGTGGGTATGCGACCGCTGAAAACCTTCAACATCCGCTTTCCGCAAGCGGGCTTCGACGAAACCCCGGCCGCGCGCGCAGTCGCCGACCAATACGCGACCGAGCACACGGTAATCGATGCGCCGGCGATAGACGCCGCCGCCTTCGAAGCCGCCATCGCCGCACTCGACCAGCCGCTGGCCGATCCGGCCTATGTGACGACCAGTGAGTTGTCCCGTCTCACCCGGCAGGCGGTCACCGTAGCCATCAGCGGCGATGGCGGCGATGAGCTGTTTGCCGGCTACCCGCGTTTCTCGCAGACCGAAGACCGTTTTCCCGACAGCCTCGGCCGCCGTCTGCTGCGCAGCGGCGCGCGCTCCGGCTGGCTGCCCGGCGGCCTGCTGCGCCGGGGCCTCGCCGGACGCGAGATGATGCTCTACAAGCAGGTTGAGCTGGGTCCCTTTACACGCTCGCGCAAGGACCTGGGAAGCTATCTCAATCCGGCCGCCCTGGCCGCCTGCCAGCCGCAGGACACCCTGGCCCTGTGGCGCGACCTGACCCTGGATTACGGACGCGGCATGGATACCGCCAGCCTGATGCGCGCCGATCTCTGGACCTACCTGTCCGAGGATTGCCTGGTCAAGACCGACCGGGCCAGCATGAATCAGAGCCTGGAAGTGCGTGTGCCGCTGCTTGGCAACCCGGTGCTGGACCTGGTTCTGGACTGGCCGGCCGCCGTGCATTACGACGCCGACGGCGGCAAGGCACTGCTGCGCGCTCTGGCGCGCAGGCATTTGCCGGAAGCCGTATGGAACCGGCCCAAGCATGGTTTTTCGGTACCCTTGCAGCACTATTTCAACGGACAATGGAACGCCGCCTGTGAGCATTACATCGCCCGCTGCGAGGAACTGGCGCCGTTCCTGAATGCCGCCGCCGTGCAACGACTCTGGCAGGCGGCGAAACAACGCAAGGCCTCCCGGCGCTTGGCCTACACCTTCGTGGTGCTGCTGATCTGGCTGGCCGGACACCCCTTGTCGAACGACTGAAGAGAGCAAGTCATGATCAGACCCGGCGGAAAAACCGAAAAACGCATCAAGCGCATCCTCTGGCTCTTCCCGAAGGCCGAGTATTCGACCAACTTCGGCGTGCGCCTGCCGATGAACCACCGCGCGATCACGCCACCGATCCTCAAGGACATCTTCTTCGGCGTGTACGAGTCCAAAGAAGCCGAACTGGTCAAGAAGAAAATCGCCGCCGATGACGTGGTGATGGAAGTTGGCGCCGGCATCGGCTTCCTCTCCGCTCTGAGTGCGAAAGTCGTCGGTAGCAAGCGGGTATTCGCCTATGAGGCCAACCCGCAACTGATGGCGGTCATCAAGCATGTGCATGACCTCAATCAGGTGGCGCCAACGGTCAGCAATGTGCTTTTGGGCGAGGGTGATGGGGAGCGCGACTTCTGGCTGGCAACGGATTACTGGGCCTCTTCGCTGATCCAGGGGTCTCAGGACGCCACCCCCATCCGGGTCAGGCAGATCGACCTCAATCAGGAAATCCAGCGCATCCGGCCCAGTTTCATGATCCTCGACATCGAGGGCGGCGAATATGAGTTTCTGCGCCATGCCCGGCTGGATCCGATCCGCAAGATCGTGATCGAGGTCCATCCTCATGTGCTCGGCTACACCCGTATCTCGGAAATGCTGGGCTGGCTGTTCGCCGCCGGCTTTGCCCTCGATCTGGGCAACATGCGCAAGAACGTCTTCTATCTGTTCAAGGAGGCGGCATGAATCTGCTGCTCAGCCTGGTGGTGCCGGTTTACAACGTGGCACCCTTTCTGGAGCGCTGCCTCGCGAGCCTGGCCGCACAGAATTTGGACGGCATGGAAATCGTATGCGTCGATGACGGTTCCACCGACGGCTGCCCGGCCATCCTCGCCCGCTACGCCGCCCAGCATGCGCAAATGCGCGTGATCCGCCGGGACAACGGCGGCCTTTCAGCCGCACGCAACACCGGGCTCGACCACATCAGCGGAGAGTATGTGGCTTTCGTCGATTCAGACGACTGGATCGAGCCCGGCTACTATCGTCGCCTGCTCGACCTTGCGCGCACGAAAAATCTTGACGTGGCGCACGGCAATGCGATGTACCAGTTCGAGGGCCGCCGCGAAGACCACCCGATCTATCACGACGACCTGTCCACCGAGGTCATGCCGGGCCGCGAGGTGCTGCGCCGCCGCCTGGCGGAGAAAACCTTACTGCACATGGTCTGGATGCATCTGTACCGGCGCGACTTCATCGGGCGTCTGGGGATGCGCTTCGTGCCGCGCCTGATCCACGAAGATGTGCTGTGGACGACGCGCGCGTTTCTGGAGGCGCAGCGGGTGGCCTACGACCCCACCCCCGGTTATTTCTATCGCCAGCGCACCCGGCCTCTGGCGACAGACGCCATGGACAAAAGCCTCGATGCCGAGATCGCCAGTTTCGTGCATATCGCCCGCGGGATGACCGATCTGGCCGCGCCGCTGCGCGAAGATCCGGAACTGCAACGGCTGCTGCGCTGGCAGCTGGTGGACGGCGCCCTGTCCATCTTCCACAAGCTGCGCAAAGTGAGCTCGCCCGACCTGCGCCGCCGCCTCTACCGCCAGTTGCGCCGCGACGGCGTCTACGGTCTGCTCTGGAACAACGCCACGAAAACCGCGCAGCGCCGCCGCATCGCGCGCGCCTGGTTGAAGAGCTGGGTGGCATGACCCGCTGTTACCAGGTCAACTTGCAAACCAGCCGCAGTAGCGGCTATGCCTCGGTGCACGACCTGCGCCAAGCCGAAGCCTCGGCCGGCGCAATGGCCGAGCGCGCCCCTTGAGTCAGTCCATGCCGCGTGACACCGTCATCCTCAACTATCGCAAAGGCTTCCCGCCGCTGAAGGAGGCGTTCGAACATATCGGCTACCGCGTGGTGGAAAACGCCTGGGCACCGGCCCCGGATCTGCTGGCGAAATGTGAAACCTGTGTGGTCAATCTATATGAAGCGATCCGCAATCCCTGGTCCACGCTCGGGCTCAAGCGCCACCTGAAACAAGCCGGTGTGCCGCTGATAGGACTAGACCGTGACGCACCCTGGCACATGGGCATCCGCTGGCGCCGCCTTGCCTTGTTCCGGCTGCTGCGCCCGCTCGACATCTATGCCAGCCATACCCTGCAACCGACCTGGAGTTTCGCGCCGCTCAAGATATACAGCGCGAACGCCGTCTGGGTACACCACTTCAATCTGCACGGCCACACTCTGGAGGAAATGCGCGATCCCGCCTTCTACCAGTACGACGTGTCCTTCCTCGGCAACATGGATGGCAAGCGATACAAGGAACACGCCGAGCGCGCCCGCTTCTTCGCCGAATTGAGACACCGCCTGAATTCCCTGGGTATTCCCCATTACATCCAGCACTCTTCCGGAATCAGCGAAGACGAACAGATTCGCGTGATCCAGCGCTCCCGCATCAACCTGTCCTATCGCTCCTCTTGCGACCACGGCGGCACACTGAGCTGGGGCCTGCCGGAACGCTGCTACGGCGTACCTGCGCGCGGCGGCTTCCTGCTCACCGATGAGCGCCGCCACGCCGCCGATGATTTCGACCTCTCAACTGAGTGGGCGAGCTTTACCGACCTGGACGACTGTGTGGCGAAAATTCAGTACTGGCTTGCCCACTTCGAGGAATCCCGCCGCCTCGCCGAAGCCGCCCATGCGCGGGCGATGCGGGAGCACACTTACGAACAGCGGGCGCGCAATCTGGTCGCTGCGGCCAGACGCCTGCCAAGACCAGAGACGACTTGATCCGTCAGCCTGGATCTCTCGCTAGAGGTGAATTATGTTCAACTGGACTACTCTATCCGCCGATCCGAACCACGGCCCGAGTCTGGGCGGATGGGCCGATTATTACGCCTCCATAAGCAAGCTCGTGTTTCTGCCGGAACTCGGCAGAGGCAAAACACATCACGACTTTGTGCTTGATCTGCTAAATGTCAAAGGCAGCGTTCTCGATGTCGGCATCGCGGAGCACACCCTCGAATATGTCACCAGGAGCAGTTGGTTCCATCTCAAGCTGCGCGAATTAGAGCCTGCCAGCGAGATCTGGGGTCTGGACATCAATCATGACCTCATCGAATATGTGCGCGGGCAATACGGATGGGATCGTCTATTGACCTACGATGCGACCCGGGAGCCTTTCAAACGGGAGTACTTCGATGCAATCCATGCCGGAGATGTCATCGAGCATGTCGACAACCTCGGCGGCTTCATTGCGTTTTGTCGGGACTCGCTGAAACCGGGAGGCCAATTGGTGATTTCGACACCCAATCCGCATGCCTACGAGTTCATCAAACGCATGTGGCATCACGATTCGGTTCCGGCGAATCTCGAACATACCTGCTGGATAACGCCTCCTTCGATGAACGAACTGTGTCGCAGGTACGGACTGGAGTTCGAAGCGTCCTACTATCTTTGCGGTAAACAGAAGACCCGCCGGGCCAAATACCTTGGCAAGCGGTTCTACTTCAAATTTCGCGATTTCCTCTGGTACGAGTTTCTCTGGGTGTTGAGAAAGCCCTTGGCCAAAGCAGGTTCTGAGACCGTCTGATTAATGCACGCGACTATCGATTTCGTCACCTTCGCCGCTGACAACTACGCTGGCTGGATCGAGTACTGGTTATCCAGTGCCACACGCTCCAACCCGGAATCGCGCCTATACGTCTATGACGTGTCGGCAAAGCCCTCCGGCGCGCTGGCATCGCTGGTCGCCCAGGTCCCCAATGCTCAGTGCATTCCCTGGCCGGAGCATTCCTGGCAGGCTCCGGACTGGGTTGCGGATACGGACTTCCGTTTCTTCTGGCCAGGCTTCAACCTGCGCGAAGAAATAAAATATCTCTCGCGCCGTCTGCGGTTTAAGCTGAGCGCCAAAAAGAAGCACGACTGGATGGTAGACAAGCGGACTTTTGTCGCCGAGAAGCAATTCTTCATTCGCATCTGCTGCCAGAAGCCTTACATCATCCGCGACGCGCTATCCCGCTCCGATCGTTCGCTGGCTTATGTGGACGCGGACGCGGTCGTGCTGCATCATTTCCCCGGATATCCCGCCGCTGACAGCGACTTCGCCGTCACCGTGGTGGACCGGGAGCAGGTCCGTATCGGAGGGGCGTGGGAACCGCCCGGCCCTGACGGCCCCCTGCCCGTAATTCTGATCAATGCGGGGGTGATGTTCGCCAATCAAACCGAGGGCGCAAGGGGGCTGCTGGACCTGTGGATAAACGAACTGTCCCGTGTCCGGCACGGGGCTTGCGATCAGACTGCGCTGGCCAATCTGATTTATCGCCATGACCAGAGGTTTCATGAAACCGCTGCGTCCGTGCGAATCAAAACACGCGCGGGGGACGCAATCGTGGCCGGCCTTCCCTGCGCCCGCTACAATCAGGTGCGCATCGCAAGGGATGGCAGCGGCATCGATTCCGACGCGGCCATCGCCCATTTCGTCGGCTCCTGGAAGCAGGCGGAGCATCGGGATCGTGTCGGTGAAGCCATCCACCAGGCCTGGCGGCGGCGTGGTCTGGCGGATTGAAGCAAAGGGGCTGGGATGCGTAGTTGCCTGATCGGCGGCGCTGGATTGATCGGTTCATATCTGACCCCGGCGCTGCTCGCGAGCGGCCGCGACGTGGTGGTACTTGACCCGCGCGACCCGGGCTGCCGGCTGCCCGGAGCCGACTATGTGGCCGGCCACTACGAGGACGCGGGCCTGTTCGCTCGTACGCTGGCAAGCTGCGACGAATGGATCGACCTCGCCTATGCCACCCAGCCCAAGACCAGCTTCGAAGACCCCCTGCATGATCTGATGGGTAACGTGCCGGCGGCGGTCGCGCTGTTCAAACGCGCGCTGGAAAGCGACCGTCTGCGCCGGGTGCTGTTCGTCTCGTCAGGCGGCACGGTGTATGGCCCCGTCACACAATGGCCAATCCCGGAAGTGGCCGCAACCCAGCCGATTTCCCCCTATGGCATCACCAAACTGACTATCGAGAAATACGCCTTTATGTTCCACCGCACTCGCGGCCTGCCGGCACTGGTGGTACGCCCGGGCAATGCCTACGGGCCCGGCCAGATGCCGTTTACCGGCCAGGGCTTCATCGCCACCGCCATCGGCTCGGCCCTGCGCGGGCAACCGGTGCCGGTATTCGGCGGCGGCAACACGGTGCGCGATTACCTGTATGTGGAAGATCTCGCGCGCGGCATCCTGGCAGTGCTTGAACACGGTCAACCCGGTGAAGCCTATAACCTTGGGACAGGCATCGGTTTGAGCAACATGCAGGTGCTGGAGGCGCTCACGTCCATCGCGCGCCGCTGGGGCCATGAGGTGGCAATCGATCACCAGCCCGCACGCGGTTTCGATGTGCCCGTCAACGTTCTCGATATCAGCAAGATCACCCGGACCACCGGGTGGCGTCCATTCATGCCTTTCGGCGAAGGCCTGGCTCGCACCTGGGACGCCATCGCGGCAGCGTTTTCCCCAACTTCGCCCGGCTAAGCATGCGCATGCTTCTCGGCGAACTCCTCCATTTCATTCTGCGCCCCCGCGCAACCCAAGCTGCTGCATGGCGAACTGCGCCTGCACTTGGGCCGCGGCAAAATCGACCATCCCGGCCTCGTCGATATCGATGCCTGTAGCCCTTTGTGATGTCAGAGAAAGCCAATGAACAACACTTCGAAAGGAAGCATCCCGTGCAACAGTCACTTAAGGATACGTTCCGCGCCCAGAATGGCGAGGATCGATGGTTAGATAACCTCTTCGGACATAAGCGGAATGGTTTTTTTGTCGAAGTTGGGGCTTTTGACGGTATCAATTTGAGCAACAGCTATCATTTCGAACAGATCGGTTGGACCGGTGTGCTGATTGAGCCCGATCCCGACAAGGCCGCTCTCTGCCGCTCTAATCGTCCCGGCTCCAAGACATACCAGTGTGCAGCGGCAGGGTCCCCCGAAATCAGCGAAGTCACATTTTTTCGGGTCGAATCCGGGGAGGTTTTTTCGACGACCAAGCTGACCAGCGATCATGCACGACGCATTGACCATATGGGGCTTGCGTCGATACCGATAAGCGTCCCGGCGAGAACCTTGGATACCATTCTTCAGGAAGCGGGGGCTCCGGCAATAGACTTTGTCAGCATAGATGTCGAGGGCGCAGAGACGGAGGTCCTGCGCGGTTTCGATATCCGGCGATGGAAACCCGCCATAGTTGTGATCGAGTCGAATTCCAAGTTTCGTCTGCCGGAAGTTCGCGACTACTTTACGTCCAATGGCTATGCTTTCCGGTGCAGTATCGATGTCAATGACTTTTATCTTCGTGTGGATCCCGGTCCTGTTCCGGCCTGGGCAATCGATGCCGCTTACTATGCCTGGCGCCGAGTAAACAGACGTATTTCCAAACTTGCACACAATATCCGCCGTTCCTGGAACAAGCGACGCGGCAGAAAGACCTGAGACGGGCGACGCGGCACATCATGCTTGCTCATAACCACCGCCACGTCGTCGACGGCCTTGATTCGACCACGGAACGGACAGGCTTCAAAGATGCGGCCGCAAGTGGGATGGACGCGTCCGCTGCGCCGAAGGTCCTCGTCATCCGCCGCGACAACATCGGTGACCTGGTATGCACGACGCCGCTCCTGCGAGCCCTGCGCACGCAACTACCGGCGGCACGCATCGTCGTCCTGGCGACGCGTTACAACGCAGCTGTACTGGCCGGCAATCCTGACATCAACACCTTGTGCTCCTACATCAAGGTCAAGCACCGCGCGGCGGGCGAGTTGGCGCTCGGCATCTATTTGCAGCGGATACAAACCATTCTCGCCCTGCGCCGCGAGCGCTTCGACTGGATTCTGCTGCCCGGCGGTGCACAAGCCAGCTCACTGCGCTTCGCGCGCTGGATCGGCGGCGACCGGCTGCTGGTGCGCGGCGACGAGGACATGGTCGCAGGCCCGCACGAGGTGGAGCAGAGCTGCCACCTGCTTTCGCGTATGGGCCTGCGCTACGAGACCCCGGCGCCGCGCGTGGTACCGGCGTCGGACGAACTGGCACGCATCGGCGCACGCATCGCCGGCGCCTTGCCGCAGCCCCCGTCCCGGCTGATCGGCCTGCACATCAGCGCACGCAAGCCTTCGCAGCGCTGGCCGGCGGAGTCGTTCGCAGAACTGGCGCGGCGCCTGGCGGTGAAAGATACCGCATTCCTGCTGCTGTGGGCGCCGGGGAGTGCGGATAACCCGCAGCATCCGGGCGACGACGAGAAAGCCGCGCGCGTGCTGGAACTGGCGGCCGAACTTCCGATTGTGGCGCTACCGACGCGGCGCCTGGAAGATCTGATCGCCGCCTTGTCTGTGTGCGACGCGGTGATCTGCGGCGACGGCGGCGCCATGCATGTGGCAGCCGGGCTGGGCAAACCCATCGTCTGTCTGTTCGGGCAGTCCAGCGCGGCCCGCTGGCATCCCTGGGGTCCGGCCTATGAACTGCTGCAGATGCCCGGCATGGAGGTAAAGGACATATCGGTGGATGCGGTGGCGCGCGCTTACGCCACCTTGCTCGGCGACTGCCTCAAATAAGCGGGAAAGGCCTGGCGCGGGCGCGCACCCGGCTCCGATGCTGCTCGGACGTGCCGTCTTCAACGGCGAACTGGATCTTGTACAGGTGCGCATAGAGTTCATCGTGCGCCAGCAGCTCGGCATGAGAGCCGATTTCGGCAATCCTGCCTTGTTGCAGCACCACGATGCGGTCCGCTTTCTCGATGGTGGACAGACGGTGAGCGATGACCAGGGTGGTGCGGCCTTGCATCAGGGTGTCCAGCGCCGCCTGCACCACCCGCTCCGACTCGGTGTCCAGGGCTGAGGTGGCCTCGTCCAGAATCAGCACCCGCGCATTCTTCAGCAGCGCGCGCGCGATCGCCAGGCGCTGGCGCTGCCCGCCCGAGAGGCGCACGCCGTTCTCGCCTATCATCGTCTGCAGGCCCTGCGACATTTCGCCGATAAACTCCATCGCATGCGCGGCCTCGGCGGCGGCGACGATCGCGGCCTCGCTGGCGCCTGCCAAAGGGCCATAGGCGATGTTGGCCGCAACCGTATCGTTGAACAGCACCACGTCCTGGCTGACCAGGGCGAGATTGGCGCGCAGGCTGGCCAGAGTCAGCGTCTGCGTGTCGATGCCGTCGAGCAGGATGCGCCCGGCACCGGGCTGATAGAAGCGCGGGATCAAGTTGGCAAGCGTCGTCTTGCCACCGCCGGAGCCGCCGACCAGAGCCACGGTTTCCCCCGGGGCGATTGCAAGATTGACGTCGGCCAAGGCCGGCCGGGTGGCGTTGGGGTAGGAAAAACACAAATGCTCGAACTCGATCCGGCCCTGCGCCCGATCCAGACTCTGCGTGCCGCTGTCTTCCTCGGGTTTTTCGTCGATGACCGAGAACACACTTTCGGCCGCCGCCAGGCCGCGCTGCAGCGAAGCGTTGACCCCGGTCAGACGCTTGAGTGGCGAGAGCAGCATCAGCGTCGCGGTCATGAACGAGACGAACCCCCCCACGGTCACTTCGCCCGCGCCGCTTTGCTTCGTGGAATAGTAAATGATGACCGCGACGGCGACGGCGGCGCATACCTGCACCAGCGGCACCGAGGCCCCGGCGGCTATGGTCTGGCGCATGGCGAAATCGCGCATGCGCTTGATCGCCGCGCCGAAATGGCGCTGCTCGTACTCCTGACCGCCGAACACCTTCACCACCTTGTGGCACTCGATCGCCTCGTCCAGCACGTGCGTGATGTCCCCCATCGCGTGCTGCGCGTCGCGGCTCACCTGGCGCAGCCGGCCGCTGAACGCCTGGATCACCACGGCAATGATCGGTCCTATCACCAGCGTTATGAGCGAAAGCTTCCAGTCGAGATAGAACATCCAGGCGAGCAATCCGGCCACGGTGAGGCTGTCGCGCACCATCACCGTCAACACGGTGGTTGCGGCCGCGGTGACTCCGGTCACGTCGTAGGAAAGCTTGGAAATCAGCGCGCCCGACGACGCGTCGTCGTAATAGCGCGTGGGCAGATTGACCAGCCGGCCGAACATCTCGGCGCGCAGATCGAGCACCACGCGGTTGGATACCCAGCTGAGCGCGTAGTCGCTGACGAAGCCGAACACGCCGCGAACCAGGAACAATCCGACCAGGGCGAACGGAATGTAGCGAATGGTAGTGGGGTCCTTGTTGACGAAGCTGCCGTCCAGCAGCGGTTTCATCAGCGCCGGGAACACGGGCTCGGTCGCCGCCACCAGGACCATGGTCAGGATCGACAGGGCAAACATGCGCCAGTAGGGCGCGACACAGCGTAGCAGGCGCGCGTACAGGACCCGGCTCGTGACTTCGGGGACGATCATCATTCTGACCGCATCAGGGTGGAAAATAGTCTAAGGAGGCTTTGATTAAGTCCGTGACGCAATCAGAGCTTCCTCTGACTCGGGGGATCAGCAAGGGGGCATCGCCTCCTTGTTCAGACTATTTGCAATTATATCAGAGCCCTAAACCTTGACCGCAGGTCTTCGCTAACTCGCGAAGAAGGATCCGCTATTGCGACTTCTTTTGCAGCAGATCCGTGTACAGCCGCGTCAACTGCTGCGCCATGTCCGCGAGGCCGAAGGGCTCGACTTTGCGCCGCGCCGCGGCGCCCATTCTCAATGCCTGCCCGGGCGCGGCGGCCAGGTTGAGGCAGCGCGCGAGTTCGACCACGTCGAGCGCGTCGCGGCAGATATAGCCCTCGACGCCGCTTTCGATCAGCTCGGCCGCGCCGCACTGCATAGTGGTAATCAGTGGCAGACCGCTCGCCATGGCTTCCAGCGCCGCGTTCGGAAACGGATCGTACAGCGTGGGCAGGACGAAGCAATCGGCCATGCCGTACCAGGGCTTCACATCATCCTGTCCGCCTGTGAAATGCACGCGATCGGCAAGCTTCATGTCTCCCACCCGACCTTGCATGAGCGCAAGCTCCCGGTCCTCGCCCACCACGATCAGGTGCGCGCCGCGCACGCCGGTCATGGCGCGCAGCAATTGCGGCAGACCCTTGCGCGCGAAGCCGGAGCCGACGAACAGGAACGCCGCGGTTGAATCCCCGAGGCCGAGTTCAGCGCGTTTGCGCGCGCGCCACTCCCCGCGCAGCGCCGGATTGAAGGCGGCGAGGTCGACGCCGTTGTAGATCACGTGCAGCTTGTCCTCGGCCAAGTCGAAGTATCGGCGCACCTCCTCCTTCACCATGTTCGAGTTGCAGATCACCGCGCGCAGGCGCGGGCTCGCGAACAGGCGCTTTTCGGCGACCTTCGTATATAGATGATAGGGATTGAGCGCGAGGGCAATGCGCTCGAGCAACCCGGCCGACCGGGAGCGGTTGGCAAGCCACTGGCGGTGCACGCCGTCGCCGGCGCGGTAGATATCGCAACAGAGGATGCGCTCATGCGACTGCACCAGATCGAAGGCATTTGTCTTGAGCGCGGCGCAGACGGAGCGCGCAAAACCCCAATCCCGCCATACCCGGCCGATATAGAAAGGATCACAACGGATCAAGCGCACTTCGCTGGCAAGCTCTGCCGCCCCCAGCCAGGCTCGCGCGAACAGGGTCATTTCGACGTTCTGCGCCGCCAGCGCCGCCATGGCCCGCTCGACGAAGCGCTCGGCGCCGCCATACGGGTTGTAGCGCTGGCGCACCAGAGCGATTTTCATCGCGCCGTATCTGCTTGAGCGCTTGCCCCGCTGCCGGGCACGAAACTCAAGCTTCGCACCTTTTCCCCGGGCTGCACGCCGATGCGACGCACGGCTTGCAGGTCAGCTTGGTCTTTCAGCATGCACGCACGATAGCAGAGAACCCGCGGACGGTGAATGGGGGCTCAGGGCGCGGTGCCCGCTTCAGCGCCGGGTAGCTCATCTGCGCCTGGCGCGCGCCGCGTCGAGGTGCTCGCACAATTGCTCGGCGCCGTCCAGAATGCGCGGCGTATTGCGGCTGATGAGATCGGAAGAAATGACGAACAGGTTTCCGCGCGCCACCGCCTTCTGGCGCGGCCATTTTTTCCATAGGTCCAGATTACCCGCCTGTCCGGGTTCGGCGGTCACGCCGCCAATCGCCTCCGGATCGGCGGCGAGCACCGCCTCCATCGAGATTTCCGGCGTCAACGGCTTCAGATCGGCAAACACGTTGTGCCCACCGCACAGGCCGATCACATCGCTGATGAGGTGGTCGCCGTTGACGGTCATCAGCGGCTTGTCCCAGATCTGATAGAACACCGTCACCGGCGAGCGGCCGGTGTAGCGCCGGCGCAGCGCGGCCGCGCCCGCCGCGAACGCGCTCGCCGCCGGCAGCGCGACCGATTCCGTGCCGGCCAGGCGGCCGAGCTGTTCGATCGCGCGCGCAATGTCCGCGAGCCGGCGCGGCTCGTTGTAGAACACCGGGATGCCGAGGCGCAACAATTTGTCGAGCTGGCGCTGCGCGTTGCCGTTGCGCCACGCCACGACCAGGTCGGGCTTGAGCGCAACGATGCGCTCGAGGTCGAGCTGCGCGCTGTCGCCGATGCGCGCGATGCGCTGCGCTGCCCGCGGGTAATTGCTGAACTCGACAGTACCGACAACGTGCCCGCCGGCGCCGGCGGCAAACAGCAACTCGGTCACGTGCGGCGTCAGGCTGATGATGCGTTGCGCCGGCTGACTGAGCGTTACGCTGCGGCCGCTATCGTCGGCGAGCCTGATCTCTGCGGCTGCCGCCGCGCCGGCGCTCGCCAGCGCGGCAATCAGCACGCCATGCAGAAATGCTCTGCGGCGCTGATTGGCCATTTTCACTGCTGTGTTTGCGCTCATCTCACTCGGGCACGAACAAGGTCCGCCCGAACGCTTCGAGGCGCGTCACGCGATGGCCGAATGCAGAGCGCAACGCGGCCTCGGTCATCACCTCGCCGATCGGTCCCCGGCGCACCTTTCCCTGTGGCATGAGCAGCACGGCGTGGCTGGCAAAGCGCGCCGCCAGGTCAAGGTCGTGCACCGTGAACAGCACGCCCTTGCCGCGAGAGCGGGTGAGCTCGACCAGATGCTGCAGCACCAGCACCTGGTGATGCAGGTCCAGGTGCGACACCGGCTCGTCGAGCAGGAGCAGCGGCGCATCCTGCGCCAACAGCGCCGCCAGTGCCACGCGCTGGCGCTCGCCGCCGGAGAGGGTCAACACGTCGCGCCGCTCGAACCCGGCCAGGTCCACCGCCTGCAGTGCGCACAAGGCGATCTCGCGCTCCTCCTCGCCTTCCCATTGCCAGCGCGAGAGATAGGGATGTCGCCCCAGCATCACGCTCTCCAATACGCTCGCGCTGAAAGCATCATGAAAAGTCTGCGGCAGGAAACCGCGCTGCCGCGCTGCACCGGCGGCCGGCCAATCGCCAAGCGCCCTGCCGGCCAGGCGCAGCGCGCCGCCCTGCGGCTCGCGCAGGCCGGCTGCGGTATGCAGGAACGTGCTCTTGCCCGCGCCATTGGGACCCAGCAGGCACCACACTTCGCCGGCGCTGAGACAAAAGCTCAAATCGCGCACGAGCGAGCGCCCGTTTATGCCCAGCGACAGATCTTGCGCTTCAAGCAGCGGCACACTCATGCTTTTCCCGGATTGCGCACGAGAAGAAACATGAACGCCGGCACGCCGACGAGCGCGGTGATCACGCCCACCGGCAATTGCTGCGGCGCGAGCACGCTGCGCGCCGCGGTGTCAGCGAGCAACAGCAGCGTTCCGCCGGCGAGCGCGCTTGCCGGCAACAGCATGCGCTGGTCGTTTCCAAACGCCAGGCGCAAGGCATGCGGTACCACCAAGCCGACGAAACCGATGGCGCCGGCAGTGGTCACGGCAAACGCTGTCGCCACCGAGGCAACCAGATAGATCGCGATGCGCAACGGCGCCACGCGCACGCCGAGCGTATGCGCGAGCGCCTCGCCGCGCAGCAGCACATTGAGGTCGCGTGCCGCCGGATAAGTCACAGCCAGCGCGGCCACCAAAGCCAGCAGCGCGGGCGCCCAGGATTCCGCGCCGTTCAGGTCGCCCATGAGCCAGAACAGCATCCCGCGCAGTCTGGCCTCAGGCGCGAGGGTCAGCATGAGAATGATGACGGCGCCCCAGCCGGCGGCCAGGATCACGCCGGTGAGCAACAGGCGCGGCGAAGCATCCAGCGCGCCGAACATCTGCTGGCGGGGGAAGTCGCGCCGCGCGAGCGCGAACACCAGCACGATCGCGGCCAGCGCGCCGGCGGCCGCGCCGAGATTTACGCCGAGCGCGCCCAGCCCGGCAAGCATGGCGCCGAGCGCGCCGACCGCCGCTCCGCCCGACAGGCCGAGTACATAAGGGTCGGCGAGCGGATTCCGGAGCAGCACCTGCATCAGCGCCCCGGCGAGCGCGAGCAGGCCGCCGACGGCGAAGGCAGCGAGCGCGCGCGGCAAACGCAGGCGGGTGACGATCTCGCCGGCGACACTGTCGCCCGGAAAAGCAAGCGCCTGCAACATTTCAAGCGGCGGCAGCCGCGTGCTGCCGGTGACGAGCGCAAGCGCAAAGGCGGCAAGCGCCGCCGACGCGAGAGCAAGCCAGATGAGCAGCGTTCGGCGCAAGCCGTGCTCCTAATGCGACCGGCAGACCGCAACGAACAAACTCAGAGCTTCCCTATTTGAAGCCATATTGAGCGCTGGCGAAGTAGGTCCGGCCCGATTCGGGATATACACAGATGGGCGTGGCGCAGTTGAAGGCAGGGATGATGCCATAGCTGAAGTATTTACTATCGGCCAGATTGTTCACCCCCGCCGCAAACAGCCAGTTGCTGAACCGATAGGCCAATCTCAGGTCGGTCAGGGTGTAGGCAGGCATCACGCTCGCAAAAGTATTGGCTTGGTCGTTGTCGTAGCATTGCTGTCCAACATGCCTGATCGATCCATGCAGTTGCAGACGCCGTGTTGCCTGCCACGACCCCCGCAACACGGCAAGGCTTTTGGGCACCAGCGGTACGTCCCGTCCGGTGACGTCCACCCCGCCATAGACGCCGCGCCTGAATGTCGCCGTCTGCAGGTTGAGCAGCGCGCTGAGTTCCAGATCCCGAAGCGCTCGCCAAGTGCCGCTGAACTCGCCGCCGGTGCGGCGGGTGGGAGACAGGTTCACGTTAGCTCCTCCTGCGAAGAAAAAAGGCGGGGGGCCGAGCGCCAGAGGGCTGAAGTAAATCTCGTTGTCGAGGTCCATGTGGTAGAAATTGGCGCGCAGTCTCAGGCCCGACCTGCGGTATTCGGCGCCAAGTTCGCGGTTGCGCCCGGTTTGCGGCTCGAGCAGGTTGCCGCTACCAGTCAGGCCGTTGTCGTCCACTGTGGCCACGCGAAAGCTGCTACCGAGCTTGCCCAGGAGCGCGAACGCATCGTTGAAATCATGTCGCAGAGCAAGTTCGTATGCCTTGGGACTGCGCGATTGCGTCTGCTCCGTGGGCACGCCGAAAATCGAAACCGTATTCAGATTGTCGGTAACGCGCTGCGTGCGCCAACCTAGCGAAAGCTTGGTGCCCTGTTTAAACTGAGCGTTGTACTGGACGAACACACCATCGCTCGCCTGCGAGGCCACATTGGTGGCTTGCGGGTTGGTCAGTGCGGCCGGGCTTCCCGCAAAGCGACGTTTGAAATTGCCATCGACGATATCCCCCCCCAGGACGAGCTCGCTGCGAACGCCGAACGGTTCGAACTGGACGCGCCCGCGCGGAGAAAACACCACCTTATCGAGATTGGTCTGGCCGTACAGCGGAAAAGCTCCGTCGTTGAAGATCGCCGACAACTGATGCCGGTAGGACAAGTCGGCCGCGAGTCCGAAGCGCCCGATGCTGTGACGGGCATAGAGGGTGGCATTCTCTCCGTCGCGAAAGGAATAATCGTTCGGAGTCGTGGTGCCGCGCGGATCGCCGGCATATTGCACCTCGTCGCGACTGCCAGGCAGTCGCAATCGCTGGCGATCGGCTGCGAACCTTAAGCCTACCTGCTCCCCGGCTTCGTCGAAACGCAAATCGCCGCGGATGTTTTCCTGGCGCAACTGATTGTTGCGGCGGTAGCCGTTTGACTCAAGGTGGCTTGCATTTAGCGCAAGCCCAAGTCGTTCACCGGCGAGATTGGCGCTCGCACGCGTGTCCAGCAGGCCGTAGCTGCCGATGCCGGCATAGACGCTCGCGCTTTTTTCGCCGGGTTGCGGGCCTTTGGTGATGATCTGCACGGTGCCGCCGCTGGCGCCCGCCCCATAAGGCACTGCGCCGCTGCCCGGCAGGATCTCGATGCGCTCAATGGCTTGCAGCGGAATCGATGACAGACGCGTCGAACTCAAGTCATTTTCATTGATCCTTACCCCGTCCAGCAAGACCAATGTATTTTGATCGCCCGTGATACCGAATCCGCGCAGATCGATCTGCTGATCGGGCGACCCGGAGTTATTGCGTACGTAAAGTCCGCCGAACTTGGACAGAAGCTCCGGCAGGCCGCTGGCCATGCTGGCCTCGATATCTTCCCCGGTGATGATGCGCAATCCGACCGCCGCATCCAGGGCGCGCTCCGGGAAGCGCGTGGCAGTAACGACCACGGCATCTTCGGCGAAGGTACTGAGGCACGAACATAAGGCGGTCGTCAGAACGGCGACGCCAATCGTTGATTTCAATTGCATGATTTCCCCCCGCAGCCAGCGTCCCCGCAGGCTGCACAACTGATACAACAAAGGAAACGCGGGGAGAAAGACAGAACGATAACCGGCGCACCGCGTCCCCGCAGTGTTTCCACCTGTCGCGCAAGGCCGGTCTCCGGGCTCGTGGGATTGGGTCTGTCGCCTTCCCGTAAGCGTTTGCTTACAGTGGCATCGTGACAAACCCGCGCTCACATACCGTTGCGGGGGCAGCACAGGCTTGGACGTGCATGCACGCTGTACCTGTTTCCCGTTTCACCCGCCAACAGGAATCGCCGGCGGACACCTCGAACGAGTGCCGCGATTTTACACAGTATCGCGGGCAAACAAAAAATATGCGGCCGCGGAGGCGCGGGAACATGCGGAAAAGGGCCCGATCGGGCGCGCCATGTGGCGCACTCCGGTGGCGAATCGGCGACCTCGAAATCCTGCGCTGGCTCAATGAAATAGGATGGCCTATTCATCATGGAAAGAGCATTCAGAATTGCCTGTTATTACTTGACTTGTCACGATTTTTGAAACTATAGTGTGACGATGAATGCGGAATTCGACACCCTTGACGGCAAAATCGAACAGTTCCTGCAATTGTGCCAACGCCTGAAGAGCGAAAACAAGGAACTGAGGCTGCAGTTGGTGTCCGCGCAAAACGACGTCAAGCGTCTGGAAGACAAGGTCGGCGGCACCAAGACCCGCCTTGAAGAACTGCTGCAGCAGATCCCGGAATGAGCGAAAAAGCCAAGGCCCTTGACGTCAGCATCATGGGCCGCAATTATCGGGTCAGCTGCGCCGACGACGAGCGCGAGGCGCTGCTCGCCGCGGTTGCCTATGTCGACAAGAAAATGACCGAAATCAAGGCCGTGAGCAAGGTCGCGGGCACCGAGCGCATTGCCGTCATGGCCGCGCTGAATATTGCCAATGAACTGCTTTCGGTCAAGATCGGCAGCGGTTTTGACATCGCGGAATTAAAGCGTAGAATTGATTCAATGCAGTCGAAGCTCGATCAAGCGTTATCGCAGCAGGATTCGCTGTTCTAGATCGCGCCGGCGCGGGCCAGACCGCAACAAGTTTCCCTGCGATGCTCGTTTTGGCCATATATTCCTTGAACCAATATATGTGCCGAGGTTGCAGACCAAAGCGCCGCTTTTGTGCGCGTCCTTTCGCCTAGCGCGATTGCGGATGTACCTACGGCGGCCGGAATGCAACCACTCTGGACTGCAGGTTCAGAGGATGCCGGCCTGACGGCATTTGCGGGGAATCTAATGCGTCATCGATCGCAGACCTCCAGATTGAGAGGTCTGCGATTTTTCTTTGTCGAATTGCTCGCCGCCAAGACCTATCGCTCGATAGGCAGAGTTGCGCTAAATTCGAGCATTCGCGATTAGGCGCAGGAGATCGATCGGCCGCATCGGCTGCTCGCCCACAGCAGCCGTGCCGCGCCAAGGGCAGGTCTACATGGTAGGGCCGGTCCACCTTTCATCGACTTCCGCGAAAAATGCGAGATCACCGTCGAAATCGAATATATCGAACTCCGTCTTCAGCGCAGCTTCGGCCGCAGCAGAGTCAAGACGCAGCAAGCATGCGCATCCGAGATTGGGTTCCCGGCTCGCAGGAAGAATCTTCAGCTTCGTCAATCTTCCAAACTTGGCGCAAACCAATTCGATTGCCGACCTGAGATCCTTTTCGGTCAAGAAAGGCCGAAAGCGTTTTTTCAGCGCACGATTCATATTGGCGCCTCGGTATGGCTTACAGATTCCTCTGTCCGACACCAAAGCGCCGAACCATGGAAAGAGGCTACGCCGATTACCCCCAATAATCCATACCGGGTTGTCGGTAGCGCGGCCTGGTGAGCGACTATCGGCCAGCAGACTGGGGAGGATGTCGGGACGACCGACCGCTCCTGCGCCAAGGCCGGGTTTTCAGATTCGATCAACTCGAAGATTTCTGTGCAGCATTCGCTTCTAGCATCGCATATTTCCCAGCCCACAGTCACACGAGCGGCCGACGCGACTCAGGATTCGCGCCATTTCGACCGCATCGGCATTGCAATCGGCCAGGCGCAGGTGCAATATGTTCCGGGAGCGATGCTCGGCGGCGCTAACTTTTTTGCGGGAAAAACGAGGAGCAAGTCATGGACATTCCGAGATTAAATGGCATCATCAAAGTACTGGAGCAGGGCCAGAACGTTTTTGTGAGTTTCTCCGCCGCCGACCCGGCGAGCGCCCAGGCCATCTCGACCGAGGGCTACGACGGCGTAGTGTTCGAAATGGAGCACGGCGCCTACGACATCAGGACCCTGCGGGACTGCCTGCAATACATGCTCAATCGCCGCCAGATGCTTGAGTCCGGGACGCTCGCGCCGGTGGTGACGCCGTTAGTGCGCATTCCCCCGAACGGCGGTGAAATGAACCAGTGGATCGCCAAGCAGGTGCTCGACCAGGGCGTCTACGGCATCGTATGGCCGCACGTGCGCACGGTGGAGGAGGCGCGCAACGCCGTAGCGTCGTGCCGTTACGCGCGGCCGGAGAACGCGCCGCGCTACGAGCCCCGGGGGCAGCGCGGCGATGCGCCCGGTAACGCTGCGCGTTACTGGGGGCTCACGCAGCAGGAGTA
>JAZDIA010000038.1:0-10686 GCA_043805375.1 Pseudomonadota bacterium
TCTCACGACGGGGGGCACGCTGCGTAGGGTCCAGGGGGCGAACTGGGCACGACCGGCACTGACACCATTGCGTGGCTGCCTGTGCTATAGCACGTCACGGTCGGGAGATTGGTGTCTATTGCATAGATGATGTCATTGAACGTCGCGGGGGTCGGCGGGTCCTTCACCTCGTAGTTGCCATTCCCGCCGGAGTTGGGGTCATTGGTCAAATTGCGTCCCTCGAGGTAGTTGATCAACCAGCCTTTGTCGGTCAGGCTGTTGCGGCTCTGACCAGCAAGCTTTTCGCCGGCGAAAATCAGCACGGCGGCGTAGCTGTCAGCACCGTTGACGCTGAGGCAGGTGGTGCAGGGCGAGGATGTCGGCTTGCCTGAGTTGGGCCGGTGGCTCTTCGCCAGCGCGTAAAATAAATGGTCCTTCCAATGTTCATACCAGTCCAACTCCTGCGCCGTGTACCCGCAATAGGAGACGGCGGCAATGCCGAACAGCGAACTGCCGGAAAGCTTATTGTTGGTGGACGATTTGGAGGTATCCACGCGAAACGACAGTCGTCCCTGCAAATCGAGGTTCGCATCATTGTAGCGGGTGTTCAATGCATAATTGGTCAGCGAAATGGCACTGGCCCAAGGCAGGCGCTTGTCGGTAAGGTCGAGACCCAATTGGTTGTTCCTGCCGTACAGGGCCACGCACTCGGCCGCGCGGCGGGTGAGCGCGCGCAGGCTGTCCATGAAATCCGAGCGCTTCTTGATTGCGTTCCAGATGTCTGCCCGGGTGATGTACACCAGTTGGTCATTGAAGGTGTCGCTTCTGGTCCCGGCGATAAAAGTGCTTTGTGCGCTCGCAGTTGCCGACACGACGCTGTTGTTGATGCCGTTGGCGGCTTCCAGATAGGCGGCAGGAGTGTAGTTCCCGCCGCAGGCGGTAGTGCCTGCGACAGGAGTGCGGTCTTGCCCGGACAGAGCGGCGTCGGGAGCGAAAATCACCGCCACGGCATGGGTGTCGTCCGTCGATCCGGCGAGAAAAGAAGTGCCATTCGTGTCCATGACATTGAACTGGCCATTGGTGTCCCAGTTCATCATGTTGGAGGTTGCACTGTTGGCAGTGACTCCGTTCGGGTTGTACTTGTAAGTTCCAGAAACCGCATACCACAGACACTCGCCCGAGCCGTCCTTGAGGGCATCGAGGCCCAGCGTACGCCATGGCAGTCTGCCAAGCTGGCTGACGAATGCGCTGCCGCAACTGCCTGCGGTTACGCCTTCACCCAGGAATGATCCGGTGTCGGGGCAGGGCAGAAAGCCCGGAACTAGATTGGCATGCAAGAGATCATCGGCGTAGGTCACCGCATACGCAATCAAGGCCTCCTTCGCCTGCGCCAGCGCGGTCGTGGTTTTCTGTGCCCGCGCCTGGGCTAAATCGGCTGCGCTGCGGTTCAAGCCGGCCACCACCGCATAGATGATCGCCGTGCTGACGATGGCGAGCAGGATCAGCAGGGCGGCGCCGCGCTGGCGCGCCGGCAGAGGCATCCTGGCGATGTCGCGCATGGATCTAGCGCGCGGGCGCCGATGGTTTCGCAGCAGCACCGCGCTTCTTCGCTGGCTTAATTGTGGGCGACGGTTTCCCGACCGTGATCACGCCGCCGCTCAGCCCGTCGCGCACTTCGCCGCTGGCGCGCTCGTAGGTCTGGCCGATTTTGAGGCTGACGCCGGGCTCGCCCAGGTTCGGCACTACCGTGATCCGGGCCGGGTCGCGGCTGGCGTGGCTATCGTACTGGGGCACGCCGTTGATCCAGGTGGTGGTCTTGCCGCCGGAGCGCTGCACGTGGCCGTCGAGCGTGAGCGGCCCTTCCTTGATCTGCGGCGCCGCCGGCGCCTCTTCCTCCGCGCGGTTGGTCGCGCGCCTGCTGTCGAGGTCCTGGCGCTGTTGCGGCGTGAGAAACAGGCGGCCGAGTTCTTCCGTTGCGGCTGCGGCGGGGGTGGCGAGGCACGCAAGTATCAGCGTGAGCGAATAGAAAAAGCAGATTCCTCGGCCTTTGGCCTCGGAATGACAATTCCTAGATTTCCAATTCCTTGAGATTCCCATGATGATTCATTATAACCTCGGGATTGGCAGCCGCCAGGGGCGCTAGCCCTTGGGCTTCGTCTTCGTATTCCTATCGATGACTGCCCGCACCGTGCTAAGGAGTGGTACGCCAATCAATGCAACAGATACTCGCCAGTCGGCTTGCAGGTAAACGGAGGTGACAGTCCCAATGATGCACAGGCCCGACAAGCAAGCGCCCAAGAGTTGGCCGCGTCTCGCTTCATCAACATTTGCGACCAAGCCTTGGGCTTCGATAGCTATGCGATGTGCTTGTTCTCTTTCTGCCATCGCCACGATCCGCGCAGCGCCATCTGGAAGAACGCCATTAAATTTTTCCAGAACCTCTGGTGGCGGGAGCGGCCCCTGCCATTGGACAGAAGTTGCCGTCCGCACTGACAGTTGTGGGGTTGAATTTTGCGCTTGATCCGGTCGCGCCGGTTGCATATTGCGAGATCTATGACCGGGCTTCGACATTGCCCAGGTCAATCGCTTTATTCAAATCGGCACCCACTGTTACCCAATCGTTCCGCATGGCATCCAATTCCGAATCATGCGGATAGGAATAGGTATTGATCCGATAAATTGTCGTTGGTGCGGCCATGCCGAAGAAAAAAGCCGACCAAAAGGCGGAATTTTTCATCCAAATGCTTTTCATGGGAACCCCTCGCCGCTGAGTCTTATACAAGACCTTGGAACAGCATTATACGGTAACGTTCTGATTTTCAATACCCCGAAAAGGATCGCCGAAAAGGATGCGTTTATTCGTCCGGTTTCGTAATCTATTCGAGGTTCAACAACGTGAGCGCATCGTGATGGTGTTCGACGGCCCTGGCCGGCATCAAAGCCAGGCACTAACCGTGTCAGAACCCTTACATTCAAACTGAGACCCTACCAGGGCGTCTAAACCGGCTTGTCGTGGCGAATGGTGATCAGGTCGAAGACGCAATCGGCTTGCAGCCGCGGGGCGAGCGTGGTTGCGCTGCCGCCGCGGTCCATGCGCTGCACGTTGCAGCTTCTCACCGACAGGTAGGACTTGCCGCGACTCGCCAGATCGTCGATGAAGTTGAGCAGGTCTTCCTCGTGCAGCAGTTGCAGGTTCATCTTCACGCGGCTGGCCATGAAACGCACGCCGCCGCCGGGGCTGAAGCCGGGATAGTCGAGCTCTTTCTGCGGCTCGATGCTGTAGCTGAGGTTGAACAGCCGCCGCTCGTTCTTGATCGCGATGATGGTGTCGACCCAGTCGAGGCGCTTTTCCTCGCCGGTGATGCCGCGCGCCGCCAGCGCCTGGTATTGCTGCAGGTTGGCCTTGATTTCGCGCTCTTCCTCGTTGGCCCGGGCAAGCCTGCCCTGCATCTCGGCACGCTGGGCGGACATTGTCGCGCCCCGCTTCTTCGTTTCTTGCAGATAATTGTCGGCGGCGAAATAACACGCTACGCCGGCGACGGCCAGGACGAGGCAGGCTGCCAGCGGCAGTCGCAGTCGCTTCAGGTTGCTCGCGTCCAGTTTCATTTGCCGAACTTCCTGCCGACGGTGACGGCAAATTGCGCGTCTTCCGCGATCGTGCGCTCCGATCCGATGTCGCCCTTCAACGTATCTTCCGCGGTGACGTCGAAGGGCATGCGCACGTCCATGACCTCCAGATGGGGGGCCTTCTTCAGTGCGGCGATGAACTGGCTGGCCGTGTCGGTAATCGCGCGCACATCGGCGCGGCGCGCGCCCACCACCCGTGCCGAGACGGTGGCCAACTCATAGCCAGGGTCATCCGTGGCTGCCACTGCCGGCGTGCCCGCCGCGGCGGGTGCAGGCGCAGCGGCCTTGGGCGCCGCGGTCTTGCTGCCGCTCTCCGGCGGCAGCTTGCCAACACGCCACTCGATGCGCTCAAGCTCCACCTGCGGATAGCCGGCCAGCGCCTTGCTGGTTTGCGCGAACAGGTACTGCGGGAAAGCCGTCTGCTTCTCCAGCGCGTGGTACTGCCTGATGGTGGTCTTGAGGTTCTCGGTGGAGGTCGGCATAGCCGGGAACGTGGTGGTGACGCGCGCGTACTCGGCGCTCAGGGCATCGAACCGGGTTTGATCGGACTGGATTTGCCGGTGCAGGTTGTAGACGTCGAAAAATTGCACCAGCGCGAATAGCAGGCCCGACGCCAGCACTGCCATGCCGGTCGCGTACAGGCCGTTGCTGATCTGCCACAGGCGATAATGACGTCGGTGTTGCTCGTGCGCAAACTGCTCCGCCGGGGCGGCGGTGGCGGCGGCGCGCAGAAACAACGCGTCGCAGGGCGCCTCGGGCGGGAAACTGTCGAGGCCGGCGGCGCGGCACTGGGCGTCTGCGCTGACCACATGGAAGCGCAGCACCTCGGTGCTGCGGCAAGCCTCGGTGAGCGCGGCATGATACTGTTCGGCGCCCAGCACCATCACGTCGATCGGGGTATTGGCTGCCGGCAGCACGCGCATCGTCGCCAGGTATTGCTGCAGCCGCGCCGATTCGCCGGCGCAGGCGGCGGCTACGCCCGCTGTGTCCGCGAGGTTCACCCGGCCGATGCGGGAAAAGCGGATTTTGCCGTCCTCGACGTAGCTTTGCCGCAGGCCGGTCTGCTGCACGCTCACTAGCAGGCAGCGCGGCGCTTTGATCCCGGCGCCATTGATCAATGCGGGCGCAAGCAGCGCGGTGGAATAGACGCCGACCAGGCGGATTTCATTCTGCTCCAGCGCCGCGAGCCAGGGCTGGAACTGCTGCGTGTTGGAAAACGAGGCGTACAGGACTTTTTCGTTGCGCCGCTCGCTTTGCTCGTAGCCGAGCGACAGACTCAGGGTGAGGCTGGTGTCGCGGTAGCGCTGCGCGAGCTTTCGCGCGAGCACCTGCCGCCGGTCCTTGCGGCTGAGGGCGGGGATGCTGTCCCGGTGGTAATCCTCCTCGACCACGTCGACCACCAGGTAATACAGATTGCGCGAACCGGCTAGATAGGCGGAGAAGGCGGCGATGCCCTGGTCACTGCGCTCGAACGCGGCATCGGCGGCCAGCTTGCGGCTGGACAGCCTATAGGCGGCGAGCCGGTTGGCGGTCAGATAGAGCAGGCGTTTTTTCCGCAACATGGCGCTAGAACTTGATCTTGCTGATGGAGTCGTAGATCGGGCCCAGCACCGACAGCATCACCCAGCCGAGGAGCGCGCCGAGGATGACGGTCATGGCGGGCTCGATCATCACTTCCACCTTGCCGATGGCATCCTTTACGTCGCGGTTGTAGAAGTAGGACACATTGAGCAACGCGTTGTCGAGCTTGCCGGAGGATTCCCCGACCCGCAGCATGCGTATCACCAGGGGCGGGAACAAGCCCACGTCCTGAAACGCGGTGGAAACGTTCTTGCCCTCGGCGATCTGCTGTCCGGCGCGCTCGAGGCCTTCCCGGATCACCAGGTTGCCGGCAATTTCCTCCGAGCTCTTGATGCAATCCAGAATGGTGATGCCGGCCGAATACATCATGGCGAAGATGCTGGCGAAACGCGACAGGATGATTTTGCGCTGGATTGGCCCGAGTAGCGGCAGATGCAGCTTGAAATTGTCGAACTGGTAGCGAAATGCCGGGCTGCGTTTCAGGGCCAGCTTGATGCCGGCCGTGGCGATTACGGGCGCGAGCAGGACTGCCCACCAGTAGTTGATGAAAAAGCCGGACACCTGGATCAGGATGCGCGTCTGCAGCGGGATCGCTTGGCCGGTACCCTTGATGAAGCCGATCATCTGCGGCACCAGGTAGATCATCAGAAACATGGTCACCGCCAGCACGATGCTGCCGACGAAGGCCGGGTACATCAGCAGCTTCTTCGTCTGCGCGATGAGTTCGTCCTCCCATTTCAGATTTTCCGCGAGGCTGTTCAGAATCTGGGACATGCGCCCGGTTTCCTCGCCCGAACGGATCAGGCTGGCGAACACCTTGGGGAACACGTCCGGGAAGTCGGCCATGGCGGACGAAAGGTTCTGCCCGCCCTGGATGCTCTCGATCAGGCCGGCAATGACTTCGCGAAAGCGCGGGTTCTCGACGCTGTCGCGCAAATCGGTCAGCGCCTCGAGGATGGCCACGCCGGCCGCGGTCAGTTGTTCCAGGTGAAAGCAGAAGTTGATCAGTTCGGGCCGCCCGATCGCGCCCTTGAACAGGCTCGCGCGCCTGCGCGCCGGCCCGCCGACGATCAGGTCGAGGTCCATGCGCTGCAGGCGCAACTCCAGGTCGATCAGGTTGATGGCTTCGATCTGACCATCAGCGACCTGCCGCGGCCATCGATTGCCTTGTAGGAGTACAGCGCCATGCGGGTAGAGGCTCGGTGGCAGGCGCGCTACATGCGGTCGGTGAGATCCACCACCCGCATCAGCTCGTCCAGCGCGGTCGTCCCCTCGAGGACGCGGCGCGAGCCGTCATCGGCGAGGGTGCGAAAACCCTTGGCTACGGCGGCACGTTGAATCTCGCGCGCGGTGGCGCGGCGCGAAATCAGTTCGTCCAAATCAACGTCCAGCTTCAGTATCTCCATGATCGCAAGTCGCCCGCGGTAGCCCTGGTAATCGCAGTGGTCGCAGCCCACCGCGCGGTAAACGCTGGGCGGCCGATCGGCCTTGACCCCGAGCAGGCGGCACTCGGCCGAAGTCGCGGTATAGGGCTGGCGGCAGTGCTTGCACAGGCGCCGGATCAGGCGCTGGGCGATGATGCCGATCATGTTGCCGGCCATGACCTCGGCCGTGACGCCGGTGTCGAGCAAGCGCGGAAACGCGCCCACGGCGGAGTTGGTGTGCAGCGTGGAATAGACCTGGTGGCCGGTCATGGCCGCGCGGAACGCCATTTCTGCGGTTTCCTCGTCGCGGATCTCGCCCACCAGGATCACGTCCGGGTCCTGGCGCATGAGCGAGCGGATGCCGTTGGCGAAGTCCATTTTCGCGGCCTCGTTCACCGAAGTCTGGCGGATCAGCGTCATCGGATACTCGACCGGATCCTCCATGGTCATGATGTTGAGGGCGTCGGAGTTGATGTGGTTGAGAATCGAATACAAGGTAGTGGTCTTGCCGCTGCCGGTCGGGCCGGTCACCAGGATGATGCCTTCCGGCCGCGAGATCAGGCGCTTCAGCAAGTCGAGCTGGCTCGACTCCAGTCCGAGCCCTTCCAGCGGCACGATGCCTTTTTGCCGGTCGAGAATCCGCAGCACCACGTTCTCGCCGTGGCTGGTCGCCTGCGAAGAGACGCGGAAATCGACCTGCCTCCCGGTCAGGGACAGGGAAATGCGTCCATCCTGAGGAGCGCGCGTTTCGGCGATGTTCATTTTCGCGAGCACCTTGATGCGCACCGCCATCGCCGGCCAGTAGGTCTTGTGCAGCGAGCGGATCTGGCGCAGCACGCCGTCGATGCGGTAGCGGATGCGCAGGAAGTTCTGCTCCGGCTCGAAGTGGATGTCGGACGCGTTTTTCCCGACCGCGTCCGCGAGCAAGGCCGCGATCAGCCTCACCACCGGCTGGCTGTACTGGTCGCCGGCGCCGGCCAGACTCTGGTAGTCGATCTCGCCGGTCTCGATTTCGTGCAGGATGCCGTCGATGGACAACTCGTGGCCGTAGTACTGCTCTATCGAGCGCGAGATCTCGGTATCGCCCGCCAGACGCGACTCCAGCTCCAGCTCGCCGCGCAGTCGCGCGCGCAACTGGTCCAGCGCGACGATGTTGTTGGTATCGGACAGCGCCACGATGAGCGTGCCGCGCTCGCGGTCGAGCGCAATCGGGAAGACGTGATGGCGCAGCGCGAAATCGCGCGGTACCAGCTTCATCGCCTGCGAGTCGATGATGATTTGCGACAGATCGACGCTTTGCAGCCCGAGCTTCTCCGACAGCGCGTCGCGCAGCGTGGCTTCGGAAACGAAGCCCAGGTTTACCAGGAGCTTGCCGACCGGGAGCTTGGACTTCATCTGCTCCAGCAGCGCGATGCGCAACTGGTCCTCGGTCAGGATGCCTTGCGAGATCAGGATCTGGCCGATGTGGCGCTTGGCCGCGGTGGCGGTGGTCAGAGTAGCCGGCGAACTCATGGTCAGCGCTCGAGCTGCGATACTCTCTTGCTTACCTGGGCTTGGTCGAAGGAAATCGGACGGCCTTCGGCGAGCGCGAGCGCGCGCCGGTAATACTCGAGCGCCGGCTGGCTCTGGTGCATCCGGTCGAGGCTGATGGCGAGATTGTAGGCAAAGTCGGGGTGCTCAGGGTCACTTGCGTACGCCTGGAAATACGCTTGCTGCGCCTCGGCCCAACGGCTCTGCGCCGCATATTGATTGCCCAGCGTGAAATTGAGGAAGCCTGCTTCGGGCTGCGCTGCGATCATGTTCTTGAGGCGCGACTCCGTCGCCAGCGGATCGACTTGTCCCCGCAGGCCGATGAGCCCGGCATGGGCGTGCGCGTCGCGCGGATCGAGTTCGAGCAGGCGCAAGTAATAGCCGTCGGCGGCCTCATAGTGCTTGGCTTGTGTTTCCACCGCCGCCAGTCCCAACAGCGCATCGCGGCTGTCCGGGTTGGTGCGCAGCACTTGCTGGTAGTCTTGGCGTGCCCTGGCCATGTCGCCCGCGATGTAGGCCTGATATGCCCCTTCCAGCAACGGGTCGAGTTGCACGCGCGCAGGCGTGATCCGGATGTCGCTCTCGCGCGGGGCCGGGCGGCGCTGCGGCGCGGCTGCAGCAGCCGTGGCGGTAGCCGGCGCGCTTTGGCGTGCGGACACCGGTTTGCGCGGAGCAGCCGGAACAACGGACAGTGCAGGCGTCGGTGCAGCGCGCGGGGTGGAATCGCTTGCCGGCACGGCCGGCGCAGTACCGACAGGGGGCGTCACCGTGGCTACGGCGGGGGCGTCCGCCACGGTTGCAGGCGCCGCTTGCGCGGCGGCCGGCGGCGGCGCGGACGCAGAAGCTACCTCCCGGGGGGCGGCTTGCGCCGACGGCGGGGGTATCGTGTAATTGTTCTTCGGCTGCATCTCGTACCAGAAATAGCCGACCGTGCCCAGGGCGAACACGCCCAGCGCGCCCACGGTGAGGTAAAACGGCTTGCGCGGGTTGACGTCCAGTTCCTTGGCCTCGAACAACTGCCGCGCCTGCTTGCGTTCCGCGGTTTCGCTCTCCGGCGAGTAAGACGGTTCACCCGGCGGCGAATAGGTGGTTTCACCAGGCGTGGCCTGCATTGCGGGCGCAGGCCCCAGGACGGGTGCTACCCGCAGCGGTTCCTCCAGCGCGAGTTCGAGCACCGGCTTATCCGCGCGCTTGGGCGCCGGCTCGGGTCCGGCCGGACGCATATCCTCGCTATGAATCTCCATCGGCTGCGTGATGTCGGGCAGTTGGTCGCGCGTGAACGGCGCTTCGCCCGTAACCGGCGCCACCTCCTTCGCCGCCTGTTTCGCAAGTTCGGCTTTTTTCAGCGCTTCGAGCAGCAGGCTCATCGCGGCGAGCCCTGCGGCTCACCCAGGGGCGGCAGCTTGCCGGGGTTGGGTGCGGCCATGAATTTATCGTCCGGCAGATAGCTGCGGTAGCCGCGGTAATCGCCGTCGATGCTGGCATCGCGGATGATGATAGGGCGAATGAACACCACCAGTTCGGTCTTAGCGTTCGTCTGATTCTTGTTTTCGAACAGCCGCCCGATGCCGAGGATGCGATTCGCGCCGGGCACGCTGTCCTCCAGATCGTTGATCCGGTCCTGGATCAGCCCGCCCATAACCGCGATCTGGCCGCTGTTCACTTTGATCAGCGATTCCATTTCGCGGGTCTGGATGATCGGAATATTGCTGGTGACCGCACCCAGGTCCGGATTGGGATCGGGAACATTGCCGACGATGCGCGAGATGCTCGGGCGCACGTTGAGCAGCACGCTGTCTCCGTCGCTGATCTGCGGCGTCACGTTCATGATGAAACCCACCGCCACCACGTTGGGCGTGGTGGTGGTATTGCTGACTGGCGCGACGCCCGCCGAGCCTGCGGTGATCGTGGTCTGAATGGTGAAATAGACCTGGTTGTCCACTACTTTAAGAATGGCGGTCTGGTTGTTGAGCACCGTCAGCCGCGGGCTGGAGAGCACGCGCACGTTGCCGAAGGATTCGAGCAGGCGCACCGAGGCGAGCAGATTGCCGTAATTCGGCGCCGCAGCGCCGAGCACGAAAATGCTGCCGGTCGGCGATGCCGTGGTGGTGCCGGTTACGGATTGATTGAAGGTAAATCCGGTCGAGCCACGGCGCGCCGCCGACCAGTCTATGCCCTGCTGATATTGGTTGTTCAACTGCACTTCCGCAATGGTGGCTTCGATCAGCACCTGGCGCTTGGCGCTGGAGAGCACCTGGTCGAGGAATTCCTGGATCTTCTCATGCTGGCGCGAGGTGGCGCGTATCGTCAGGACTCCGGACTCGGGGTTGGCGATGACCGAAGCCGCTTCGCGGAAGCTTGCTCCTTGTTGCGCCGGTGCGGCTGATGTCGCCGGCGCTGCGGCCGCAGCCGCGCCCGTCTGTCCCGGCGCGGGAAGAATCTTGTCGGTTTCGTGCAGGATGTCCTGCACGTTCTTTACCAGGGTGTCCCAAAAATGGTTGGTCGACTTATTCGTTATTGAGGTGGTCGACTGGTTGCCGCCGCC
>JAZDIA010000039.1:0-2611 GCA_043805375.1 Pseudomonadota bacterium
ACGTCGGGGCCGATTCGCACCACGAGATCCCGGTCGATGACCGGCCGTTCGCGACCATCGAGGCGGTCGATCTGCTGCCATTCCGCCGCCTGATCGAAAACGGGCTCGGCGGCATCATGCCAGCGCACGTGGTCTATCCCGATGTCGACAGCCAGCCGGCGGGGTTTTCAGTGATATGGCTCAAGCAGATCCTGCGCCAGCAGCTCGGCTTTTGCGGCATGGTATTCAGCGACGATTTGTCGATGGCAGGCGCGAGCGGGGCGGGGAACGTCGTCGAGCGCGCACGCGCCGCGCTCGCGGCCGGCTGCGACATGGTGCTGGCGTGCAACAACCCGGAACATGCCGATCAGCTGCTGGCCGAGCTCGACTACGAGATGTCGGCGCTCGCGTTCGCCAGGCTCGCCCGCATTCATGGCCGCGGCGGCGCCGAAACGACGACCCAACTGCAGCGCGACGCGCGCTACCGGACCGCGGTAGCCGAAGTGCGCGTGATCGGCGTGCACGACGGCGAACTGCCGCTGTACCGCTGACCGGTGCAAGCGGCAGCAGCCTGTCGAAGGCGTAAGTCCGACAGGCTGCTAGCTACGCGCGCTCCATGTACTCGCCGTTATCGGTGTTGACCTTGATTTTCTCGCCTTCACCGACGAACTGCGGCACCATCACGGTGATGCCGGTTTCGGTCTTCGCCGGCTTGAACGAGCCGGTCGCGGTCGCGTTCTTGACGCTGGGCTCGGTTTCAGTCACGCTCAACACGATCGACGGCGGCAGCTGCACGCCGAGCGGGCGCTCGTTGTGGAAGTTGACCTGGACATCGGTATTCGGCAGCAGAAAGCCGCTCTGGCCTTCGAGAAACTCGGCCGACAGGCTCAGCTGCTCGTAGGTTTCCTTGTCCATGAAAACGAAGTTTTCGCCTTCGCTGTAGAGGTACTGCATCTCGCGCGGCTCGACGTACGCGCGCTCGATTTTATCCTCGGTCCGGATGCGCGTGTTGGTCTTGGTGCCGGATTCGATGTCCTTCATCTCCACCTGCATGAAGGCGCCGCCGCGGCCGCCAACGTGTACGTGATAACATTTGAGCACGCGCCACACGCGCTTTTCCCATTCGATCAGGTTGCCCGCGCGGATTTCGGTTGCGATTACTTTCGTCATAAAGCTACCTTGCAAAAAAGGGTTGAATTCTACTACAGCCGCATGGCCTCGCGCTTTATGATAGCTATCACTGCAGCCGTTATAATACGCAGACCCGCCGCCTCACCCCGGCGATGTTTGAATCGGTCTTTGCCGAAATCTCCAACTACCTGAAACCGCGCTGAAATGCCTTGCGTCAGCCCCTGGATTGCCGGCGAATTGCTCGATTCCGAATCAATTGCCGTTGCAGCCTTCCCGCGTGTTCGATCCGGCTGAAGTCATAGCAGGCCTGCCGCACCTGCCCGGCGTATACCGTATGCTGAACACGGCCGGGGAGGCGGTCTATGTGGGCAAGGCACGGGACCTCAAGAAGCGCGTTTCCTTCTATTTCCAGAAGCAAAGCGGGTCATCGCCGCGCATCCAGGTGATGCTCGGGCAAGTCGGCGCCATAGAGACGACCGTCACGCGCTCCGAAGCAGAGGCTTTGTTGCTTGAAAACAACTTAATAAAATCATTAAGTCCTCGCTATAACATATTGTTTAGAGACGATAAATCATATCCGTACCTGGTGCTGTCCGGGCACCGTTACCCGCGCCTGGGTTTCCACCGGGGCAGCCTCGAGCGGCGTCATCGCTACTTTGGGCCGTTCCCGAATGCCGGTGCGGTCCGCGAGAGCATCCAGTTGCTGCAAAAAGTGTTCCGTTTGCGCACCTGCGCCGACAGCGTTTTCGAGAACCGCTCCCGTCCATGCCTGCTGCACCAGATCCGCCGCTGCAGCGCGCCGTGCGTTGGCCTGATCGTTGAGGCCGCCTACGCTGAGGACGTGCAGGCGGCCGAACTGTTCCTGCAAGGCAAGGACGACCAGGCGATCGAGCGGCTGATTGCACGCATGGATGAGGCAGCCAAGCGTCTGGATTATGAGGAAGCGGCCGCTTGCCGCGACCAGGTCGGCGCGCTGCGCAAAGTGCGCGAGAAGCAATTCGTGAGCAGCAAGTCGGCGCGCGACATCGATATCATCGCCTGTGCTTCCGCCGGCGAGATCGTCTGTGTGAACCTGGTGATGATCCGCGGCGGCCACCATCTTGGGGACAAGAACCTCTTTCCACGCAATGCTTCAGGCCATGATCCGATGCAGGTCATCGAGGCATTCATCGGCCAGCATTACCTGAACGGCGGCGCTCCACCATTGATCATGGTCAGCGAAAAGATCGCCGCCGATGCGTTAGCGGCGGCCCTGAGCCAGCGCGCCGGCCACAAGGTGCGGATTATCGTCAACCCCGCCGGCGAGCGCCGCGTGTGGCTCGCTATGGCATCAAAAAACGCCACGCTGGGCGCGCAGCAACAGCTCGGCCTGCACGCGAACCAGGAAGCGCGACTGCAGGCCTTGCAGCAGGCCCTCGGCGGCGCGGAAGCCGTGCAACGGATCGAATGTTTCGACATCAGCCACACCATGGGCGAGGCAGCCGTCGCGTCGTGCGTGGTC
>JAZDIA010000040.1:0-9260 GCA_043805375.1 Pseudomonadota bacterium
AGACGTTCGAACACCCTTTTCCATTGCTCCGCGACGACGCGCGGAGAGTGAGATGCCTCGATAACGCGTTGTGCGTTGCAAACCGTCGTTAGCGCAGCATCCTTGTGCGCTGCAATCCATTCCAGTCCTTCCACCAAGTCCCCCTGCCACATGCCGTACTTGGCATAGGCAGGCATCGGGTTCGCCACCACAAACCTTCCCTGTCGGATGGATTCCACCATCCTGTTGGGAGATTTGACCTGCTTCCTGGTTTCCCCGGGAACCGGAATGATGACGACATCGCAATTTGCGAATTCCCTATACATCGTTTGCAGCGACCACGGGATATATCCTTCTGCATTTGAAACAACCCGCAGATTCCACTTGCCCAATCTAGGCAGTTGCGCAATCAGTCCGGGCAGGTTCAACTGATGCCCAAACCATAAGAGATTGGTTACCGTGCCAGAAGGCATCTGCGGCTCTTCCCGTTGGAACTCATAGGGGTCGGTCACCACATGGGCTGCACGCCCTGTTTCCTCCAGGATTCTGCCCGCCATTGCTTCGGTCGGGCAGGTAATGGCATCCGCCATGTCAATCATGGTCCGGTAATGCTCATCCCATCTGCCGCCGAAGTGATCGTCCGAGATGTCGTAGACAATCTTGGATATTTTCTTGATCCTGACGGCATCCTCGAGTGGCAGGAAATGCTTGGAGCAAACCGTGATGCTTCCTTTCCCCATTCTGCATTCAACACCCATCCTGCCTAGCTCCCGCATCGGAATCTTGCAACGATACCGATAGGAGGCCAGCTCGTCCGCTTCAGGGACTGCCCATCCGATCATTTTTCAGCTACGCGCCGCATGGCGCGAGGCTCCCAGGGATTGAACTGCATAGGTTCCTTGCTGGCGCTTTTTCCATCCGCTCGATTGTCCCCGCTACTTCGAAGGTTTTTCGCCGACGATGCGCATATCCCGCGGTTCGCGCAGCTTGAACTGAGCGGGCTCTTGCCGCAAATTCACCAAGCCCGCTTCATGCATCACCTGCGCGAGACTGCGCGGCGTGTAACCCCAGCGATGATTCATGAGCGGATCTCTCCAGGCAGGATCGCCGTAAAAAACCCACATGCTGCGCTGTCCTTCCTGCCCGGGACCTGCAGCGCCATCCGGATTCTGCAGCAATTCATGACACGCCGACAGCAAGTCGGGGCATTCGAGGAACATGACGCCGCCGGGCTTCAGCACCCGCATCCACTCCCTCAAAATATCGACAACCTCCCAGCGCCAGAAGTGCTCGATTACGTGAACCGACAGAATTTCGTCCGCGCTGCCATCCTCGAACGGCGTTAGCCTGCGCAGATCGCAAAGCACGTCGGGTTTCTTGCCGAGCCGGGTCGGTGCGACATCGACGTTGATATAGCCCGGGAGAATCTTGTCGCCGCAACCGAGATTAAGTTTCTTCAAGAACGTCTTCCCATTTCAAACCTATGCGTTCGAGAGAATACATAATTGCTTGCGCTCGCGCTTGATGCCTGGGAGGTGCTGCGTGACTATCCTCAAACAATATTCGTCGATTTCGGGCAGCAGCCCGATTAAATCGTCGGCCCGAGGCATGTCCGGTATCAACGGAGGTATTCGCTCCACCGGCCTTGCTCTCCAGAAATTGGTTGAGGCGCAGCGTGGACCGCTTGCGTCAGGCGCGCTTGGGTCAGCGCATGCTGCCGGCAACGATCTTGTACTCGAACAGGCGGCACTCCAGCGCGCCGTTGTAGAGCGGCGTGCGCTTGGACACCTGCAGCTTGATCAGCTTCGGCAGATTCATGTCGGCGCTGAGAATGTAGCAATTCCAGCCAGCGAATTTCTGCTTCAGCGCGTCGCCGAATTTGGGGTAGAACGCAGCCAGCTCCTGCTGCTCGCCCAGGCGCTCGCCGTAGGGTGGGTTGGTGACCAGCACGCCGGTAGCGGCCGGGGCGGAGATCTCCAGCGCATTGGCCTGTTTCAGTTGCACCGCCTCGGCGACGCCGGCCGCGCGCAAGTTCGCGTGCGCAAGCTTAAGCGTATCGCCGTAGAGGTCGCTGCCGTAGATTGCCAGAGGCACAAGCGGCTTGCGCCGCGCCTCGGCCTCGGCGCGCAGCTCGCGCCACAGCGCCGCGTCGAAACTTTTCAGTTTTTCGAAGCCGAAGCTGCGCGCGCTGCCCGGCGCTATATCGAGCGCGATTTGCGCCGCTTCGACGAGGAAGGTGCCGCCGCCGCACATAAGATCGAGCAGCGCCGTTCCCGGTTGCCATCCGCTCAGCTTGAGGATGCCGGCGGCGAGATTTTCCTTGAGCGGGGCTTCGCCCGCGGCCGCGCGCGCGCCGCGCTTGAACAGCGGTTCGCCCGAAGTGTCGAGGTAGAGCGTGAACTGCGTGGCGTCAAGGAAGGCGTGGATGCGCACTTCCGGCGTGCGCGTGTCGACGTTGGGCCGGCTGCCGGCGGCGCTCCTGAAGCGATCGCATACCGCGTCCTTGATGCGCAGCGTGAGGAAGTCCAGGCTTTTCAGCGGGCAGCGCTGCGCGGTGAGGTAGACGCGGATACTGCGCCCGACGTCGAACTGCTGCGGCCAGTCGAACTCATAGGCGGCGCGGTAGATGTCCTCTTCGCTGCGGTAAGGCAGGGTGAACAGGCGCAGCAGCACGCGCGTGGCGATGCGGCTTTCCAGATTGGCGCGGTAGATGATGCCCGTGTCGCCCTCGAAGGCGACGCCGCCGGCGACGCTCTGCACCCCGCTCGCTCCGAGTCCGGCGAGTTCGGCGGCGAGCGCGCTTTCCAGGCCGCGCGGGCAGGGGGCGAACAGCTTGGCGTTGGCTTGCGGGCTCATGGGAAATCGGGGATGATCAATCGAAGGCTGAACGCAAAAAATAGCATAAAACGAGGTGAGCGAATGCACAACATTACCGCACGGCTGCAGGCGCGCGCCTGCAGCGCCCCGGGTTTGAGCGGTTAATGCGCGCCAACGCAGCCGCAGCGCGCTTCGCCGCCGGCGTGCAGTTGCTCGATGCCGGCGACTTCGCTGGCGCCGAGGGCGAGCTGCGCCGCGCGCTGGAGTTGCGCCCCGGCCACTCCGAGGCGCATTACAAGCTCGCCAACGCGTGCAAGGAGCTGGGCAAGCGGGCCGAAGCGGAGCGGCATTATCTCGCCGCGCTGGCGCTGGATCCGCGCCACGCCGAGGCACACAACAACCTGGGCGCGGCGCAGCAGTTGATGGGGCGCGCGGAGGAGGCGCAGGCGAGCTACCGCCGCGCCATTGCCCTCAAGCCCGGACTATCCCAGCCTTATCTCAATCTTGGCCGCTTGCTGCAGCAACTGGGCAAAGCCGGCGAAGCCGAAGCCTGCTACGTCCAGGCGCTGGCCCAGGGCCTGGATCGGGTGGTGTTCCAGCATCTGCTCGATGCGGCGCAGGGCGCAAACACGGCGCAGGCACCGCCGGCCTATGTGCGCGCGACCTTCGACGGTTTCGCGCAGCAGTTCGACCGGCACCTGGTCGATACGCTCGATTACCGCATTCCGGAAATCCTCGGCAACGTCGTGCGCCAACTGTCGCCGCCGGGGAAAATGGATATTCTCGACCTGGGCTGCGGGACCGGACTATGCGGTGACTGCCTGCGCGACCTGGCGCGGCGCCTGGTGGGCGTGGACCTGGCGCCGAAGATGCTCGAGATCGCGCGCGGCCGCGGCTGCTACCGGGAACTTGTCCAGGCCGAGATCGGTCAGTACTTGCCCTTGCAGGCGAGCTCGATCTTCGATCTCGTGGTGGCGGCCGACGTGTTGATCTACATCGGCGACATCGGCCGGATTTTCAGCGAGGTGGCGCGGGTGCTGCGCCCCGGCGGCTGGTTCGCATTCTCGATCGAGCAGCCGAGCCAGGCTTGCGACAGTTACCGCCTGGAACAAAGCGGCCGCTATTCGCAGTCGCTTGCCTACGTCAGGAAGCTCGCGTGCGAGTGCGACCTGGCCCAGCGCAGCTGCCAGGATGTGGCCATACGCAAACATGGCGCGCAGGCACTGCCCGGCCAGCTGCTGGTGCTGCAAAAGTCCCCGGCTTAGCGCAGCCGGAGGAACTGCTCGGCACGCCGGCACGCAAGAAAACCTAAAGCGCAATCTGCGCTGCGATCGTCGCGGCGTTTTGCACCTTGGCGTAGAGGCCACTCAGCGCCGCGATGAAAGCCGCGTGCACCTGCGCCGCAGGCACGCGTTCGTCGCCGAAGACGTGCGCGCCGGTGGCGCAGGCATCGTGCGCCCGGCTGCAGGAAACGCCCAGGTCGAATGCGGCGCGCGGCGCCTATGCACCCTGGGTCCGGGCGACGAAGCCGGCGGCGCGCAGTGTCCGGATGATCTCCTCGACGTGCTCGCGGTTGCGCGTCTGCAGCACGAACTCGACTTCGGCGGTTTGCAGCGGCAGGTTGGTGAACGCGCGCTGATGGTGCACTTCCTCGATATTGGCATTGGCCCCGGCAAGGCAGGCGGTGACCGTGGCGAGCGCCCCGGGCAGGTCGCGCAGCTCGACCGTGAGCCGGGTGAGCCGGCCGGCGCGCACCATGCCGCGCTCGATGATGACCGACAGCATCAGCGGATCGATGTTGCCGCCCGAAAGCACGATGCCCACGCGTCTGCCGCGAAAGCGCGCCGGATGGGCAAGCAGCGCGGCTAGGCCGGCAGCGCCCGCGCCCTCGACCACCGTCTTCTCGATTTCCAGCAGTAGCACGATGGCGTGCTCGATCTCGCCTTCACCGACCAGCAGGATGCCGTTCGCGAGCTCGCGCACGATCGGCAGGGTGAGCGCGCCCGGCTCCCTGACCGCGATGCCCTCGGCAATGGTGTTGGCGGCGAAATTGGCCGTCTCTTTGCGCAGCGCGCAATACATCGACGGAAAGTTTTCGCTTTCGACGCCGAAAAGCTCGATGCCGGGCTTGGCGGCCTTGGCCGCGACTGCCATGCCGGCGATCAGCCCGCCCCCGCCCACGGGCACGAGCAGAATCTCCAACTGCGGCTCGCGCGCGAGCATTTCCAGCGCCACCGTGCCCTGGCCGCTGATCACGCGCTCGTCGTCATAAGGATGGACGAGGCTCAACTTGCGCAGGGCGGCGAGCGCGAGACCCTGTTCCCTGGCCTCGTCGAAGCTGTCGCCGGCAAGGATCACTTCGGCGCCGAAGGCGCTGGTGCGCTCCACTTTCACATGTGGCGTGTGGCGCGGCATGACGATGACGGCGCGGATGCCGAGGCGCCTGGCATGGTAGGCCACGCCTTGCGCGTGGTTGCCGGCGGAAACCGCGAGCACGCCTGCCGCGCGCTCGTCCGGCGCGAGCGAAAGCAGCTTGACGAGCGCACCGCGTTCCTTGAACGAAGCGGTGAATTGCAGGTTCTCGAACTTGAGATAAACTTCGGCGCCGGTGATCTCGGACAGGGTGCGCGAATACAGGCAGGGGGTGTCGATCACCTTACCCGCGAGCAGGGCGGCGGCGGCGCGGATGGATTGGGTGGTGACGGGTATGGTCATCTGATCCTTTAGCGCTGCCACGCGCCCCTGATGATGTTCTTGATGAGATGCAGCCGCCGGTGAAAAAATGATCCGCGCCGGGCACCACGATGATCGGCAGTTCCTGCGGCCGCGCCCAGGCGATGCGCTCGCTCGCCGCCCGCCGGCATGCCTGCGTCAACGAACGCTGAATTATAGCCGGTCGGGGCTGCCGCGATCCTTCTCGGCCAGACGCGGCGCGAGCAGCATCAAAAAAAACAGCGCGGCGAACGGCCACGCGAGGGACACCAGATGCGTCACCCCGTTGAAGTTGAGAAAATAGCCTTGCGGCCATTGCTGCAGGGCATCGGCGAGATAAGGGTTCTCGGGCGCAAGGTTGACCAGCACGGTTGCGGCCATCAGCAGCAGCCCCGCCAGCGCCAGGCGCGCGGCGCGCGGCAGCGCCACCGCCAGCATCAGCATTACCGCGCCGCTAGCCAGGCCGAGAAGCGCGCCCGGCGTAAGCCAGACGAACACGTTCTGCGCCTTGAGCAGGACGCCTACCGCGACCGTCTTCAGCGCCAGCGCGACCGTGAGGAAAGCCAGCAACAGGCGCCGCAGCGGCAGATCGTCTTGCGTCAGGCCGGAGGCGAACAGTCCGACCGCGATCAGGTTGCAGGCGGCGACCATGGCTTCCATCTGGATGAACACTTCGGCCGGATGCAGGACACTCGGCGCAGGCTCAAGCAGCTCGCGCAGATCGCCGTTGCCGAACAGCAGGGTCTCGGGGTTGAGCTGGGTGAACAGCCATAGCGCGAGCAGCACCAGGCCGAGGTCGTACTGGTGGCCTGCGAGGATCGAGCGATATCGCAGCGCGTGGATTTTGCCGCTGCCTAGCAGGCCGACCCCGAAGCGCAGCGCCAGGCCGGCGCCGGCGAAGGCGCCCAGGCCGTTGGTCGCGAGATCGAGATTAGACGGGATGCGGCTGGGTAGGTAGGTTTGCAGCGCTTCCAGCCCGAGGCTCAAGAAGCAGCCGGCCAGGCCGGCCGCGGCGAACGCGGGCGTGCCGCGCACGAGCGGGTGCAGCGCCAGCAGCGCGAAAAACCCCAGCGGCAGATAGGCGGCGAAATTGGTCACCAGATCGAAGGCAGTGATGTAGCGCGGCAAGGCGCCGGCGAGATAGGCGAATGGGCTCACGCCCTGATCGTGCCAGCCGGAGAACGGGTGGAGGCTGGCGTAAATGACCAACAGCATATAGGCGAGCAGCAGGTAGCGCGCCAGCGGCGAAGGTCTGGGATCGATGACGGTCACGGTGACCGCCATGTTACAGCCTCGCGAGTTCCGCCCGGTATAGCGCCAGCATCTGGGCGCCAAAGCAGGCGAACACGATTTTCTCGATTTGCGGTTCGACCGCGGCGAACTGCGCGCACTCGCCGAGCGCGATGCGCGTTGCCTGCTGCGGCGGATAGCCGTAGACGCCGCAACTGATCGCGGGAAAGGCGATGCTGCTCGCGCCGTGCGCGAGCGCCAGTGCCAGGCTCTCGCGGTAGCAGGAGCCAAGCAGTTCGGGCTCCCCCTGCGAACCGCCCTGCCATACCGGCCCGACGCTGTGAATCACGTATTTGGCCGGCAGGCGGTAGCCGCGCGTGATCTTGGCGTGCCCGGTGGCGCAGCCTTGGAGCGTGCGGCACTCGGCGAGCAGCTCGGGTCCGGCGGCGCGGTGGATCGCGCCGTCCACGCCGCCGCCGCCCAGGAGCGAGTTGTTGGCGGCGTTGACAATGGCATCCACCTCCAGGGTGGTGATGTCGGCTTCGACCGCGATGAGCTTGTCGTGCATGGTTGGATTTAGATTCCGGGCAGCGCTGAACGCAGACCAAGGTGCTCGACGAATGGATCGAAGTCCCTGTCGCTGTACAGAAGAGGCAAGCCGTTCTCGATGCAGCGCGTGGCAATCACCGTGTCTATCGTCTTGCGCACGCTTACCCCGAGCGCTCGCAACGCGCGAAAGTTCCTCGCGGCTTGAATGGCTATGTCCTGCCCCGCCAGGTCCACGACCACCAGCGAAGTCAGGAGCTTCCTGGCCTGGTTGAAGTCGCGGTCGCCGACAAAGCCTTGCAGCACCTCGGTCAAGATCAGGTCGCCCGTCGCAATCGGCTCGGTACCGAGCAGCGATTCCAGTTTTTCCGCCTGTGGCGTCGCGGTTCCCCGGAAGTAGTCGATCCAAACGCTGGAATCGACCAAAATCACCCGTCGGTCCTCATCGCGTCAAGGTCGCCTTGCCAGTTGAGCTTGCCGCGAAAGCGCCGTATCTCCTCTTGTTGCCGCAGCCGCAATAAGGTACGCAGCCCAAGCTCCACCGCGTCCCGTTTGCTCTTCAACCCGGTCGCCCGAAGCGTGTCCTTCATCAGCTTGTCGTCGATTACGATGTTGGTGCGCATGATGTGTATCCTTTTTGTGTTTCATACACATTGTAGAACCATGTGACGCAGCTTGCAACCACCGGCTTTTCCGATTGTTGCGGAGAGCCGGACGCTGCGTCTGCCGTGCGCCTCGGGTTCGAAACGAACGTCCCGGCGCCCGGCATCGGCAAGTGTCAACGACCGCTCAAGGTGCGCGTTGGCAGTCGCTGTTTGTCACCGACTAACGCCAACACCCTCACCTATTGCCCGACTCGCGTAAGCCAAATGTTCCGCTTTTCCTGGTTGAATATTTCCGAGTTATCTGCCCCCGTAAACATGGTGACCGCATGGCATGCCACGGTGACGCCGATACCGCGTAGACCTATAGGTGCCCATCCCGGTTGACGCGGTTGAGGAAACAAGGACTTAGGCGTAAGCTGGCCATGCTCGACCCCGCTGTTGGGGTCTTATAAGCCCCCACTGAAGGGGGCGACTTCTTGTTATGTTTCAAAGAACCGACGATGAGCACGCGCACCATCTCAGAAGAATTATTTGAAGAGCTCTGCGCGCAGAAATGCGTCGAGTACGTGCGCATTCCGGAAGGCACTGCGAAGACGGCTGACTACCGGCTGACGCTCGGCGGAGTGACCCTGATCACCGAGGTCAAACAGCTTGATCCTAGCCCCGAGGAACAGCACCTAGCCGAGACTTGGGGCTCCCGGCAATCTCCTGGGGCCATCGCGCCTTCGGATCGCGTGCAGGGACTACTGGAAGAGGGCTATCCACAAATCAAACGGTCCGCCGAAGGTAAATGGCCCGCGATGATCGTCGTTTACAACAACTCGGGAGACTGGAACTGGATCGACAGTTTCACTGTATCGAAGGCGATGTTCGGATCATTCGGCTTCGTCCTTGCGCTACAGTCGAATCAGACCGTTGCTCTGACGGGCCATGGTTACTTGGGGGAAAGGAAAGTCACGAAAGACACGTGTCGCGCGCTTAGCGTAGTCGGAGTCCTTAAGCGCGCGCGGGCCCACGCTCTCGCACTGGATTGCTACCATAGTCCCTTCGCCACATTTCCGATCGACCATGCTGCCCTTTCAAGTGTTGCGGATGCCCAATATGCCCATCCCAATCCGCACGATAAAGGCTTCATCCCATGGCAAGCGGTGGCAATTTGAAACATAACCGCTCATTGGTGCGGACGCCTGTCGGCGCCGAACAATTCGGACGTTCGGCGGGGTGGTCTCGCTGAGCCCAAACAAAATAATTAAAGGACAAACGACAATGGAAAAAAAGTTAGCTACGGGAGACATTCAGCTTTTTCCCAACCAAACAAGAGGCTATATGACGAGAAATCAAGAGGCCACGAATTTTCCAACCCTTAACCGC